>CAZDRL010000016.1:0-43082 GCA_964508035.1 uncultured Desulfuromonas sp.
ACTTTTAACCCTTGGGGGCAGATTTGAACGGAACTATACGCAATACTGTTCTCGCCGTGGTGGTGGGGCTGATTATGCTGCTGGGAATCCCTGTGGGGGTGTTAACTTGGTTCAGTGTGCGCCCTATCGCACCGCCACAGCCAGTTCTGGTGGAGGTTGCCACGGGGCGCTCCTTTGCCTCAGTAGCGCAGGAGCTAGCGCAGGCCGAGGTTGTGGCGGATGCACGTGCACTGCGATTGTTGGCACGCTTGAAACAGGCAGATCGGGGCATTCATGCTGGGGTGTATCAGTTTTCAGGAGCACAAACTCCCCTTGAGGTGCTGGAGATTCTACGCAGTGGCAGGGTGGAGATGGTACACATCACTGTGCCTGAGGGGTTGCGGCTCCACGAAGTTGTCGCCCGCTGTGCCGCCGCTGGGCTTGGGAGCATCGAGCGTTACACCCATCTGCTTGAAGATGAAAAGTTTATTGCAAGTCTTGCCCTGGAGAGTGTGGGGCTGCAGGTTGATACGCTGGAGGGGTACCTGTTCCCGGAGACTTACCACTTTGCTCCCGGAACCAGTGAGGCGGTGGTGTTGCGCACCATGGTGGAGCAGATGCAGGCGCACTTGAAACCAGAGTTGGTGGAGGCGGGAGCCAAGCGTAACCTTACTCCGCATGAGCTTCTTACCCTTGCCTCCATAATTCAGAAAGAAGCTGGCAACGAAGAGGAGATGGCGCGCATCTCTGCAGTGTTTCACAACCGCATGCAGCGCAATATGCGCTTGCAGTCCGATCCTACAGTTATCTATGCGCAGGAAAACTTTGACGGTAACCTTACCCGTGCTCACCTGCAGCAGTATCACCCCTACAACACCTACACCATCCCCGGGCTTCCCCCCGGTCCCATCGCGAGCCCAGGTGCGGCGGCGCTATATGCAGCAGCGTTCCCGGCCGACGATGATGCGCTCTATTTCGTGGCCACGCGCGAAGGGGGGCATTACTTTTCTAGAACCCTGCGGGAGCACAACAACGCGGTGCGGCGCTATCAGTTACGTAAATAAAGCTTTGGCACTATTAAGGTTCTCTTTGAAACCACCTCTGGTGCTGAATGGGTGCCGTTTTTTAAGCTATCTTGTTGCGTTTTTTAAAGGTTTCGAGCCACTTTTGCAACTGTGCTTCCTCGTGTTCCATGGCAAAAGCGTTTATGAGACCGCGGTTAATAGCCACCGCTACCGCACGGTTGCGCGGGTTGAAGGCATCTCCAACCTTTTCTGATTGAAACTGCTCCTGATCGATACACAGCTTGTTGTACAGAGAGTTGAGGCGACTTTGCACCCCGCGGCGTGACAGATAGCGGCGCTGTGCAATAAGGTTGTCGGTTAGCCCCAGGGATATATCGATAAGTGCTTCAAATTCTATATCGGACAGACCGGTCTGGGTGTGGCCGCTGCGCCCCTGTACCTTGCGCACTTCGGGGTCGATCCAGCACTGTTCATCCAGAAGCACTGTAGTAACGGCGGCACCAATGCGCTCAGCCGTGTTGGACTTCAGGATGTAGCCGTACACGGTCTCTGGAGGGACAATCTTGAGCAGTGCGCGGATATACATCTCATCCTTGAACTGACTCCAAAACACGATGCGCGCCTGGGGTTTTTCTTTCCACAGCGCTTTCGCAAAGTCGATGCCGTTGAGTCCTGGCATCTGGATATCACTTACCACCAGAGGGTTCTCTATCTTCAGCGCCAGTTCGAGGGCGGTGTCGCCGTCGGCAGCGCGTACTATATCAAACTCCGCTTGGGTAGAGGCATGCAGGAGTTGTTCGAGAAATTCAAAATCTCTGGGGTTATCTTCTGCAATGATTACCCGAATCTTTTCCATGAGCAGCTCCTTTTCTTTTATATAGGCCTGAAACTCAGGCGATATCAGTGTCTATAGGTGTCTTAGCCAGGGGCATAATTAACTCAAAGCAGGTGCCGGATGAGAAGCGCGACGGCTTCCACTTGAGTTTGGCTCCAATGATACGTGCCCGTTCCTGGAGATTCCGTACTCCTCTGCCGCTGGAGTCAGGCCGCGCTTCAAACCCCTTGCCGTTGTCCTCTACCATCAGAATCAGGTCGGTGTCGGTACAGTCGAAGGTGAATTCCAAGCGTGTGGCATCGGCGTGTTTGTACACATTATGTACCGCTTCCGATGCTATACGGTACAGCTGCAATTGAGTCTGTTTGGGCAGATCTAGCTCTTCAGCTGCCGCAGAGGCAAAAAAATTTGTTTCAATATTGAGATCGTTCTCGTGACTTTCCAGATGTGCCTCAAGCGCCGCTGTAAGGCCAAGCACATCAAGCGTCTGCGGATGCAGGTCATCCATAACCTCGCGCAGGTTATTGATTGCACCTTGCAAACGTCGCTCTAAGTTTTCAAACGCATCGCGGCATTCACTATTTTTTTTGATCTCTTGGATAGTGCGCAATACGTTGGAGAGGTCTGCCAGGGTCTGGTCGTGAAGATCACGTGCAATGCGTCTACGCTCATCTTCTGCCCCCTGAAGAAGTTTCTCTGCTCCCACTACGCGGATCATTTTGTCGGCCATGGTGTTGAGAGAAACCGTCAGATCGTCGAGCTCATCGCTGATGGTCTCCGGTGAGTCAGTCAGGGAACTTTCGCCACGCAATAGGTTGTTAGCGTCATTGGAGATCACCTGGATGCGGCGTAAAATCCGGCGCGAAAAAAACCACGAGAGAAAAATTCCGATAATGATGGCGGCACTCATTACCACTAACGATACCAAGGTTGTGCGTGCCACCAGTTCATCCATGCTCTGGTTGCGCAGGCTCTTGAGTTTCCCGCGTTGACTTCGCGCTATCTCGATCAGGTGCACCAACTGCGGGCGTAGAATATCAAGGGTAGCAAGAAAACGCTCCGTGTCTATCCCCTTTTCAGGGTTGAGGTTCGCTACAATGGCCTCCAGATTTTGCAGCCGTTCCTGCTCAATTTCCAGGTAGGTCGTTGCGCGTTCCAGTGCATCGGTGAGGTGGGTGTAGAGCATATCCATCTCTTCGAGGCGGCTGGTATCAATGCTGATTGAATGGCGCATGGAGAGCGCCAGCCCCTGAATCCGTTTCGCAGATAGATCCGCTTCCGCCAGCGCGATAAACGACTTTCCCAGATCGCTGGCCTGGCGCCGTTTTACCGACAGATCCCAGTAAGTATACTGCAAAAAAGCCAGGAGCATCACAGCAATGCAAAGAACTGTTGCCGGAGCCATAAACACTTGATGTTTTAGTTTTATACGCATGCTGTAAAATTAACACAGCACCATGTGCTGTACACTGTGTAAACGCACAGATGTGTTGTGTAACTACAGGTCATCTGGCTGCTTAAGTGGGGTAATGCCCACGAAAAACAAGCTTTCGCCCCGTTGGACTAAGAGGCGCACACTTTTGAGCAGATATTCCTCATCCTGACTTACTGCATGGAGCAATTCGAACGTGTTATTTACCGGAATCTGGTTATATTCCAGAATCACATCGCCAGGGGCGAGGCTACTCTCCGCAGCCGCAGATCCGGGGATGATGGAGGTAACTACTGTGCCGTGTTCTGCAAGAATGCCGTACTGTTTGCGCAGGGGGAGGGTGATGTTGCCCAGAGTGAGCCCCAGTGATGCCGGCGCCCGATCCTTATCTTCTGGGAGATCAGTACTTGCTTGGGGCGGGGCAGGTCCCGCAAGGGCAATAATCTCCACCTTGGTTTGCCACTCTTTGCTCTGACGTAGAACAGTGAGCGCCGCACTTTCACCCAGTGGAACTTGCGCCACCAAACGCGAGAGGTCGTTGATTTGCTTAACCGCTTGTCCGTTAAACTTCAGGATGATGTCGCCATGTTTCAAGCCGGCCTTTGCCGCTGGGGAAGGGGAGTGTACGGCAGAAACTAGTGCTCCATGCGTATTTTGGAGTTCAAACGCTTCAGCTAAGGCTGGGGTGATGCTCTGAATAGTAAGTCCCAGCCAGCCCCGGGTTACATGCCCATTGTGGCGCAACTGGGGTAAAATAGCGGTTACTGCATTAATTGGAGTAGCGAAGCCGATTCCATGCCCGCGCGGAACTATGGCGGTGTTTATCCCCACAACCTCTGCATTGGTGTTGAACAGTGGTCCCCCGGAATTGCCGGGGTTGATGGACGCATCGGTCTGGATAAAGTTATCGTAGGGACCGGCGCCAATCACCCGCCCTTTGGCTGAAACGATCCCCGCGGTTACTGTTTGCTCCAGTCCAAACGGATTTCCAATCGCTAGAACCCACTCTCCCACTTCAAGTTTGTTGCTGTCACCAATGGATACGGTGGGTAGTTGCACTGCCGGCTCAAATTTAAGCAGGGCAATGTCCAGTTTCTGATCTGAACCCACAATAGTTGCGGGATAAGTCTGACCATCGGCAGTTTTAATCGTGACCTTACGCGCGTCATCCACCACATGCTTATTGGTCAGAACATATCCATCGGCAGAGATGATAAACCCGGAGCCCAGGTACTGCTGCATGGAAGAGTCTTCACTGCGTGACGGGCGCAAGTGATTGAGGAAGTCATCGAGAAGCGTGGTTTCCCCGCCAGCAGAAATTGACATGGCGTTGTTGCGTGAGGTGCTTATATTAACCACTGCAGGCTTAAGCTCTTTGCTCAGCCGCACAAAGTCGGGTCCGGCACCTATGCTAATACCGGGAACAAGGAGATAGATTACGCTTAACGCAACACAGAAACAGAGAGCTCGCATGAGATATCCTTGTCGAATATTGTCAATGAGGGGTTGAAATATGTTTTACCGCGCGGCAGATTTACCAGACTTTTAAGGTGGGGGCAATGGCTTGGCTTTGCTTCACTTCACTTCAACTATGCCTGGCTGTTGCAGCACGTGTAGGGCAGCTCGATCTATCCTAGCGGCAAGGTGACGGTAAAGGTGCTCCCGACGTTGACTTCAGATTCAACCTTAATCGTGCCTTTGTGCGCCTCTACCACCCATTTTACAATAGCCAACCCTAGCCCAGTGCCGCCGTCGGTGCGATTGCGCGCCTCGTCGGTACGATAAAAGCGTTCAAAGACATGCTGAATATGGTCAGGTTCGATTCCGATGCCAGTGTCGCGAATTGCAACAATAGCATTGCTGCCGTCACATTCGAGTTTGATGTCTACACGCCCATGCTCCGGGGTGTAGCGGAGCGCATTGCTAAGCAGGTTCCAGAACATCTGGCGCAGGCGCAGGTCGTCACCTTCGAGACGGATCTCTTTGTCTGCCTCATGTTGCAGATACACTTCGATGTTTTTATCCGCTCCGAGTTTACACGCCTGGAGATACATCTCCTGCAGGAGATCACTTAAGCTCAGAGTGGTGATGGAGAGGGGTAGTTCCCCCGCCTCGCTCTTCGCCAGGGTGAGGAGGTCCTCGATTATCCGCCCCATGCGCTCGATCTCTTCCATATTGGAGATGAGGGTGTTGCGGTACTCCTCCTTGGTTTTGCCCCAGCGCAGTGCAACTTCAGTTTCGCCCCGCACGATAGTGAGTGGGGTACGTAGCTCGTGCGACGCATCCCCAGAAAACTGGCGGATGCGGCTTGTGGATTCAGACAGGCGTTCGAGCATTTTATTGTACGCATCGAACAGGGGATGAAGCTCGCGACATCTATGTTCAGAAGCGAAAGGTTTGCTCAGAGTGTCAACATTGGTCTGTTTGCAGTGGGCGACAAGAGCGCTCATTCCCGTTGCGCACGCACTTATCTTGCGGGCGAGATAAAATGCTGCCAATAACAGCACCAAGATCAGGACTAGAGCCAAAACAAGGGGAGAAAGCGCTGCTGCGATGGTGGAGTGCGCCAAGGTGGTGAGCGCACTATAGAGGGTGGCACCGGCTGTCATAGCGACAGCCAGTGCCAGGATAAACACGCACCTCAGTACGTTTTTGTTGTTCAGACAGGCATCAGTCTTCTTTGAGAACATACCCTACACCACGGATGGTATGAATGAGCTTCTTGTCGAAGTCTTTGTCGATCTTTTTGCGCAGATAGTTGACATACACATCGATAATGTTGGTGAAAGAGTCGAAGGTGTAGTCCCATACGTGCTCGGCGATCATGGTGCGGGTTAGCACCTGATTGGGGGAACGCATGAAGTACTCGAGCAGACCGTACTCCTTAGCGGTAAGGTCGATCTCTTTATCGCCACGCCATACCCTGTGACTGACTGGGTCGAGGCGCAGGTCGGCAAAGAAGATCTCCGCGCCGCGATCTTCACCACTGCGGCGTACCAGTGCACGTACACGTGCAAGGAGTTCAGCAAACGCAAAAGGCTTAGTGAGGTAGTCATCACTGCCACTGTCGAGACCCGCAACTATGTCATCTACATTGTCCTTGGCGGTCAGACATAGGATCGGGGTTTTGATCCCTTTTTCCCGCAGCTCTCGGATAACAGTAAGGCCATCTTTTTTAGGCAGCATCACATCCATGAGGATAAGGTCGTAATGATTCGCCTCTGCCATGTACAGACCTTCTTCGCCATTGGCGGCGATATCGACAGAGAAGCCTTCCTCTTCAAGACCACGCTTGATAAAACTTGCAACTTTTTTTTCGTCTTCTACTACCATGATTTTCATGATTACAGCTCCTTTGGATTGGTTAAGACAAGGGTTGTTAAATGTAGCACTTAAGTTAGTGCGAAGGTTTAATGTTGGGTGTGTTTAAACCATTTTTAGTTTTATCAACACTTCGTTGGCTGTTTCTTCCACTGCTTTGCCGGTAACGTCTACAATGGCCCACTTTTGGCGGCGGAAAAACTTTTTTGCCTCCTGCAGCTCCTCATCAATCTGCTCAAACTGAGCATATGCTTTGCGCTGGTCGAGGCCCATGTTGCGCAAGCGTGCGGCGCGCAGTTCTACCAGGCGTTCCGACTTAATGATCAGTCCACATACCCGGTTGTGCTGCAGGCTGAGCAATTCCGGTGGAGGAGCTATCCCGCTCACCAGGGGGATGTTTGCCACCTTCCAGCCCCGGTGTGCCAGATACATGGAAAGGGGGGTTTTGCTGGTGCGCGATACCCCCACCAACACAATATCCGCTTTGTCGAGAAAACGTGTTTCCTGCCCATCATCGTTCCGCACGGTAAACTCGACGGCATCAATGCGGCGAAAGTAGTCATCGTCAACACTGTGGAGCAAGCCCGGCGTTTCGTTGGGGGTAGTGCCTAAAAACTCTGTCAGGCGCACCAGCAGCGGAGTGAGGATGTCAACGCTGATTAGTCCCATAGCGCTGCACTCTTCATGCACCAGCCGCGACAGGTCACGATTGACGAGGGTATAGATAACCATCGCCTGTTGCTGTGCCGCCTTATCTAAGGCTGCGTATACCTGGTTCTTTCTCCGTACATTGCTTACACGGGTTACCTGTGCCTCCTCATGCTGAAATTGAGTGAGAGCTGCAGCTACCATTTTTTCCGCGGTATCGCCGGTGGCATCAGAGAGAAGGAGGACGCTTTTTCCAGAACCAGAACTCATATTTTTCTCAAAAACTTATAATGTGTAGTGCGCTTATCTATAACAGAAAAAGGGCGTTATGCAATAAACGCGAAATAAAAGCTATCTTTAATTGAGTGTGGTGCTCGGGTTTTTTGACGGCTGTGGATCGCATCCAGTTGTGTGTGTTAAACCAGGGAGCAAGCCGCATACCTTGTATGGTATTTTTTGTTGCATGAATCCAGATTGCGTTCATTAGTCAGGCGTTACTTTTATCGTGCTTTTGGATTCACATGTCAAGAAATTTTATTCAAATTCCAATGTTTATTGCGTTTATGGGTACGATTTGCTACATAAGCGCAATGACTGAAAACTGGTATGAAATATCTTGCCCAATTCCTGTTGCAAGCACCGATGCTGTGTGTGAAGTGATGGTTGAGATGGGAAGTACAGGCGTTATTGTGGATGAGCGCAAGCTCGATACCTTCGTAGTGCCTGACCCGGACGAGATCTATTCTGACACATATACCATCAAGGCTTACTTCCCTGCGCATGCTGTTCCTGAAACACTGGTGCAGAAGCTTCATGCGCGGCTCAGTGCTGAAGTGGTAGGGCTGAGCGCGCCAAGACTGGCGTGGCGAGAGATTGGGGCGCAAGATTGGGCTGAAGGATGGAAACAGTACTTCAGCGCAGTCAAGATCGGCAACAGTCTTGTGATAAAGCCGAGCTGGGAAGAGGGGGAATATCCAGGCTATGCCGTTGTAACCCTCGATCCAGGAATGGCCTTTGGCACCGGAACCCATGGGACTACCCGTTTGTGTCTCGAATTTATCGCAGCGCGCTATGATGCGGGTGCAGGGGTGCGCAAGGTCCTTGATGTAGGCACAGGTTCGGGGATCCTTGCTATTGCTGCGGTTGCCTTAGGAGCCAAAAGCGCAGTAGCATGTGACATCGATCCTGTCGCAGTAGAAACTGCGTATACCAATGCCGCAATTAACAGATGTGAAGACAGGATAGAGGTAACCCTCGAATCTCTAGAAAAAATCAAAGGGAGTTTCGATTTGGTGGTGGCAAACATCCTTGCGGAGGAGAACGTCCGTCTTGCCTCTGAGTTGTGCGCCCGTGTGGCTCCGGGAGGATATCTGGTGCTTTCCGGTATCCTCGCGCAGAAGGTGGATTTTGTTACCCACACCTTCAATTCACGCTTTCCCACCCCCCCCACAGTAACCTATGCCGCTGAGTGGGCTTGTATTGAATACCGGAGAGAGCCCTGATGAGGCGCTTCTTTGTTCCGTTGCTGGATCAGAGCGCCCAAAACTTTACCCTCCCCGCCGATATTTCCCATCACGTAGTAACGGTGCTACGCCTGCGCTCCGAGGATGCCTTTGATCTATGCAATGGTGCCGGGCTGTGTTGTCGGGTAGTCCTTGAAGATGAAAACACGAAGAACGCCCAGGTGCGCGTGCTGGAATGGCGCACCGAAGCAGAAACGGCTGTACCCATCGAGCTTCTGCAGGGGATGCCGAAGGGGGAGCGGTTTGACCTCGTGCTGCAGAAAAATACCGAACTTGGAGTGAGTGCCTTTTTGCCGGTGTACACTAACCGCTGTCAGGGGCGGATTGCATTTGCAAAAGTGGACAAGAAAATGCAACGCTGGGAAAAAATTGTGCAAGAAGCTGCGCGCCAGAGCGGGCGCAGCTGGCTCCCGCAGGTAGAAAAACCGCAGGGATTAGAGAGCGCCCTCAAAGGGTGCACCGCTGCCCTGCGTCTGCTGTTGTGGGAAGAGGCAGAGATTGAGTTAAGCGCGGCTCTGCCAGAAGGTCTGGGTTCTGCAGCTAAAATAGCCCTCCTTGTTGGTCCTGAAGGGGGGCTTGCCCGTGCAGAGGTGGAGTGCGCGGCTGAGTACGGATTTGTGCCAGTGCGCTTCGGTCCACGTATTTTGCGTACCGAAACTGCCGGATTTGCAGTTGTAGCGGTGCTACAGTATCTGTACGGGGATACTGGTGGAAAAGCAGGAAAAGCAGATATAAAAAAAATATAGCGTCGTACACTTCTATGTGTGCGACACCTCTAGTGTACATACGGAGAAGATATGCGCTGCCCCCATTGTGGCTACAACACCTTTGCACATCTGGAAAATTGTAAGAAATGTGGTCGCGAGTTGAAGCAGACTAGGGCTGAAAGTGAAGCTTGCGCGGAAGTTGCTCCGCCGGGGGTAACCCCCACACCAGGAGAAGATGATAGAACGGCTGAAGCAAGGATAAGCGCTCCTGCCGCAGAGGCTGTAGGTGGAGCAGCAAAGGGAGAAATTGTTGCGCACGCCGCTGAGACCGAAGCAGAGGAGACCGAGGAGCTCAAACCTGAATTGGATGGCGGCTCCGAGCCTCCTCTCTTCCAACCGCTCCATACTGAACATGAGCCCGAGGCTCTGGAGGATGGCGAAGCCATTGCCCTCCCTGCCGCGGCGTACCAGGAAGAGCGTGACGCTGGTAGCGCCCATTTTGCCACCCCCCCCTATCCGGTAGATATCTTCTCAGATGATCAGCCAACGCGAGAAGTTTCCACTCTCGACCTTTTCCCCGAAGAGCCAGCGTCCCCCCCCGTAAAAACCCCCATCGTGCAGGAGCGCGCCAGCGTCGGACGCCGCGTTCTTGCCTCAGTGCTTGACATAGCTGCTATACTTACATGTTGGCTGCTGTTCTACACTTGGGGGCATGCCCTGCTGTGGGAAGGGGTGCCCGGGTTTTTTGCCCCCCTTTTGCACAGCCCTGGAGCTAGAGGTGGGTTTTATCTTCTGCTGGTTCTCATAGCGCTGGGGTATCATGTCCTGTTCTACTACATAAACGGACAAACCCCGGGCAAAATGGTGACTAAAATAAGGGTGGTATCCTGTAGTGCCGAACCCCTGACGCTGACCCAGGTTATGCTTCGTATTTGTGGCGGGTTTGTTTCCGCATTGTTTGTGGGCGCGGGATATCTTGCTATCTGGTGGACGCGCGATATGCGGGGTTGGAACGACAAACTCGCAGATACGCAGGTAGAACTCATCCCCACAGAGCAGTACGCCGCAGAGTAATGCGAATAAAATTCAGGGAGGACCCAAACATGCAGTTTGTAAAAATGCACGGCCTCGGCAATGACTACATTTACGTGGATGGTTCTATTTCAACAGTTGAAAATCCCGCTGTGCTTGCACGTGAAGTAAGTGAGCGCCACTTCGGCATAGGTTCCGACGGACTGATTCTGATCCTCTCGTCGGAGATTGCGGATGCGCGGATGCGCATGTTTAATGCGGATGGTTCCGAGGCGCAGATGTGCGGCAACGGTATCCGCTGTGTCGCCAAATATCTCTACGATCGCGGGCGCGTTGCAGGCACTACCGTAACCATTGAAACTGCCGCAGGGGTCCGCAGCATCGAAGTGATTCCCGGGGCAGACGGCAAGGTTGCAGAAGCTGTGGTGCATATGGGTGAGCCGCAACTGCTACGTGGCGAAATCCCCATGCATGGTGCGGCGCAAACGCAGGCGCTCAATGTGGCGCTGCAGGTGGAGGGGAAAACCTTCGAGGTGAGTTGCGTCTCTATGGGAAACCCTCACTGTGTGGTGTTCGTCGAAGAGGTAGAATCATTTGCGGTAGAAAAGTGGGGTCCTTTGCTGGAAAATCACGCATGGTTTCCAGAGCGCACCAATGTGGAGTTTGTGGAAATTGTATCTCCGACCGAGGTGAAACAGCGTACCTGGGAGCGTGGCGCGGGTGAAACCTTGGCGTGCGGCACCGGTGCATCTGCCGTGGTGGTGGTCGCCTTTCTCACCGGACGTTGTGAGCGCAATATTGTAAACCATCTGCGCGGGGGCGATCTGTTTATGGAGTATACCCCGCAAGGGTATGTGCGCATGACTGGGCCGGCGGTAGAGGTGTTTCAGGGGGAATATACCCCGCAGGGGGAGCGCCGATGAAGGGGGTATTCTTCGACCTCGACAACACTCTGTATGCGGCAAAAAGTGACCTGTTTGGCCTCATCGACGTGCGGATTAACGCGTATATGCGCGATGTAGTGGGAATTGAAACAGCGCGCGTTGATTACCTGCGCCGCCACTACTGGGAAAAGTACGGCGTCACCCTGCGTGGCTTAATGCGCGAATATGGCACCGATGCCGAGCACTACCTGGAATATGTGCACGATGTAGATGTTTCGAGCCGCCTGCAGCCTGATCCGGAACTCAAGCGCTGTTTGCAACAGATGCCAGAGCGCCGCTTCGTGTTTACCAACGGCTCCTCAGACCATGCGTGCCGCGTATTAAAATGTCTGGCGATTGAAGATTGTTTTGAGCATATCTACGATATCCGTATCAGCAATTACATGCCTAAGCCCCATCCCGACCCCTATCATGCCGCGTTGCACCACGCTGGGATGCAAGGGGAGGAATGTGTCATGGTGGAGGATTCTCTCCCCAACCTGCATACGGCAGCGCATCTGAAGATGGGCACAATCTGGATCAACACTGAATCAAGCGCCAATGTCCCCCATGTGGACGCCGTTGTTCCAGATGTGACCAAAGCCACCGAAGTTATTGGCACGTGGCGTGAGAGGAAGAGGGTATGCGCGCAGTAGTCCAACGTGTGACGCATGCCCGCGTTGTGGTGGAAGGGGCTGAAGTTGGCGCTATTGGTGCTGGAGTAGTGGTGCTTCTCGGGGTGGATCGTGCAGATGACGCAGCAGATGTGGAGTATATGGCGAACAAGATTGCGGGGCTGCGCATTTTTGCCGATGCGGCAGACAAGATGAATCTAAGTCTGACCCAGTGTGGAGGTGAGGCGCTGGTGGTGTCGCAGTTCACACTTCTGGGCGACTGCCGCAAAGGGCGCAGGCCCGGTTTTTCCCGCGCAGCTGCGGGACCTAGAGCAAACGCGCTGTACACAGCAGTGGTGGAGCGCTTGCGTTCTATAGGGATCAGGGTTGCTACCGGAGTGTTCCAGGCAGATATGCAGGTGGAGTTAAGCAATGACGGTCCGATTACCCTGTTGCTGGACAGTAAAAAGGAGTTTTGATCTGAATGGATGAACAGGATGCGCAACTACCGAGCCGGTCGGCGCGCAAGCGTGAAGCCAGCGCAGTAGAAGATCTGGCGCGCGATCTGGTAGATATGCGCGGAGCGGATATTGCCACGTTGGAACTTGGATCCGAGTTGATGGCTGTGGTGGAGCGGGCACGCGGTTTGAGCAAGGGGGCGCGGAAGCGCGAAATTAAATACTTAGCGGGGCTGCTGCGGAGCGATGCAACTCAGTTGGAGCAAGTCCGGTGTTTTCAGCGTGGAGTGAGCGCGCACCAACTGGAGGATAAACGCCTGCACCATACCCTTGAGCGCTGGCGCGATGGGTTGTGCAATCTGGAGCAACGCAGTGCCATCCGCGCCGAAATCATTGCAACACTGCCCAAGCTTGATGTTGCGGCACTGGACAAACTCGTACACCGATATCAGGGTCCAGGAGATAAAAAAACCTATCGGCAGATTTTCACCCTGTTGCGCAAGGGATTCGATGCTACAGAGGAGGTCTGACTTTCGTCTGAGGGTACAGGTTAAAGGTAACAAGCCCGCTCGAAAGCGGGCTTGTTGGAGTGGTGATGCGGCAGATAGTGGGGGTAGTCTCCGCAAAAAGAAGGCTCGAAATAGAGCTTACAGACCCTTGTTGATCAGATCCTGCAACTGGCTTTTGGGTACAGCGCCAACTAGCTGATCCACTACGTTGCCATCTTTGAACAGGATCAGCGTGGGGATGCCGCGCACTCCGTACTTGCCCGGAGTTTCCGGGTTTTCATCTACGTTGACCTTGCCGATCTTGACCTTGCCGGCAAACTCTGTTGCAAGTTCCTCAATCACGGGGGTGAGTGCTTTACATGGGGCACACCAAGTCGCCCAGAAATCGACAAGAACCGGCTCCGTAGACTGGAGAACATCGTTGTCAAAGTTTGCGTCTGTGAACTCTAAAACCTTGTCGCTGGCCATGATCTAACTCCTTTACGTTGTGTGGATACAGGCGAATTCCAGTGGATATTCTAAAAGGCACCAGAACACCTGCGGAGGGTTGAAATATGAGAACGGATCAGATGTGCATGACGGTTTCAGTGTGGAAAACCATCACCACTCAATGATAGGATATCACCCGGAAAATGCAAGACCAAATCAGGATAAAAGCCCATGGGGCTTTTATCCTGTAACTGGGGAGTGCGGTTCCACCTCAGATAATCCATTCAGTGTGTCACGCGTTTACAAGAGGAATTTACCATGTCAGAACGGATAGTAAATATTCTGCAACAGCACACTTCTGTGTTGGAGAGGTCGCTGGTGGAGCATGCTACTAAGCTGGAGGAGAGTGCCGCCCATCTGGCGCAGACGTTTGCTTCCGGCGGACATCTGCTTGTTGCCGCCAGCGGAGGATTGATGGGGGTTGCGGATGCAATAGCACAAGGGTTTCTGCATAACCTGGGGATAGAGCGCCCCTCTCTTCCCACCCTCTCTCTGAACGGAGATACGGCCTTTGCCGCGTCTCTGAGCGAAGCGGATGCCTTTGCACAGTATTACAGCGCCAAAATTCAGGCGTCGGCACATCGTGGAGATATGATAATGTTTGTAACTGCCGAGGTGAGTGCGCCCCTGCTCGCCGGGATACAGACCGCCCGCGAACTTGAGTGCAGCACCTTGGTGATGTCCGCTGCAGACGCTACACCTTGGCTCGATGCTGGCGCGGATACGGTGATTGCGCTGGAGGCTCCAGCGCTGGCGCGGGGAGCGGAGGGGTTGCTTTGCTATGGGCATATTCTGTGCGAACTGGTAGAACAGGAACTCTTTGGCTTTTAAACGTTTACGTTGCTGGGGATAAGCTGGTGGCGGCACCCCGGAAAAGCGCGGGGATTTGGGTTGACACTGTTTTTAATCCGCGCCTAGAATGCTTGTTTGCCTTTAGTGGGTGAGTAGATAGGATGGATAGATGGATATAGATTTAATCTTGCGTGTATTTCAGATACAAAGCCAGGGAGGGAGAATATGAGTATCCTGTTGTACAAGGTGGCGCTACTGATGTACGCTCTTGCGACCCTGATGTCTCTGGTGGCAGTAGTACGCAATCGGGGCAATGAAGGGCGGCGAGCCAGGTTGTTGCTGCTTGTTGCCTTTAGTGTGCACACAGTTACCCTGGTTGTGCGCTATTTCGAGGCGGGTTATACTCCGGTAACCAATCTGCATGAGTCGCTGTCATTTTTCGCCTGGGCGCTTGCAGGGGTGTTCATGCTCCTCGATATGCAGATTCGCATGCAGGTGATGGCTGCTGCAACGGCAACCCTGATTACCGTGTTCATGCTCTTCGGCAGCCTCATGCCGATGCATACCCAGGAGTTGAACCCCGCGTTGGATAGTTTCTGGCTCCCCATCCATGTAGGGCTGGCGTTTATGGGGAATGCGGTATTTACTGTAGCTTTTGTTGCCGCAATTCTATACCTGCTTCAGGAGCGGATGCTCAAAAGCAAGAAGTTTTCCGCCCTCCATTACCGCCTCCCTTCGCTTGAAACCCTGGATCGGATCAACTACCGCTGCTTAAAATTTGGTTTTCCCCTTATGACCATGGGGATTATCTCCGGAGCGGTATGGGCTGAATCCGCATGGGGTACCTACTGGAGCTGGGATCCTAAAGAGTCTTGGGCCCTGATCACCTGGTTTCTGTATGCCGCGCTCCTGCATGGACGCCTTACCGTGGGCTGGCGCGGGCGGCGGGCGGCGATCTTTGCTATCATCGGCTTCTTCTTTTTACTCTTCACCTTTCTAGGGGTAAATCTTCTCCTGCCTGGGTTGCACAGCTACAGTTCTATGGCTGGGTAGAGTCAAAAACTAACATCGATCTGCCGGATCGCACTGTGATGGACAGTGTCCCGGTGGTGATAATTGGAAAAACATATGGAAATTTTCGTTGTCGGTTTAAGTCATAAAACCGCCCCGGTCTCCATTCGTGAAACCGTGGCTTTTGCGCCGGAGCATATAGGTGATGCCCTGGGACAGCTGAAAAAGCTCCCCTGTATTGCTGAAGTTGTGGTGGTGTCTACCTGTAACCGGGTGGAGATTTACGCTGCTGCCGACTACGCAGAGGAGGGGATTGAAGCAGTAACCCGTTTTATAGCGCGTTACCATGGTCTGGATGTGGAGCAACTGAGCAAGCACCTGTACGTACGGCAGGGGGATGACGCGATGCGCCACATGTTCCGCGTTGCGGCGAGCCTTGATTCCATGGTGGTGGGGGAACCGCAGATATTGGGACAGATCAAGGATGCCTACGGATACGCGGTGGAATACAGTAGTGTCGGTCTGATCATGAACCGTTTTTTACACAAGGCTTTTTCGGTAGCAAAACGGGTACGCACCGAGACCAATATCGCCGGAAATGCGGTATCGGTCTCTTTTGCTGCGGTTGAGCTGGCACGCAAAATATTTGACTCCATTGAAGGCAAAACCGTGATGTTACTCGGCGCCGGGGAGATGTGCGAACTTGCAGCACGCCACTTTGTCAACAACGGTGTCAAAGAGGTGTTAGTGGCAAACCGCACCTTCGCGCGCGCGCAAACGCTGGCGCAGGAATTCTCTGGACGTGCGGTGTTGTTTGAAAATTTTGCGGACCATTTGCACCAAGTTGATATTGTCCTCTCCTCCACCGGCGCAACGAATTTCATCATTCAGCCCGAACAGGTGCAGAACGCCCTACGGCAACGCAAGCAGAAGCCAATGTTCTTTATTGATATCGCCGTGCCCCGCGACATTGATCCCCGTGTAAACAATGTCGGTAACGTGTATCTCTATGATGTAGACGATCTGCAGGGGATTGTTAAAGCTAACATGGATGAACGTCAGAAAGAGGCGATCGAAGCAGAGGAGATCATCAATCAGGAACTGATGCAGTTCAAAGGATGGATGAGCAGTCTAGAGGTGGTTCCCACCATTGTGGCGTTGCGGCAGAAAATGGAACGGATGCGGCAACGGGAGGTGGAAAAAACTCTGCGCCAGATTAAAAATCTGGATGAGCAAGGACGACGTGCGGTCGAAGCGATGAGTCAGGCACTGGTCAACAAGATCCTCCACCAGCCCACTACAGGTCTGAAACGCGCGCAAAAATGTGCAACTGCCCAACCCTATGTTGATGTTTTGCATGAGTTGTTCGAACTGGAGGTTGAGGCTGCACCGGGAGAGATGAAGAAAATAGATCAGGTGGATCAGGATTGAAATGGGTCGAGATGAGAGGGTAAATACTGCATCACCCTGCGTGCTGGTTACCCGTCCGCGACATCAGGCGCAGCAATTTGTCTCCGCACTGGAACATGCCGGGTTGCGTGCAGAGGTGTTCCCCTTGATAGAGATTGTGCCTCCGCTCGATTCCACCCCCTTCAACACAGCCCTTCACCACATAGCTGACTACGACATGCTCCTTCTCACTTCGGTCAATGCGGTAAACATGGTGCTTAATTTTATCACGCACCAGCGGATCGAATTGCCTTCCCGTGTGCAACTGGTAAGTGTTGGTCCCGGTACTCTGAAATGCCTGCAGGAGCACGGCTATAATGGCATCACTCCGATACATGAGTTTACTGCAGAAGGGGTGGTGGAACTCCTGCGTGCCCGTGGAGTTGCAGGGTTGCGGGTCTTGTACCCGCGCGCTGAGCTGGCGCGCGATGTTATTGTGCCCGCGCTCCAACGTTTGGGTGCAGAGGTTGATGCTCCGGTTGCATATCGGACCATCGCTGCAACCTCGAAACGCGCTACACTTCTTGCGTTGCTCCATGAGCGTGTCGACATTGTCACCTTCACCTCTTCCTCGGCGGTACACAACTATGTTGCCCTCCTCGATGAGAAACTTGCCCAGGTGCCGGCGCGGGTTAAATATGCCTCCATCGGTCCTATAACCAGCGCTACCGCGCGTGAATACCACCTGCCGCTTGCCATTGAAGCAGATCCATATACCATCCCAGGATTGGTAGCAGCGCTGAAATGTGCAATTTCATAGCCTTTTCACCCATAACCCCAAACACAGGAGCCTGATATATGTATTTTCCCCGCTATCGCGCACGGCGCACGCGTAAAAATGAAAACCTGCGCCGTATGGTACGTGAAAATCATCTGCGCGTAGAAGATCTGATCTATCCCATGTTCAGCGCCTTTGGTGAGAACATTAAAAAAGAGATCCCCTCTATGCCAGGTATTTACCAGTATTCTATCGATAATCTGGTGAAAGAGGCACGTGAGGTATATGAACTCGGAATCCCCGCAGTAATCCTGTTTGGGATCCCAGAACATAAAGACGCTATGGGCAAAGACGCCTATAGCGATGAGGGGATTATTCAGCGCACCATCCGCGCCCTGAAACAGGAGCTTCCTGAGCTTACCGTAATTACCGATGTGTGTATGTGTGAGTACACCGACCACGGCCACTGTGGGGTGATTAAAGATGGAGATGTGGATAATGACTCTACCCTCGAGCTCCTGGCCGCCGAAGCGCTGTCACATGCGCAGGCGGGGGCGGATATAGTCGCTCCCAGCGACATGATGGACGGGCGTATTAGCGCCCTGCGAGAAGTGCTCGATGATAATGGTTTCACCCATATCCCCATCATGAGCTATGCGGTCAAGTATGCTAGTGCCTACTACGGTCCGTTCCGCGATGCGGCAGACTCAACCCCGCAGTTTGGGGATCGGCGCAGCTATCAGATGGATCCGGCGAATCGGCGTGAGGCGATCCGTGAAGCAATGCTGGATGTGGATGAGTGTGCCGACTTTCTTATGGTAAAGCCAGCACTTGCGTATATGGATATCATCCGCGATATCAAGGAGCGCTTTGACCTGCCTCTGGCGGCATACAATGTCTCTGGAGAGTATTCTATGGTGAAGGCCGCAGCAGAGAAAGGGTGGATCGACCACGATGCGGTGGTTATGGAGACCCTGACCGGACTCAAACGCGCGGGCGCGGATCTGATCTTGACCTACCATGCCAAAGAGGCTGCACGTCTGCTCCAGAAGTAGTTGAGCGCACGGGTCAACGTCTGGACAATCAATATTTTATCCGTACGGGAGTCTGCAGCGCAGGCTCCCGTTTTGTCATGTAAATCTTCACGTAGCGATCTTCTCGCTTAACTGGAACACTATGCCTGAATACCACCATACCACCCTGGACAACGGTCTCGAGTTAGTTGTTGCCCCCCTTGACTATCTCCACAGTGTCGAGATCATCTGCTATGTAAAGGTAGGCAGTCGCTACGAAACTCCGGCTCAGGCCGGATTATCCCACTTTGTGGAGCACATGATGTTTCGCGGTAATGCGCGCTACGCCTCTGGTCCCGCCCTGGAGCAAGCGTTTGAGCAACTCGGCAGCCATATGAATGCCGGCACCGATGCGGAAACCACTAGCTACTTTGCCCGCGTGCATCCGCACAGTGTGGCGCAGGGGCTTGAACTGTTCAGCCTCATGTTGCGCACCCCCAAGTTTTTAAACTTGGAGACCGAACGCGCTATTGTGCTCGAAGAAGCCCTGAGTGATTTTAACGAATTCGGGTTAGATGTCTGCGTAGATAACCGTATGGCGCGTCTGTTGTGGGGTGAACATCCTCTAGGACAACCTGTTATTGGCACCCCCGCCACCATCCGCTCCTTTGGGATACAGGAGATTAAGGCGTGGTATACACGCTACTATGTACCTAATAATCTGGTGCTTAGCATCTCGGGCCCAGTTGATCCGGCAGCAGTGCAGGCTGCGACAGTAGCTCATTTTGGAGCTTGGCAAGGGGGTGCGCAGGCAGCTGCTGTGCTCCAACCGCCGTCGCACACCTTTGCCGGTCCATGCCTGGATTGGGTTAAAGATTCCGACTCCCAGCTTACTCTGCAATTGGCATGGCGCACCACTGGGCGCGAGCATTCCCATGCGCAGGAATTGCGCGTACTGCGGCGCTTACTTGGGGAAGGTGGTGCGAGCCTGTTGATGCAGAAGTTACGTGAAGACTCAGGGCTCACCTACAGTGTGGAGGCAAGTGTGGAAGAATATCCAGACTGCGGGTGTTTTTCTATCGACCTCTCAACCGAGCCTGAAAATTTAGTGGCAGTAGTGCAGGCATTGCTTGAGGTTGTGGTACAGACGCGGATTCAGCCAAAGCAGGAGTGTCTGGATATGGTTGCGCGCAATGCCTTGAATCATCTCGATTTTAGCCGTGACAATGTGGAAGAATTGGCGGGGCGCTATGGCTGGGGAGTGGTCAGTGGATATATGCGCACCTTGGCGGACGATCTGCACATGTGGAGTAATATTGATGCGGCACGGGTAGCGCACGCTGCTACCACTTGCCTTATTCCGGAACAGATGGGGTTTGTGTGTATCGGCCCCTGGCGCGATGCGGATCGGCAGGAGGTGGAAAAACTCCTGCACCAGTTTGTTTGAATCTAAGGGATGCACTCAGTGGTGCGTGCTTAGGTTATGCGGATGGTTTTATATAAAAAGTTTTTGAAGCGAAAAAATGTTTTACGTTCTTCGCTGCGAGCGCTGCTGGGGTCGCACGCTTTTAGAGTTCTAGCAATAGCCGGCATGGTGGCGGCACCGTGGGAGCGCGCCAGGTCAATGGCAGCAATCACCGCATCGCGTGGCAGGTCGTTGTTGGAGTACGGGGAGTAGATGGCGCTCCAAAAATCCTCGTTGCCGTTAACGATAGAGGCGAACACCCGCTGTGCCATCTCTGTATATATTCTGGCCTCGGGAACACTCTCCTCCGCTATCGCCAAGGGGGTCCCAATGGCGCGGCGAATGTCAGCGGCGTTGATCACCTCTGCGCGCCGGAAAAACAGTGCCCGCAGCAGGATGGAGCGCAGCTCACGCATATTGCCGGTGTAGTGGTGGTGCTGCAACAGGTGACGCGCCGCCTTGTCCAGTACCGGAGGGTCTGCCACCTCCTGCGTAGGGCTTTTGTAGGCGCGGTGAAGTTTGCCGATAAAGTGGGTGCAGAGGTCGGGGATATCCTCGCGCCGCTCGTTCAAAGACGGAACTTCGAGGGTGAGTTCTGAGAGGCGATGAAAAAGATCTTCGCGGAACAACCCCTTCTTGATCAGATCCGGCAGGTTTTTATTCGTAGCCGCGATCAAAAGTACGTGGGACAAACGGGTTTTATTTTCCCCCAAGCGCACAAAACTGCCGTTGTCGAGAAAGCGCAATAGCTGCACCTGCGTCTTTGGATCGGCATCCCCGATCTCATCTAGAAACACCACTCCGCCGTTGGCTTCCTCCAGAATCCCTTTCCGATCGGTGTGGGCGCCGGTGAAGGCACCGCGCTTGTTGCCGAACAGCTCCGCGTAAGTGAGCTCACCGCTGTAGGCGGCAATATTGCACTTTTTAATCGGCAGCTGGCGTCCATTCTTGAACTGGGTCTGATACATCTCGTTCAAACGGGAATAGATATTGTTGAACACAAACTCTTTGCCGCTACCGGTAGCGCCGGAGATGAAAATAGAGGGGAGTCCGAGGGCAGCATCTTCGCTGGTAATGTAGCTCCACGATGCAACACGGTTGAACACCATAGGGGTGATGGTCTGAATAAAGTTTACCACCTCGTTGGAGCGCGCCGAATTGCCGATGATGTTTCCAAGTTTGTAGGATGAGATTTTCGGGTCTTTGTAGGTAACATCGCGGCGCAGCTGCGAGACCTCCTGGGTGAGGGCAGCGATCTGTTGCAGGTCCACCAGATAACGTCCAATCATCCGCTCAATAATGCGCAGAATCCGCTTGTGCTCGCTGGTAAAATAGTGTGCTTTGATGCTATCGAGGCAGATAGTAGCTACCACCTTGTTGTCCACAATCACCGGCACCGCAAGCTCACTTTTGATTGCCTCAGTGATGTGACGGTAGAATCCGTCAGGGTCTGGATTGTCGGTGTCTGCGATCATCTGTGGCACACCCGTGTGCGCGGTGTAGCCCGTGAGGCTGCGCTGTTCGCGCGCCAGTTCCATCCCCCCGATGCGGTTGGGAGGGATATACTTTTTGTACCACTCCTTGCTCTTTGCGCCGATGAGGTTGCCATCTTCATCTTCCACCACCAGCCAGGCCCCATCCTCGTGCTCCTGCACGAGAGCGATACTGCCGGTGTTTGCCCCAATCAGCTCCGTTGCCTTTGATAGCACCCGGTTTAGAAACGGCTGTAACCCTTCAAACCCTTCCTGGAGCAGATCGTTAATCTCCGAGAGTACGCGGATCTCCATGTGCTCGCCGCCGATCTCGCGAATAACCCGTTCCGCCATCTCCGCGTGGGATTCGAGGAGTCCGCGTTCAAAGTTGGTGAAGTTGTAGCCCCTATCGGTGTAGTAGTTGACCACGCAGATGATGCGGCGACTGCGCGACGCGTAACGCGGCACCGCGTAGAGCGATTTCAGCCCGAGTTCTTCGGTGAGGTAGCGCTTTTGGAGCGGCTCCGCTGCCAGGTTGGGGAAATACAGTGGCGAGAGGAAACGCTCATCCACAATGGTGCCATCGTTGGCGATATAGCGCGACAACAGGGATTCCCCCTGCTGCAGACTGATCATCTGCTTGTCTTCGTAGAGCTTTCGCGCACTTGATTCGCGTGAGTAGGAGGTGAGGATGCGCAGCCCCTGGGCATCCCCCTCAGAGCCCAGCGGGGCGGGAATTAACACCGAGGCAAGGGTGAGGTTCTTGACCAGACGCACCGCCGACTTCATCATGTGTTGCGCCGCTTCGCGGTTTTTGCGTTCATCGATACGGCGTGCAAGGAGAAGCTGCTGGTGGTACTTGCGTGCGATATCGAGGTTTGGGACCACTTCCGCCAGGAATTTCTTAAGTTTCTGCTGGTGCGCTTCGCGCGGAATCCGCCCTTTGCGTGTGCTGTCTACACAAAGCACCCCGATAGAGCGGTTTTTGTGCAGCAGAGGGAGGATGTAGGTCGCCTTGATATTGAAACGCTGGACAAAGTTGATCTCCTTGGAGTTGTCCAGCGCACTGGTGTCACTCTGCTTGATCTCCTCCTGGTTAACGTATACCCGCGAGGTGATGAACTCCAGCGAGTTGATGGGGAAATTCATGCGCTGCAGCTCCTCGGCCAGAGGGCCGGTGGCGATGACACAGCTCAGACTTCCCTGGGTAAAATCTTCCAGATAGATGCGCAGGCGGTTGTGTCCGGTAAGCAGATTGATTGAATGAGCCATGAGGTGGAGAATATCTTCGAGACTCTCCTTGCCAAAGCCCTGGATTTTACCCACAAGTTGTTCGATGTCAGTGGTGGTTTCTGGCGTAATGTTGGTAGCGGTATTCAACAAGCGTTCCCCTCAATCTGCTTCAGTTTTCCTAGGGCAGGGTGCGTATAAAGGTGTCAGATCTATGTGGGTCAGTTCAATTTGCTCCGTTGTTCCTTGAGCTGATTCATCATCATGCCGGAGATCTCCTTGTTTTGCTCTTCTGCCGGGGTTATCTCTTCCATGCGGATCTCGAAGAGCAGGCGCTTGCCCGCAAGAGGGTGATTTGCGTCAAGACTTACCTCAGTCTCTGTTATCTCCTTCACCATTACGTGGAACAGAGAACCATCTTCCCTGGTGACCTCAATCTGATTTCCTACCGAATATTCCAGCCCTTCAGGCATATCGCTGCGTTTAAGCGTCTGAATGAGGTCTTCATTAGACTTGCCGTACCCTTTTTCTGGTTCAATGGTGATACTTTTCTCCTCCCCGACAATCATCCCCTCCACCGCTTCGTCAAAACCTTTTATCACTTCACGGTGCCCCACTATAAAATTGAGGGGTTTTTTCCCGGCTGAAGAATCAAATATTTCACCGTTTTCCAGGCGTCCGGTGTAATGCACCTTGACGGTATCCCCTTTTTTTGCCACAACCATGTTGTTTCTCCTGTAGGTAGCTATCACATTGAATTTTCAGGTTAAGACTAGGTATATTCAGGGGGAATGTCAATTGTGAGTTGTCCCCTTTTAGATATTGTATGGAGGTGTTATATGGATACACATGCCCTGCGCAGTGAAATAGCGCAACGCCGCAAACCCGCACACTGTTTTATCCGCTGGGCACGCCCCGATGGGGGGTATGCATGTGAGTTGCTCGACTACTTTGTGCGGGTACGTGCACCGCAGGAAGATGTTGCCGCCTTTACTCTGCTCGATATCGAAGAGATGTGGCAGGAACTCCTGGCACTAGGGGTGCCAGGGTTCAGCCGTGCAGTGCGCAAAGGGGTCGAAGTGATAGATTGGGTTCAGATCAACGCGCAGGGGGAAGCACAGGTACGCAGCTGCTGCTTTCGTGCCGCAGGGCTGAGTGCCCTTTACGACGAGGTAAAGGCGCTGCAGGGGCAGGGCTAAGCAAGGGGCAGGGCAGATCAGGTGCTACTTACCACGCGGATAGTGGTACCGGCGAAACTAACCTGCCCTCCAGCGCCGATTTTGCCCCGCTTGCGCAGCTCCACCTGCCCGTCCACCCACACCTCTCCGGCGCCAATGACATTTTTGGCCATGCCGCCACTGCCACACAGGCCGGTGGCCTTTAGGAGCTGGTGCAGCTCTATATGTGGACTGCCTTCAAGGTCAAAATCTATCTGTCTCATCTCTTTTTAGCCTTGTATTTATTCCGTAGCCGCCGCAGGGGCAAGGCATGAACTGCCCCTGCCTTTGTATGGCGTCATGGGTGGAAGTTACGCACCTACGCGTGCATCGGTCTGCGCCGCGCGCGCAGAAGTCAGGATCGTGCCAGAATCAGCCCCGCGGGAAGGGTTTCGCCGAACTGCAGGGTGCGGTCAGCATCGTCAACGGCAACATAGTGCGCCACCACCTCAATTTGATGGGGAGACGCACCGCTGCGCTTGAGTTTCGCCACGATGTGCTGACGGAGTTCGGGATTGATGTCGATATCACGCTGTTCGGTACAGCGCGCTGCCTGTGAAAACATCGCATTGAGTCCACTTAAAGCCGGGGTGTTCCAGTCAAGCGGCTCCATGCGCTCGAACAACTGCTCCACTTCACGGGGGTGGACGATGCTTTCGCGTCCAGCGTATAGCGGGGTGCGACTCAGTAGACGCCCCAAAGCCCAAGTGTAGGGGGAGGTGTGTTTAAGGGTCTGTTTCTGCACCCGTTTACTGAACAGCTGTACCAGATCACGTTTGGTTTCCGGACTTAGGTGTTCCAGCGCTCCGGCGAGATACACCATCTCCGGCTCAGGTTCGGTCTGGTTTTGGAGCGCGCTTGCGATAGCGTCAAATAGCTGTTGCTGACGCTGGCGGTTTAGCCCCCCCGCGACCCGGCGCCAGAGTAGGTACCACTGCTTTTGCACCCGTTTCTCCTTGGGGAATGCCATCCCAAGCTGGTGCAAACGCCACAATTGTTCAATGCGCGAGTCATCGTGCTCTACGCCGTAGCCGGGGCGTAAGCAAAACCCGGCGAGATAGAGCCAGGTGTTTTCATGCTCGACACTGCGGGTTTTGCGTGTCATCCCGTTGTTGAGGTGAGGCCAAAGCTGCCGCAGCGTGCCGCTGTCCCAAGAGTCGCGCTTTCCCAAGTGCTTTTCAAGTTCGCGCGCCAGATATTTGGGTTTAACATCTGGTAGATCGGCCCGTTTCTTCTTACCGTACAGTGCTTCAAGGTACGGTGTGGCCTCTTGCACTGCGGCGCGCACTTCTGCGCTGATCTCTTTGCTCTGTGTTTGGGCGGGATCCCGCGTGGGGCTCTCTTCCACCTCTTTACGCAGGTTGAAGTCGAGGCGCCAGCGTCCGCTGCCATCGAGGGCTACGCAATATATTTGCAGCAGTCCCAGCTCATTCAGGCTCACCTCCAGACGCACCCGCACGCGGTTGTTGGCCGGACGCGCTTGCTGTGGATCCAGGTGGATAGCGGTCTCAAGCGCGGGGAGGGGGCGGAATTCATCCCGGTTCCAAGTGGTGAGGGTACCGGGGCGATCCTGCTGGCGTTTCAAGGCGTAGCAACATTGAAAGCGCACCGGCTGATTGACCAGGAGGTCGAACTCGGGCTCTGCAATCTTGACGCTGTGTCCTGCTTCCATCCCTTTGGGGAGGATACACACCAGGGTGCGCTCTTTTTTCTTGCGCCCGTGCACTTCGAGGTAGAGGGAGTGGGGGTAACCCCCGGTGATGCGCTCACTCTGGCTCTGCGCCGTTATCCAGCCGTAACGTGCTGCGCCTCGACTTACCGCAAGAGATATCGCGTCGTTGTGCAGCTCGCGCACAAGGCGGTCCTCTCCCTGCCATCCTTGGAGCAACCGCTGTAGACGCTGGCGTAGCAATGCCGGAGTTACGCTGCCGCCATTGAATAGCACCGCATCGATACTCTCTCCATCGAGAAATTCCGCCACATGGCGGGAGATAGCGCTGTCCTGCGCGTAGGGCAACCCCCATTCCTGCAGGCCGGAGCTCTGCTGGTACGGGCGTTGATGCGCGGGGGTCAGGGGGAAAAATCCCTCCAGAATAGATGTACGCACCTCCTCAGCTTCTACCCGGATCGATTTGGTGGAAGAAAATAACCCAGCGCCGGCGCCGGAGATGGTGACAGGGAAGCTTGCAGCGCTGCTGTCCGCTTCGGAGCTTGCGCTTAAAATACGCTCTTTTATATCCCGTGCCTGGGCGAGAAGCTGGCTCCACTGTTTGGGGCTCACCCGTTTGTGTTCCCCCACAAGTTTGCGCTCCAGCACATGGGCGAGGGTGAGGTCGATATTGTCCCCGCCAAGGAGCAGGTGTTCGCTCACCGCCAGGCGTTCCATCTTCAGCCCTGTGCGTGCCTTTTTGTCTGGGGTGACACTGAACAGGCTTAGATCGGTGGTGCCGCCACCGATGTCGCACACGAGAATCTTTAGCGGCGCGTGGGCACGCTCTTCGAGCATGTCGTGCAGAATGGTGAGATTTTCGTTTTTCCCCAGCCAGAAGTAGAAGGCCGCCTGCGGCTCTTCAATAAGGCGGAGGGTGTCGGGGTAGCCCGCTGCCTGTGCCGCTTGCAGGGTGAGTTCCTGCGCGGCCTCGTTGAAGGATGCCGGCACTGTGAGGACGATCTGCTGGTTGCAGAATGTCGCGGCGACGTTGCCGGCGCCAGCCATATGCATATCCCACACGCTGCGCAGCCAGCGCAGAAACAGGGCGCTCGCTGCCATGGGGGAGAGGCGTTTGTCTGCCTCTATCTCTTGCGATTGCCACGGCAGGATAGCTCCGGTGCGATCTACGTCGCTGTGGGATAACCATGATTTGGCAGAGTGGATCACGCGCCCGGGGCTGAAGGGGAGTTGCTGGCGTGCATACTCTCCCGGAATCCAGCCAGAGTCCAGCGCGGGAACATCCTCACGCTGCGGGGTGCGCTCAAGTTGCGTAGCGGCAGGTAAAAATGCAAATGAAGGGAGTTCATCCTGGGCCCGCACGCTGGTCGCGCTGTCCCACTGAGGGATGGGTAGAACCTGAGAGCCCTTCTCCGGCTGACGTCGATCCACATAGGAAAGAACACAGTTGCTCGTACCCAGATCAATGCCGATGAAATAGCGACTTTGCTGTTTATCTGTTGTTGCCATAGTTACTGCTCTTGTCCACGTAGGTTGAACTCAATCTTCCAGTGTTTGGCGCTGGGTTGATGTTTCATCCACAGCTCCAGGGTGCCAAGTTCGGTAAAGCGGCTCAAGAGCTGAACCGGAAGGCGCTGTTGCTCCTCCCCTTCAAGGGTTACTTCAAGGCGCGCACTTTCCTCCAGCTCCTCAACCGAATCCACTTCGGTGCCCATTTCGTCTCCCGCCCGGGTGGCGGAACTGAAGAAACGAAATTCCGCGGCTTGCCCGGTCATAAGGCCAAATTCACGCCCCTCAAGGAGAAGTTCCGTCCCCTCCTCCATCCCCTGCGGGACGATACATACCCCCTTCAGGCGTGGCTTCAACCCTGGAACTGCGGGCATGGCACTCTGGAGACCAAGATAGTAGGAGCGTGCAGTCCCCGCTTTAATTCTGATTCCCTCTTTGCGTGCCACGGTGCGCCCATACGCGGCGCCACCACGTGCCACGGCAAGGTCTGGAGTCTCATTGTTGAGTTGGCGCAGCGGCTGAGCGGGGTTGAAGCTCTGAATCAAATCCATGACGCGTTGGCGCACTACCTCGGCTTTGAATATCCCCCCATTAAATAGGATTGCAGTTGGGAAGATGAAATCGGTGCCATGGCTGTGGTGCAGGCTGAGATCTACACCAAGCGCCATGCCAGAGTCCACGTTGCGGCGGCTGTTGACCAGAAAATGTGCCAGATGTTTGCTGATTACGGGATCGGCAGTGTAGTTGAGCCCCACCTCCTGCAGACCGGCACTATTTTCTTCCGGCACCGCGTCAATACCACACTGGGGGAGAAATCCATCCATAATTACTTGTTCCACATGGGCACGCAGGAGTTGAACAGAGCGGCTGCGCGCAAACAAGCTTGCACCGCGTCCAGCGATGGAGATGGGATAGCTGGCAAGCTGTGCGTCATTTAGCAGGGTTTCTTTCCCTTGACGGCAGGCGTGGATCAGGGCGAGAAACTGTGCCGTGTCGAGTTCCTTGCTGTTTTGCTCCAGCTCAGCTTTTAGGGTGTAGGCGAGGGCGAGATCCATGTTATCTCCCCCAAGGAGCAGGTGGTCACCTACGCTAATCCGCTCTAGATGAAGATTGCCCTCTTTTTCGGTTACGGCAATGAGACTGAAGTCCGCGGTGCCACCGCCGATGTCACACACCAGGATGATATCCCCAGCCCTGACCTGCTCGCGCCAGGTTTCGGCATTGGTGCCAAGCCAGTGGTAGAATGCCGCCTGTTGTTCTTCCAGCAGGGTGACCTCTCCCCAGCCTGCGGTTTCTGCCGCTTCCGCAGTCAGAAGACGCGCAACTTCGTCAAACGAGGCTGGCACCGTAAGGGTTACCTGGCACTCGCGCAGATCGAGCTCTTTACCCTGCTGCTGCATGTGGTGTTCGAGGTTGTGGCGCAGGTAGGTGAGATAGACTTTTTGCGCCTCCAGAGGGGAGATTTTACGCTCCTCCAGGGGCGATTGCCACGGCAGAACGGGCTGATATGGATCGTTGTGGGGGTTGCACAGCCACGACTTTGCCGAGGATACCAGCCGTTCCGGCACTTCGGCACCGTGCTCCTGCGCAAACAACCCTACGCGGTAGCTCTGCTCTTCTTGCCACGGAATCTGGGGCAGGTGTTTTTGTTCCTCCTCTGTGGCAAGATAGATGCACGAGGGGAGCGTCGCAGCTTTTCCCACCCCCTGGCGGCTGATAAGCTGGGTTATGTCGATGTTGTACGCTGGCGCTGAGGAGTCTACTTCGGCAATGGCGAGGGCGGAGTTCGAGGTGCCAAGGTCAATGCCGATGGAATATTTTATCTGTGATTCAGGCATAGCAAATTCTCTGTCAAAGGGTATGGAAGGTCAGTTTACTGGGCGGATTCAATCTCCACTTCAGCCGGGGCGATCACATACGCATCATCCTCTAGCAGATCCGCAGCGCTTACCCGCGGCAGATTGACTTTGTGGGTAATCCAGCCGCGGTGCAGTACTACACCAGTGTAGGGGGGCTGCTCCGCGACACTTCCCACCAAGCGGTAGGAGGCGCTATCGTACCCTGGTGCCAGGGTGATGCTCTCCTCTTCAGCTCCATCGTGCAGCGGCGCTATTTTGAAGAAATCGTCTAGGACTTCCTGACACCCCTGGTGCACAATGCGCGCCGCGGCACCAACCTGCTCATCTCCGTATGGGGTCATATCATCCATGATAAAGTCGATCAGGCGCCCTTTATCCTGCAGGCGCGCGAGAAACTGAATGACCGCGGCATCTTGGAGCTTCTGTGGGTCCTGTTCAACGGCGGCAGCAGACGGTTGCGGAGTGGGGGCGGGAGCTTCTTCCTGCTGTTGTTTTTTTGCCCCTTTGCGGCTTAACTCGATCATCTGCCACAGCAACAGAGCCAAAGGTACTCCCAGTGCTGCCCATTCAAGTTTTGGCACCAAATCTTCAGGAACTGGAGTATAGAACAGAGTGCTTACGATCCCTACTGTCAGAAGGGTGAGAAAAATAGCCATAGGTATATGCTCCTTGTGCGAATTACCAAATTACGTGCAGGTCTGCTGTTTCAAAGGGACAAAAAAGAAAAATAAATGTATATATTTCCACTGCATATGTTTGCATTTAAACCATGTTGTATAGCATACGATCCACTAAACTCCGCGCTGCGGGGCGAAAACTATACCATTATCCTGCGGCCATGTCGCGGGGCATATGTGGATAAGTGGCAATATATGCACGCTGCTGCGCTATTACACGGGGAAATTTTGAAAAAATGGTTAGAGATATGTTGTCAATCCTGCTCGACAACTTGGTCGCTCTGTACTAATATGCGCGCTTGTGTGTTTTGATTGGTTGCAAGGATCACAACCCAGATAACACAGCCACTGATGGGTATCGCAACCTGAGGGCTTCCTGGTCAGGTAGATGCGTTAATAACACGTGGGAAAGTTGGTGTGTCGATAATGAAATCGGTAACAAAATATATTGAACGCCTCGGAGCGGAAACCATGTACTTTTTGTCGTGGTACGGGCGCTTGGGGCTGTTTCTGCTTGCCAGTATGGTTGCGGTGCTGAAACCGCCATATAAGTTGTACCCTGTGATTCGCCAGATCCATTTTATAGGAGCTAAATCACTCTACGTCATCATATTTACCGGGCTGTTTACCGGAATGGTGTTGGGGTTGCAGGGGTACTACACCTTGAACAAATTCGGCTCTGTGGGTTTTCTCGGGGCAGCGGTGGCGATCAGCCTCATCCGCGAACTTGGTCCGGTGCTGGCAGCACTTATGGTTATCGGACGTGCAGGTTCCGCCATCTGTGCCGAAGTGGGAATTATGCGCAATAGTGAGCAGATTGATGCCCTCGAATGTATGGCGATCGATCCGCTTCGCTACCTCATTGCGCCCAAACTTCTCGCTACCCTTATCGCCATGCCGCTACTGGTATGTATTTTTGACGTAGTAGGAATTTTTGGCGGATACCTTGTGGGGGTGCACCTGTTCGACGTGAGTGCAGGCGCTTACTTCCAGGGGATGTATAAAAATGTGGTGTGGCTGGATCTGAAAATGGGCTTTGTGAAATCGTTTGTATTTGGCCTGCTGATGGTATGGATCTCCTCTGCACGCGGCTTTTACCTGCACCTGGAGCGCGATGGCGGGTTCGGGGCCCAAGGGGTAAGCCGCACCACTACCAAAGCGGTGGTGATGGCGTCCGTTTCGGTTCTGGTGTGGGACTACCTGGTAAGCGCTATCATGCTGTAGGTGCAGCACAGAATTTATCCCCCAGTCTTTGCCCTCCACCAGCTATAGTGGGCGGCGAATGATGACTTGATGGAGTTAGGTTTGAAGCAGGATAGAGAATGTATAATAGAGCTAGAGGGTGTGCATAAATCTTTTGGTTCGCAGACAGTGCTGGATGGGGTGAATCTGCAGATCCCTGCCGGAACCACTACAGTTATCGTTGGCGCCAGTGGCCAGGGCAAAAGTGTTATTTTAAAGCACATGCTCGGTCTGCTCAAGCCTGATAGCGGCACGGTTAAGGTGTTTGGGCGCGATCTTTCGTACTGCACCAAGGCTGAAATGCGCGAGATCCGCAGCTCCTTTGGAGTCTTGTTCCAAAATATTGCCCTGTTTGACTCCATGGATGTATACGACAATGTCGCCCTCCCTTTGCGTGAGCGAACCCGCACCAAGGAGAAAGATATCAAGGTGGCGGTGGAGGAAAAACTAGCACTCATGGGGCTAGAAGGGCAGGAAGATAAATTCCCCGCCCAACTCAGTGGGGGGATGAAAAAGCGAGTCGGGCTGGCGCGCGCATTGATGCTCGACCCAAAGGTGGTTTTTTTCGACGAACCCACTACTGGGCTCGACGTGAAAAAAAGCAACGCAATCTATCGCCTGTTTTATAAGGCGCAGAAACAGTTGAACTATACCGCCGTAATAGTAAGTCACGATGTCCCTAAAATATTCAAGCTTTCGGACTATGTTGCCCTCATGGCAGACTCACGCCTGCATGGGCCCCTTTCACCCGAAGCGTTCCAGTTATCTGATAATCCCCTGATCCGCTCCTTTGTCCTTGAGACCATGGGGCCGATATACAGCAGTGAAACGGAGGAGTCCCTTCTATATGAAACGTTTTAACCTAGAGGTGGTTGTCGGCCTGTTTATGTTGCTCGGCTTTGCCAGCTTTGCGTATATGTCGATAAAACTTGGTGACGTGAAGATCTTCAACGACAAAACCTATGTCGTGAATGCCCGTTTCGGTTCCGTGGCCGGACTGAAACAGGGAGCAGCGGTGGATATTGCCGGAGTCTCTGTAGGCAGGGTAGCCAGTATTAAGCTCAATCATGAAACCTACGAAGCGATGGTTGTTATGCATATTCAGCCCGATGTGAAGTTGCAGGAAGATTGTATCGCATCTATCCGGACTTCGGGAATTATCGGGGATCGCTACATCAGTATCCTCCCCGGCGGCTCCTTCGATTTAATCGCCGATGGGGGAGAGATTTTCGAGACCGAGTCAGCAATAAATTTTGAGGAACTCCTCAGCAAGTATATCTTTGAAAACTAACTTGAGTGCTTAGATGCTGAAATAGGATGCATATGTGTATGCCTCGATGGAAGTGCAACTTTACTGCGCTACCCAAGCTCGGTCTGCTATTGATGTTACTTGTTGGGTGTTGCTTTGTGTCCGCCCCTGGAGTCGCAGCCTCACCGTCTTTTCCCGGAGCGGATGAATCCACCACATTGCCGGATTCCACCCCCTTTGAGACAGAGGCGATCTACGCTGACCCCTTTGCGGACGATCCATTTTCTGACGATCTGTACGGGGATGGAGACTGGGACGAAGAGTGGTTCGATCCCCTCGAACCGGTAAATCGAGCAGTATTCTGGCTTAACGATAAAGGTTACTTCTATCTGCTCAAGCCGACAGCGCGGGTGTTTCGGATCGTTCCAGTCCCGATCCGTTCTGGTGTCAGCCGCATGTTTGACAATCTCGCATCGCCGCTGCGCGCAGTAAGCAGTTTGCTCCAGCTTAAGTTTACTCAGGCTGGGGTTGAACTGTCCCGTCTTCTTATAAACACCACCGTGGGGGTGGGCGGTTTCTACGACCCCGCCCAAAACTGGTGGGACTTACGTAAACAAGAGGAAGATTTAGGTCAGGTGCTGGGGCATTATGGGGTAGGAGGGGGGTTTTACCTCGTCTTACCGTTGTTGGGACCTTCAACGCTGCGTGACGGAGTTGCGCTGGTGCCACAATTTTACACCGACCCCCTCTATTGGGCACTGCACCGCGATGGATATCTAGTATCTAAAGGTGTGGATGCGGTTAACGCTGTCTCGCTTGACAAAGATACGTACGAAAGTATTGTAATAGAACAGCTCGATCCGTATCTGTTTGTGCGTGACGCCTATCTGCAGCGCCGTGCAGGGTTGGTTAAACAGTGACGGTATGAGTACGTAATTTAGGTTTTTACGCTTAGCATATATAGCAATGGAGATCGATTATGAAGTCTGGATCAATAGGACTGCTAGTAGTTTGTGTTTTTATGTGGACATCGTTGTACACGCTGGTGCCAACTGGCGTCAGCGCGGCGGAAGCTTCTGCACCACAAGAAACAAATATAGCGCCTGCCACTGAAGTGGAGGGAAGTGGTCCCGCATATGAAATAAAACAGACCATCGATAAGATTATTGCACAGCTGCGCACCATCGATTCTACCTCTGAGTGGCGTGCCAACGTTACCGCCCTGGTACGGGGGAAGTTCAATTTTCAAGTGATGTCTCAAGGAGTGCTGGGGCCCAGCTGGCACCGTGCTTCTGTCCAGGAGCGTGAACGCTTTGTGGAGTTGTTTGCCCTTCTGCTCGAAGAAACCTATATTGGGCGCGTGCGGGAATATACTGATCAGCAGATCCGCTTTGGTACCGAGCAGATTCGCGAGAACCGCGCTATGGTGGATACCTATATCTCCATGGACAGTGGCGCTGAGATCCCTATTTCGTACAAAATGCTTCAGCATGAAGATGAGTGGCAGGTGTATGATGTAGTTATTGAAGAGGTAAGCTTGGTACGTAACTACCGCAGCAGCTATTCCAGTGTGCTGCGTAAAAAAGATGTTTCTGGATTGCTGGATGAAATGCAAAGCAAGATTGAAGAGCTTAAGCAGCGTCATGCTGAAGAAGATGGGAGTGTTTAATGGTACCGGTGCTTGAGGATCAGTGCGCGCAGATGAAGCGGGATTTCCGCTTCTTCCATTTCCTGACAGAGGATGACATCGCCCAGCTGCAAGAGTTTTTCAAGTGTGGTAACTTCGTGCCCGGTGAAGATTTATGGCGTGAAGGTGATGTCTCCTCCTTTATTGCGTTTATCACGCGTGGGCGGGTAGAAACAAAAAAAGAGACCGAATTCAAGGGCAAGCAGGTGGTGGTAGGGGTGCATGGAGCAGAGTCCCTCATAGGGATTGAGAGCCTGTTTTCTGTGGAAAAGCGCCCAATAACTGCTACGGCACTGGAGGAGAGCAGTGTGCTAGTGCTGGAACGGGCAAGCTTTGACACCTTGAATGAGCAGTTCCCGGAGCTAGGTAATCGCCTCATGAAGGGGATGCTGTTTTCCCTTTCTATGCGTCTCACACAGTCTTACGAACGTCTTGCCGCTATCTTCTAGCCTCTTTCGCAGCTACCTCATCCTTATTTTCTTCTTTCTGCCACAGGTAAAAATCCAGCGCATTTTCTTTGGCGTGATACATAGCCTTGTCTGCAATATGGAGTAGATCCAAGGGTTTTGAACCGTGCGAGGGGTAAACACTCACCCCTATGCTGCAATTCACTTCAATGTTTTTGCCCTGAATCCCGTATGGGATATTCAAACGTTGGATTATGTGCTCCATAACCCCCGCAATTTCTTCAGCAGTAGCGAGATTTTCGAGCACAAAGATAAACTCATCCCCCCCGAGGCGTGCAGCGGTATCGTTTTTGCGAATTGCTCCCAACAGGCGCGCCGCAAAGCTTTTCAAGATAGTGTCCCCAACATCATGTCCGTATACGTCATTCACTTGCTTGAATTTATTTAGGTCGGCAAAGCACACCGCCACCACTTTTCCATGGGTGTGAGCATGGAGGAGCGCTTTTTCCAGCCGCACCGCCAGCAGGTTGCGGTTGGATAGACCCGTGAGGGGATCGTGGCTTGCCATAAAGCGCAGGGTATCTTCGGTCCGTTTGCGTAGCGATACATCGTGGATAATGCACTGGGTCAGGTTCCGATCTTGAACGCTGACATTGCTACAATTCACATCCACCGCGATCTTAATGCCAGACTTGCATTGGAGGAATAAATCCTTTTTGGTCTCCCGGTCTCCGCAAGGGGAGCGCCTGGCAATATCTGGAGCCTTTACCAGTTCGTTCATCCTCATGCCGAGCAATTCATCCTTGGCGTATCCCGTTACCGACGAGGCGGCATTGTTCACATCCACGATCTCGTTAGTATCTGAATTCATTACAACAATAGGGCTTTTCGCATCCTGAAGCAGGGCACGATAACGCGTTTCAGAGGATTGCAGCTTTTGGCACAGGTCATACAGAGATTCTTCTTGCAGGGTACGGGCTTGAATGCTGGTTGCTGTGCCTGTAATGGCAGTGACAGTGCCATGCGGGTCACGTTGGGCCACAACTGCGTGGATCTCTATGCGGTGCATGGGGGTATCCACACGTAAAAGACGCAGTCCGCACTCAATGCGCGCTACGGTGCCACTGTGTAATTGACGTAGTTTTTTTAGGAGTTTGCTGCGGTCAAACGGATGGATGAGGCGCAGCAAAGCGCGGGGAGAACGGATCTCATTTTCCTGGTTGCCGGTGATATGGCTGAGCCATTCTGTGCTGTAGTCCAACTGCGCTTTTGGAATTGAATAAACCCAGATCCCAAAATTCTGTTGGAGCAGGCTTAGAAGTTGTTTGGTGGCAACAGGCATTAGAGTCAGGTCCCTCTGGGGCAATATATTGTGCAGGGTGGAGTAGATAATGTTTAGAGCAGTGCAATTAATTTTAATCAACGCGGGTGTTAGAAAGATGCCATATTGGGAAATAAAGTCAACTAAATACCACCTTGGGCTGAGGAACTTAAGTTCTCACTGTGCAGATCTTCACCCAGCGTGTAACTGAAGCTGGGCAGAGAAGGGAAGGGACGTTGGTAGCCCCGAGACATCTGCGTATGTAGATGTTCTGCAGTGTCTCGGGGTGCTTTTATATGAAAAAAGTTAACGCGCAGGCAGTTTGCTGTTGATATTGTTTGTGACCCAGTTCTGGTCCCACCATTCGATGGGGTTTACTGGAGTGCCTGAAATGACCATGCCGAAGTGGAGGTGGTCCCCTCCAGCAAGTCCGGTAGCGCCGCTGTTACCAATAATTTCTCCGCGCTCGACCTCCTGCCCCACACTTACATTAATATTGCTTAAGTGTGCGTACAGACTCTGCAGCCCGAGACCGTGGTCGAGAATAACGCAGTTACCGTAGATCCCAACAAAATCGGTGAATACGACAGTGCCGGCATTGGCGGCCTGGATCTGGTCCTGTGCTACAGAGGCCAGATCCACTCCGAGGTGAGTTTGGGCGTCGATGGTTTTGCCCGCATAGATATATTTACGCTGGTCGCCGAACGTCGCCCGTGTAGCTGTATTGGGCTGGCGGATAAATGCCTTGTCCCACGTAAGAAAGGTCTGGGTCTTGTTGCCGATCTCCTCCAGCCACGCACGGTTTTGGGGGCGGAGTTCGCGATTCACCTTCAAAAAGATATCCAGTGGCGTTTGCGCCTCGGGGAACATATGTTCAAACTGCGGCATCTTACTGTTCAGAAACCGATCGTCAATATTGATGGTATCAGTAACAAAACGGCGCCTGTTGAGGTGGTAGTAGAACCCGCCGTTGCCAATATTGCCCGCCATGTCAGTACCTTCCAGACGCGGGATAGCATCTGGATCTGCATCATATGGGAAAGAAAATAGACACAAATAGGTTCCGTCGGGCTGTTCATATCCGGGGAAAAACCGTCCTTCAATGCGGATGCCACTCTCCACAAGGGGTTCGGAGGAGGTATACACAATCAGCCCCGCCCCGCCGTAATTAAGGTTGTGTGCTTTGCTGGTTACCGAGAGCATCGGGGCGCGAGTATCACGTGTGAGTGTATAGGTGGCCGTGGTGCTGTTCCCTTTGCCAAAATTATAATAGGCGCGGTCTGTGGTAGTGATCGAGATCTCAACCGGACCATCTTGCAGGTGAGGGTCCAACTCGATCGCTTCGTGCACACTGGTAGTAGCAACAGGATATTCCTTGTTGAGTAAAGTAAATTCATTTTCTCCCTGAGAGAGGGTGACGCGCGCATGTTTAAGCCCAGACTTGTCCTGCAGCTCCAAGTGCAGAAGGGTGCTACGTGTGATATATCCCTCGGCTGGGCTGAAGCTTAACTCTGGTCCGCGCCTGTCGTGAAAATACATATATGCGCCGAAGGCAAGTGCGCCAAGTAGCGCTATACTTAAAAGCTTTTTAATCCCTTTCACAGTTTTATCCCCTTTGCTATGTACGGTGTTTAAGTGGCTGCTGCAGTCAGCCTATTGATCAAAACGGGTGCACAGAAATATGCATGGTCTAATCCCGTGTGGGTGAATCTATCAGATTCACGCCATAACGTGAACCGCGTTTTCTTTTACCCCGCCGCAAAGCTGTTGCGCAACTTTTATGGGCAACGAAAATCGGGGGTTTGGACAAAAATAAAAAATGGTAGTATAATTGACCCTTCGTGTACAGATTCGTCCCAGCCCCTTCCACCCTGAGTTTAAGAAGATGCTAAAGGGTAGTGGGGGTTGTTAAGCATGGTGAGTTAGCGGGGACAATGGAGAGAAGGGGGAAAAGTTTGTCTTTTAACAGTGGTAAGACGTTTAAAGAGATGTTTGACGCTGCAGGCGAGATTGCTGAGGATAAATGGAGCGTGCTGGAACAGCCCATGGAGGAGGTTCTCGATACAGAGCGTGACTCCCTGCGCGAGCTGGCTTCAGAGTGGATGCGCTCTGATCTGAGCGACAAAGAACTTGATGCTAAACTTCAACACCTGCATCAGCGTTTCACTGCCACCCTTACCAAAAAGGTGGAGGTGGAGAAGGAATTGCTCGGGAGGGTAGTAGATGCCGCCATCAACTGCTACTGGAAAGCCCTTATGGAAGCCCTGTAATCACGCCCTTACCCTCTCTTCGCTACGCTACTTTCTCCCTCAGCAGGTTTATCTGTTTTATCTCATCTCATCTCCAGAGCGATAGCGTTGCGGTACCTGTTTGCGATCCAGCAACGGAAGAAAATCCTCTATAACCGCGCGCGCTGGCCAAGGTGCCCCCATCTCGATACCGAGGGTGCGGATTAGCTGCCAGCTTTTCAGGGCATCGAACCATTCGTGAAATGCCTTGATGCGGCGGTGCGTATCCTTATGATTCTTCTGCAACCGCGTCCATACCTGGGCAAAACCAGCGGCACGCACACACTGCGCCCCGCGCGGTGTGTCGCGCTGAAACTGCGTCAACAGAGCACTACTGCTTAAAGAGGGTGAAGTTGTAACCAGTTCCAGCCAGGTGCGTAGCACTGCGTAGCACTGGAGGGGGTAGAATAGCTGCAACGGTTCTTGGGCGTTGTACGCGTGGAGGATGCTCTGCCCAGTGCCGAACGGCGTACGGGTGGAGATGCGTGGAGCAGGGAAAACACAGGTCTCTTCCATGGATTCCACAGTGCCGGTTTTCGCCAGCCGTTGCAAGAAGTAGAAATCCTCTCCCGCTTTGCGCACATTCATCCCCCCACACTTCACATAGGCATAGGCGCTGCTTGCCATGGTGCTGCCAATGCTGTAGTAGGCGTAGGGCGACCTTGCCCACTTTAATCCGGCAGCGTGGCAGCGCAGGTGCAGCTCGTAGTCTTCGATGGTGTGCTGCTGCCTGGGATCCGTACACAGCTCGTGCCTAAAAGCGGTCACTCCGGCGTAAAACGCTTTGCGCTGCGCATATTCCACCAAGGTTGCGACATAGTTGCGCTGTACCCTGGTGTCGGCATCCAGATGGGCCAGCACGGTGTGGGGCGCGCTATAGGGCAGGAGCAGGTCTGCCCCAAGTTTACGTGCCATCCCCACCCCTCCATGCTTTGGCGGTAACGCGGTGGTGGTGCTGGCGGCATCTATCCAGGCCAGATTCAGCTGCGGGGTCGTGCGCGCATATTGGGGCAGACGCTCCAGGTCGGCGCGGTTACGTCTTCCAATATCGGCGGGGGCATCGGAGCGCTGATTTACCACTACGAGAACCAGAACCTTATTCAGTGCGCGGTCTGAGGTGTGTGCGATTGAATCGAGGGTGGCAAAGAGTTCATCCCCCTCTGCGAGGGCGGGAATGATGATAGCTGCCTCCAGGTCGCAACAGGTGCCAGGGGCAAGCCGCGCAATTTGCCACGCGCCGGTTAAGGCGCTGCGCTGTAAATAGCGCTGGCGCATGTGCTCCCAGGATCTGTTGTTCATACGGCAGACGTGCGTCCACAGATGTGGAGCAGCTGGGCCAGGGGGGCATCTTCGGGGTCAAGCCAGTGGATGGTGGTGCCACGTTTCTCCATGCGCCGGAACCAGGTCTCCTGGCGCTTGGCAAACTTGCCGATAGCTCGCTCAAGTTGCTGCACCATATCGCTGTAGCTGAGTACGCCCTGCAGATATTGCGCGATAAAGCGATATTCAAGGCCGTAAAACTCCAGCGTCTCCCAGCTTGTTCCCTGTTGCTGCAGACGCTCAACCTCTTCCACCATCCCCTGTTGCAGGCGCTGGTGGAGCCGCTCTCCAATGCGTTGGCGCAGGCGGGGACGCGCCCACTGGAGCCCGAACACCAACGGACGTAACTCAGGCAGGGCGGGAGTGGACGGGGCGTGCTTTTGTGCACTGGCGATCTCGATGGCGCGGATAAGGCGCTGTCGGTCCTCGAGATCGGTGGAGTTGTGCTGTTCCGGCTTCAGGCGCAGCAGCTCCTCTTGTAGTTCGGGGTGGGTTAAGGGGTCTAAGCGCGCGCGCAATGCTGGATTGAGGGGCGCTTCCACCATCTGGTAGCTGCTGAGTACCGCTTCCAGATAGAGCCCGGTTCCGCCGCACAGTAGCGGGATACGTGTGCGGGCCTGGATCTCTTCAAAGGCAGCGTAGAAGCGCTGCTGAAACTCAAACACGTTGAATTCATATCCCGGTTCCACAATGTCAATGAGGTGGTAGGGGATAGCGCCGTACTCCTCTAGATCTTTGCCGGTACCGATATCCATGCCGCGGTAAACCTGGCGCGAATCAGCCGAGATGATCTCACCACCCAGCTTGGTGGCAGCATCTACTGCGAGGCGGGTTTTGCCCGATGCGGTGGGGCCCAGCAGCACCACTAAATTGTATGGAGCCGCTGCGGCGGGGGGCGGGTAAGCACCGCCGCGGTTTTTTGGGGTATGGCGTGGGTTGGATTCAGTCATAGGAATACATTCTTCGCGATATCGGTATGCGCACTCCAGGCCCGTATGTCAGCAGCTGGTGCATAGCTACGTTTCGAGATAATAAATGCGGCAGAATATCTCCTGCCACCCATTGCACTGTATGGAGCTTTTCAAGTGCACGCTTATCTGCTAAATTGAACCTTTATTTGGTACACTAATTGTTCCAGTAGGTTGTTTTAGTAGTTCTTGCCGTTTCCCCTGCATATTCGCAGGGTTTAATTTCGTTTTTGTTTTCCAACCAGGGTGCGCGGTGCTGCGGCATGGTCGCACATCAATTCTATATGACTCAACCACAATGCAACATTGCTAAAATCATTCCCCGTTCCGATCACGATATCTCACGTAAGTTTATCGATCAAAACAGTCTCAAGATTATGTATCGCCTCCACCGCCACGGCTACAAAGCGTACCTCGTCGGTGGAAGTGTGCGCGATCTGCTCCTTGGGCGCACCCCTAAAGACTTTGATGTCGGCACCGATGCAACGCCAGAGCAGGTGCGCAAACTATTTCGCAACAGCCGCATCATAGGGCGGCGTTTTCGCCTGGTGCATATTATGTTCGGGCGTAACGAATGCATTGAGGTGGCAACCTTTCGGCGTAAACCGGCTGCGAAGGAAATCCCTGCAGACGAGTGTTTTTTCTGCGAAAATGTATTTGGCACCCCAGAAGAAGATGCGTTTCGGCGTGATTTTACCATCAATGCCCTGTTTTACAATATCGACGATTTCAGTGTGATCGATTACACCGGCGGATTGGAAGATCTGCGCCGCGGTGTAATTCGGATGATCGGAGATCCCGATGAGCGCTTTGCCGAAGATCCGGTGCGGATGTTGCGCGCGTTGGAGTTCAGTGCGCGCCTGGGTTTTGACCTCCACCCCGATATCCCCCCAGCCATTGAACGCAATGCTGAACTCCTTAGCGGTGCAGCGCCAGCGCGACTCCGGGAAGAATTGATGGAGTTGTTTCGCCACAAGGTCGCCGGAAAAGTGTTGCAGCGCGCGGCAAAGCTGGGGTTGTTAGAGCACCTGGTGCCCGATATGCACCCGGAACGCGAAGCTTTTGACCTGGTGCGTCAGCTCGATTTGCGCACCGCTGCGGGCAAGCCGGTGGATGAAGCGCTCGCCCTGGCGACGATGTTTTTTGCCCCGTTTCGGCGCGCCCTCCATGCTGACATGCCGCTAGGGGATGTCCATAAGCTGGCGAACCGCGAACTCAGCCGCCACTGCCGCCGCTTCAGCATCGCGTCTGGGGTGCGGCATCAAGCACGCGAGATGTTGATTGCGTTCTTTCGTTTCTCACGTGGGCGCGGGCGGCGCGGTGAGCAGCGTTTTTTGCGCCATCCCTTTGCGCCCGTGGGGTTTGAGCTCTTTAAACTCTGGTGCGATTGTAGTGGCGCAGAGCAGGAGCTGCGCCGGAGTTGGGGCGCTGCCCTTGATGGTACCGAAAAGCGCACGCCGCAGCCACAGCGCAAGCCCGGGAGTCCAGGGCGGCGAAGAAAACGGAAGAACCCACCTCCACCCCCCTGATCCCGGGGCAGACCTTGGTCCGAGCTATGCGAGCGCTATGTGAATGCCCCCTCCTGACACAGGGTGACAAGGTATCCACTGGGATCGTAAAGCCAGATTTCGCGCCGGTTGTGCTCTTCATCCTCGAGCTCGTACAGGATGGGAAGCATATGCTTTTTCAGGTTTCGCGCTATAGCGGTGAGATTCTCCACCTGAAAATCGAGGCTCATGCCCGCGCCAAACGGAGTGCGCCCCAGATGTTCAAACGCTGCCGGATGCCTCTTGCGCAGGGTTGCCGCCGGAAGCATCACAATATTGACATTGCCCTCGCGGATAATGAGGCTTTCTACCCTCTGGGTTGCAGGGTGAAAACGCTCTACCCTGAAGCCTAAGATGTGGCGGTAGAAAAAGTCGCTGCGCTCAAGATCAGTTACGCCTAAAGTGAGGATAAAACCCATGTGCATGGCTCCAAAAGATAACTCGGCAATGTGGCTCATTCATATCGGGGCGGAGTGTAGCAGAGCCACACGGCAAGAACCACCTCGGTTTAGCCCGGCTGCCCCACAAGGGAGGCATACTGATGAGTGATACCCCCCGGAGTGACCTCCCCCTTGTCCCTCCTCCATCCAGTGCCCCTCCTTCTCCACATATGTTCACATCCCATATCTCTGCCCCCTCTGGCATTGCGTATGTTGCCCTGGGCAGCAACATGGGGGAGCGCCTCGAATATTTGCGCTGCGCCCGAACCGAGTTGCGCCGCACAGGGGTAACCGTTGTGGCAAGCTCGCCGCTGTATTGTACCGAGCCGATGGGAGGGCCAGCACCGCAGAATGATTACTACAACGCTGTGCTGCAACTCAGGGTTACCTGCTCTGCGCTTGAATTGCTCCACATCTGCCAGAAGGTGGAGCAAAGTGCAGGGCGCACACGCTTCCAGCACTGGGGGCCGCGCACCCTGGATCTGGATATCCTGCTATATGAAGATAAGCTCATCAACACTCCCGAGCTGCAGGTGCCCCATCCGCGCATGGGTGAACGCCGTTTTGTCCTCGAGCCCTTAGCCGCCCTGGCGCCGCACCTGGTGCTCCCGGGCGTGGGGGAAAAGGTCCTCACCCTGTTGCAGTTGTTGCCCGAAACGCCTCGGGTCTGTAAAGTGGCACAAAGCTGGTAAAGTTGTTTTGTATCATCACCTGGGTAGGAAAGGTTTTCCATAAATTATGGTACGCTTTATTTTATTAACTATTCTGTTTTTTATTTTTTATACGGTGCTCAGTGCTCTGTTGCGCGTGCTGGGGAAAACTTCATCCTCAGCGGACAGCTCTGCCCCTGACGCTGAGATAGGTAAAATGGTGGAATGTTGCGAGTGTGGCACCTATGTGCCAGAATCGGATATCATCCGGCGCAAAATCCACACAGAGACCAAAGAGTTCTGTAGCCGTGAGTGTCTGCAAAAGTTCAAGCAGCACTAAGTACTAAAAGTACTAAGTACTAAGTACTAAAGTACTAAAGTACTAAA
>CAZDRL010000017.1:0-40814 GCA_964508035.1 uncultured Desulfuromonas sp.
ATGTGGCTATTTAATATCAGGAACTTCAGTGGTTCAAGCATTAAAAAATGCGTAAAAACAGCAATGTCCCCGATGATTTTTCCAGCGTGGCACTTATCCTCTTGGGGCTGGAACCCACGTAGGCTGTGCTATGGATGGTATATATATCCGCACTTACCTTGAGGTGGGTGTTGATTGCCCAGTAAAAATCCTCCCAGCGTGGCAGCAGTTGCAGCTCTTCGAGGGAGCGATACGGACGTTGGCGGCTCTGCTCTGCAATCAGAGCCGCAGTATCCATGTCCATCTCTTGCGCCAAAGAGAATAATACCTCCGGCGTGGCTGAATTGAGGTGGATCTTATCTGAACCGTGCACGCTCACGTGGGGGCGCAGTGTTTCCACCTCCTCAGCACTGAAGCCAGCGATCACCTTGAGTTCATCCAAGGTGTCAAGGGGAGCATTTTTACACACAACATTGTTTGGCTGCGCTGCATAATAGCCCGCCTCAGCTCCAGCTGGGCGTGGGTCATGGTCTGCATCTATCCAGTCGATAAGTGCATCTACATGCGCTTCAGGATCGGGGATGCCGAGGATGTCAAACAGACGCACACACCGATCCACTACCACCACATCTGGGTTGCCATTTGCGCCCACCAACGTATTGAGGTTGATCTTCCCATCCTGTGCCTCAATTTCAATATTGATGGTGCCGATATCTCCGACTGGGTAGTTAGGGATCCCCTGTGCCCACGCTTCAGTGACACCATCATATTCGTTAGTGTCGATGCTTAGCAGGTGGCGTCCCACCTCTATCCCCCCGCGTGCCACATATTCTGCCCTGGTCTGGTCGCGAAAGGTCTCCACCAGGCGCAGGTTGACGTAGGAGTTAAACGCCATCTCACCCACCAGCGCAGCGAGGAGTGCGGTGAGAGCCAAAACCAGCAGCAGCGCCATCCCTTCCTGTTGCTTCAATCTGTGCATTATGTCTGCCCGGCCATGAGAATATCGAAGGCGGTTACACATTCTACTTCGTGCCCTTCACAGGCGAGAAGCAGACGTAATTCCACAGTCTGTGGCAACTTGTTATGCACGTTGCTATCCCAGGTGTTGTTCCACGCGGCACCATCATGAAAGCGCCACTGCAATTCAACAATCTTCGAACTCAAGCGCCGCCACTTCGGGTCATTCTGCATAGCATACACTGGGAGACTGTAGCGCTGTAGCCGCAGCGGTTCGTTCTCGCCCTGTGCTTGGGTGCGATAGCTTACTTGCTGAAGGCTCACACCTCCATCTGCCTGCGGTACCGAGGTTGAAGTGAAAGTGAGAAACCCCTGTTCACCACTGCGAAATTCTGCCGCTGGAGTATTTTTGAGCAGTACACATGCTCCTAACTCTTGCTGCAGGCGATTGACGATACTGCGCGCGTGGTGATAGCACATGGCGCGGGCGCGCACCTCACGCTCAGCACTGCTGACGCGGGTGAAAATACCGTACACTCCAGTGAGAACTAAGCTGGATATAGTTACTGCCACCAAGATCTCGATGAGGGTAAATCCGCGCACGTTTTTAGTGTAACGCAAGGGTGGGCGGGTGCGCGTGACGCACCCACAGCGCGGAAAAAAGATCCGAATTTTTTCAGTTGAAGGTAAATGAATCAATAACCACCTCATCATTTCGCTCTTCAGGGCCCCAGCGCACGCTTACGCTCACCTGTTGTACTCCATCGAGTGGGGTAGGGAGGTATTCAACCTCCCACGCATATATGGAATAGGGCTCTTCATAGGAGCCGGTAAGCTCTGGAACGGTTGCGATGCCAGTGCGCGCCTGGGCTTCAAGTTCGCTCATTTTGTGCTTAGCCAGCATCGTTGCGGTGGTGATGTGTTCAACCCTGCCTTGACTGTGGATACACGTATTGACCAAGCTCAGGCACGCGACAAAGGCGGTACCCACAATAACCACAGCGAGCATCACCTCCAGGAGGGTGAAGCCTTTTTGACTTTGGAAGACCGGGTTAACCTTAGCCCTCAAAATCATGGTACCCCTCTTCAGTTTCAGCTATTCCACTCAACGGGAGGAGGTGAATGCTTAAATCCTTAACCTTGGACCCTGAGCCGCTCTGGAGATGGATGGTTGACGCCGGCATCCACCCCTGCGGGTAGATGTTGATAGTAGCGGTGCCATCACTGACCTTACCTATATCTTCACTCCAGATATCCCGAATGCGGACCGTATTATCTAATTCCAGGGTGCTACGTTTATTTTCGATGCCACGCCATTCACCCGCTCCGTCGACAAACTCGAACTCAAAAAGCCCGCGCTCCAACGTGCATCGAATCCGGTGCTGTGCGCCAGTTATGGCAGCTTCATTGTACAGATATTGCACTACGGTGGAGATTTTGCGCGCATCGGCGTGCAGCGCCGAGGTGGAGCTGGAGTAAAACAGTGGGATACTTAAGGTGGCAAACAGACCGAGAAGAAATACCACCATCCCCAGTTCTACCAAGGTGAAACCACGGGAATTATTCAATCTCCCAGCTCTTGATATCGGCATCGTTGCCCTCGCCACCAGATTCTCCATCTGCGCCGTAAGAGATTAGATCGTAATCACTGTTGAGACCGGGGGAGAGATAGACGTAGTCGTTGCCCCAGGGATCTTTTGGTATTTTATCCAGATATCCCCCTTCGCGATATCTGATAGGGATGCGCCCTTTTTCTGGTTTCTCTACCAAAGCCTCGAGCCCTTGGGAAGTCTCAGGAAACATGCCGTTATCAAGTTTATACAACGCTAGTGCTTCCTCAATGCTCTTGATCTGCATCACTGCCTTGGTGCGCCGTGCCTCTTCAGGGCGATCCAGTAACCTGGGAACCACCAGCCCTGCGAGAATTCCTAAAATGACGACAACGACCATAACTTCAATAAGGGTAAATCCACGCTGGGCGTGAAGTCGAGATGGTGAATGTTTCATGTTTTAGCTCCTGTCGAGTATGTATCTATAGCAATAAATGACTAAATTATATCGGTAAAACAGATTTTATCCGAGCCCCTGGCTCGCCTGAAAAATTGGGAGAAGCACTGCGAGGACGATAAATCCGATTACCGACCCCATCACCAGAATCATCACCGGCTCCAGGAGGGAAAGCAGTCCCCCCAGGGTTATCTCAATTTCGCGATCCTGATTGTCCGCAACCTTAAGGAGCATCGTATCCATATTCCCGCTCCGCTCTCCTATGGCGGTCATCTGTGCCAGCAGAGGTGGAAATAGGGCCGAACTGCGTATCTGTTGCGCTAAACTCGCACCTTCGCGCACCGCTTTGGTGTTGTTAATCACGCTCTGATGCAAATAGCGATTTTGCAACAAACTGTTGCTGATCTCCAGTGCTTGCAACAGGGGCACTCCGCTTTGGAGTAAGGTTCCCAGTGTGCGGCTGAAGCGGGCCGTGGCAATAGTGCGTACTATGTTGCCGAAAAAGGGCAATCTCAGAATGGTCCGATCCAGCTTGAGGCGCCCTTTAGGGGTAGCGTGGTAGCGCCCCAGTGCCACCAGCCCTGCACCAAGGGTGAGTGCCATAATCCATCCGTAAGATCCAAGCATATCGCTGATTGCGATCAGAAAGCGGGTTGGACCGGGGAGGGTTTGTCCCATGTCGGTGAGCATCCGGGTAACCTTGGGTACGACAAAGGTTACCAAAAATAACAGCACCCCTGTGCCCACAATGGCCATCAGGGCTGGATATGCAAGCGCGGCGCGGGTTTTAGATTTCAGGCGCGCCTGTTCCTCCATGAAATCAGCAAGACGCAGTAACACCTTGTCTAACGAGCCACTGCTCTCTCCCACCTGTACCATGTGGCGGTACATCTGCGGAAACGCCTTTCCTTGCTCTTCCATCGCCTTGTGGAGTGACATCCCCTGCAGGACAGAGTCGCGGATCTGCCCGAACAGCCGTTTGTGCGAGCTCTTGTCGCTTTGATCTACCAGATACGCCAGTGCTTCATCCAAGGGGACACCCGCTTCCAGCAGAGTGGCAAGGAGGCGGGTGCTGGTAGCCAGTTCGGTAGTACTAAGGCGGATAGACGCGGAGGGGAACAGTTGGCGCATGCGCGATTCTGCCCGTTTACGCCGCTGTTCTGAAATGCTGCTGACGTAGATATGCTGCTGGCGCAGTTTCTCCAGCGCAGCGCGCTTGCCTCCTGCTTCTACCGTGCCTTTGGTAGTTTTCCCTTTTTGGTCAAAACCGTGGTAGTCAAACAGTGGCACCTTAGCTCTCCTCCTGCGTAACCCGGATCACTTCTTCCAGCGTGGTTATCCCCTGGCGTGCCAGCTCCAGCCCTGCGTTACGTAACGGGATCATCCCCCCCTCTATCGCCAGGGTGCGGATGGTGCCCGCATCGGCATTGGCGAGGATCGCAGCGCGGATTTTTTCGTTAATACTGAGAAGCTCGTATACTCCGGTGCGGCCGCGATAGCCAATATCCATACATTTGGCGCACCCACTCCCGCGGTAGAAAGAGTCTCCTTGGGCGGGATCGATGTTGAGGCGTTTAAGCATGGTGGTCTCTGGGGTGTAGGTTTCGCGACAGTGCGGACAGATGGTGCGTACCAGACGCTGGGCCAGAATCCCCACCACCGACGAGGAGGCGAGGAACGGTTCGATCCCCATCTCTACCAGACGGGTAAGTCCCCCCGCGGCATCGTTGGTATGCAGGGTGGAAAACACCATATGCCCGGTAAGAGCAGATTGAATCGCGATCTCTGCGGTTTCCTGATCGCGGATCTCCCCCACCATAATTACGTCTGGATCCTGGCGCAGGATGGAGCGCAGACCGTTGGCAAAGGTCAGATCTATCTTCGGATTGACTTGAATCTGTCCCACCCCGCTAAGCTGATATTCAATGGGGTCTTCTACGGTGATGATATTCTTCTGCTTCCGATCCAGACGGCTCAGGGCTGCGTACAGGGTGGTAGTTTTACCGCTACCGGTAGGACCGGTGACCAAAAATACCCCGTGGGTGGATTCGATCATCTTCTCCATCTGGCGCAACAGCTCATCCTTCATCCCAATATCTTCCAGGGCGAGAACATTGCTGCTCTTATCCAGCAGCCGCAATACCAGACGCTCACCAAATGCGGTAGGGAGGGAAGACACCCGGACATCAATATCTTTGGCGGCGATGCGCACCCGAAAGCGTCCATCCTGAGGCAGGCGTTTTTCTGCGATATTAAGCCCAGCCATGATTTTGATACGTGAATTGATGCTGGCGCTGGCGTTCAGGGGCGGGCGGAGCACCTCGTATAAAATGCCGTCGATCCGATAGCGTACCACCAGTTCGTTTTCATACGGCTCAATATGAATATCACTGGCGCGTTCTTTATATGCCTGGGTGATAAGACTGTTGACGAAGCGGATTACCGGTGCTTCGTCACTGCTGTCGAGCAGATCATCCGGCTCCAGCCGCGGTGCGTTGTCGCCCTGATCGTCATCCATGTCCGCTACCATCTCTGAAGCGCCACCGGCGTGGATTTCATAGCTGCGGTTGATTAAGTCCAGGATCGCATCAGCCGGAGCGAGATAGAGTTCTAGCGGGGCATCCACCAGCGCTTCGAGATCGTTAATGGGAGCCGCAGCATAGGGGTCAGTAATAGCCACGCGCAGACACTCATCCACCCATTCCAGCGGTATAATGCCATGTTCTTTGACATAGTTAAGGGGAAGCAGCTCCAGCAAAGAGGTATCGTTTACCGCTTCTGGCAACTGCGCAGCGCAGGGGATACCAGACTGGAGCGCCAGCGCGGTGCACAGCTGCGCCGCAGTCAGGCAGCGCTGGTGCAGGAGAATCTGTCCGAGCGGCTGGTGCTCATCTGTCTGCTTGTGCAGAGCCGCGTCGAGGTTTTCTTGGCTGATACTGCCTTCACGTAGCAGGATCTGTCCCAGCAGTTGTGTGTTTTCCATCCCTACTTCCGCTCCGTGACATCAGCTGCCTGTCCCAATTCGACACGTAATTTATCAAATTCTAGTTGTTCATCTTTGGTGATTTCATCCAACACCTGCGCCGACTCGATGATGGTGGGGGTTATAAAAATAAGCAGATTGGTCTTTTTGTCTTCAACATAAGAGGTTCTGAACAGATAACCGAGCAGCGGAATATCTCCCAGGAGAGGAACCTTGGTTATGATGCGCTGCTTGTCGGTTGAAATAAGACCACCCAGAACGATATTCTGACTATTGCGAGCCAGTACTGTACTTGTCAACTTGCGGGTTGTGAACGTCGGTCCCACTTCGTCGACATTGCCAACGGTGTTGGTGTTGTCGATGGCGGTGGTTTCTTGATAGATCTTCATGCGCAGCTGGTCGCCGTCGATTATCTGGGGGGTGATGCGCAGGATCAGGGCGACATCTTTCCGCTCTACCGTGGAACTCTGGGCCAGACCATCTCTGCTACCCGTATCGGTCAGGGTTGAGGTGATAATAGGGACGTTGCTCCCCACTATTATTTCAGCTTCCTCGTTATCGGAGGTGAGCAGACGTGGCGCGGAGAGGATGTTGACATCGCTATCTACCTTAGACAACCTCAACAGGGCAGAAAAGGCGGGGATGCTGATGGTATTACCGCTTGTGTCGGTATAGCTTATCAGTTTCCCGAACCCGCCGGCGAGTATCCCCTGCACCGAGGTGTTCAGGAGACTGGCATCGACAGTGCCGTCAATATTGATGCTCCCACCGATAACCCCATCACTCCCCGCTTCAAAACCACCCTGCAGTCCGATGCCCAAGTCTTCCGTGGCCTGCATGGAGAGTTCAAGAATCAGAGCCTCCACATACACCTGACGCCGCTGGACATCCAGTTCGCGAATGATATTCTCAATGGCGCGATAATCCTCCGGGGTGGCGTTAATAATCAGGGAGTTGGTGGGTTTGTCCGGCGAAATGGTGATGGCGGATGAAAAAGCAGTTTTGGCCATGCCGGGGCTGATTTTATCCGCACCAGGTTTTTCACCGCTGAGCATGGTGTTCAGACTCTCACTTAAACTGACAGCATCGGCATTTTTGAGCGCATACAGGTTGATGCGCGACTGATCCTGTGCGGGCTTCCGATCCAGTTCTTTGATCAGATTAGTGAGCAGTTTCAGCTCCTCATCGGTCACCGCGGCAATTAGTTTGTTGGCACGTTCATAGGCGATGATTTTGCTTTTCGTGCTGGTGGAGCTGGTGGTTACTTTGCGGTCGCGTCGGGTGCGAGCCGAAGTGGTGTCACCGCTTTCAAGCAAGTCGTTGCAGATTTTGGCGGTTTCTACCGCATCTGCATAGCGAAGCTCGATCACGCGCATCTGCTGCACCTCGCCGGGCTGATCCAGTTCGCGCAGAATAGTGGCAAAGCGCTGAATGTTGGCGGCATTGTCGGTGATGATAAGTTTGTTTGAGGGTTCATACACCACGATATTACCGGTCTGTGCCATCAGTGGACTGATGATGGCGCTTGCTACGTCTGCCGCATCGATGTGTTTCAGGGTCAACATGCGGGTGACATACTGGTCGCTGGAGTTGGCGTATCCAGAGGTGGGCAGACTGTTGACCCGCGCATCCTTGATCTCAATAATCTTATTGGTGCTTCCCGAGGGTACTACGGTGTAACCCTTGATATTCATAACCGTGAGAAAAAGCCGGTACGCTTCGTCGCGCGTCATGGGTTGAGAGGAGATGATAGTCGCTTTGCCGCGGACACTTTGGTCATAGACGAAGTTTTTCCCCGTGAGTTCGCTGATGGTCTGGATAAAATCAGAGAGTTCAATGTCCTTGAAATCAAGGGTGATCGCTTCTTCAGGCGCAGCTAGCGCACTGGTTCCTGCGTTCCAGACGCCGGGGAGAAGCAGGGCCAGGGCCAGAATGGCGGCCGCTACAGAGCGGCAGATAGGTTGAGTTAACACCGGTAATCTCCTTTATTTTATCTGATTTCGTACTTAAATGTCATCGGAGTGTTGTTGCGTTCTATCCCAAGGTCCATGCTTTTGCTTTCACGCAGTTGTTGAAAAACCTGCAACCCTTTTTCCGGACTGTCGAGGCTGATACCATTGACCTGCTTGAGTATGTCTCCCCGCCTTAGCCCCATCTCGGTAAGTAGGGTGCCAGGCTGGATATACTTTACCACGAAGCCCTGGGTCTGCCCCTGGTTTACCACTGGCTCTACCCGAGCTTCACGCACTACGGTGGCGATGTTGCTGCGTATCAGTTCCGCGCGCTCATTGCTTATTCGCCAGCTGGTATCATTGATTTGTTGTATCCCCCCGCTGCCGGAGGCCGATTTGGAACCGCGTGCTGCACTGGCAGAAGAGGAAGCCGGGGAGGTACTGACGCCAAATTCGGCATCAAGTTCGAGAATCGATATGGATGTGTCAGAGTTTTCCACATATACGCGCAGACGTTCAATCTTTACCACTTTGGCACTGGTGGCGATGAGATCACCAAGACGATAGACCCCGATCTCCCCGGCGCTACTTATAACTGCAAGGGCCTCTTGTGCGCCCGCTATGGTTCCAACCAGCTGCAGATTTTTTGCTTCCTTAATGTTGCGTCCAGCAAGCTCCGTATCGGAGAGCGCATCCCCGCTTCGACGTTCCTCCGCAGCAGAGGAGCTGTTTTCCGTGGTAAGTGCTGTGCTGTGTGGCTCGTCCCCAGAAGAGACATGGGCTGAATTGAAGATATTGCGTTGCAAAATGACTTTATTGTCCGGGGGCAAGGTGCTGCTTGGGGCTGTTTTCTGTTGCTCTAGCACTTGGGATATGTCAATGCCAGAGTCCAGATACAGTGCAGTAGCATTGCTGAATGCCCATGCCAGAGACAAACCAAGCAGAATGCTTAGTAGGGCATAGTAGCAGGGGAGGATGCGGTGCAAATAGGCAAACATTCCAACTCCATTCAAGGTGGGGCGATTTCTGTAAGAATACGCATTCTAGCAGAAAAATTGGTGTTTTTATAATGGTTATTTTAACGCAATGTAAAAGTTTGGTTAGAGGATGTGTTGAGCGTCTTACGGGCGGGAAGATAGGGGGCAACTACGCGTACACGCAACCATAATATGCTCGGCCATCCCGCGCCCCAGCGCGACATTGGTTCCTTTAACCGAAATAACCATAGGCCCACGTCCGCACGAAATAATACGGATCTCCTCACCGGGTATCAGCCCCATTCCGTGTAAACGTTTGCGTAAACTGGGGCAGCCGCTAAAGCCCTTAACGTAGACCACTTCGCCACATTTGCATTTTGATAATGGACACATGAAATATATAAATCCCAGGGTTGTAAGCCCGTGTGTGAAAAATAATCATTCAGTCTCTTTGCCGTTACGCGTTAACGAGGCTGAACGCTAGTGCAGAAGCGCTGTTTTATGCGGTTAGTAATGGATGTAAGTGTAGAGATGTGGATGGTGAGCGTCAAGATGATAATCAGGCGCTGGATCCGCGCCGCTGCGATCTGGATTTAGTGCGGGAGTTCCACCATTTTTTGCCCCCCAGTGCTGCCAGGTATGCCATGCCGCTCAAGACTGCGGTGCTCGCTCCCGCAGGCAGGTCCCAAGTGAAGGAGAGACCCAGCCCCACGCTAGTGAGCATTCCACCCAGTAGAATGGCGATTAGCATCATAAGCGCCAACGAAGTGGAAAACAGCCGCGCACTTGCCGCAGGCAGGGTCAACATTGCAATCACCAGAATCAGCCCTACAATCTGGATCAAGATCACCACCGTCAACGCAACCATACACAGCAGCATAGTGTGTATGGTCCCCACTCGAATCCCACGGATGGTGGCGAATTCCGGATCAAAGCACACCAGCACCAGCTGCCGGTAGAATATAAATGTAATTGCAAGGATAGCAATATCGAGGACCGCGATAAATAGCAGGTCCTGTTGCGAGATCATGAGCACATTGCCGAACAGGTAGCTCATCAGGTCAACATTATAGCCGGGCGTTTTCGCGATGAATAGAACCCCGGTAGCCATCCCTACCGCCCACAGGGCACTAATAATAGTGTCTTCCTGCTCAGATGCATGCCGACTGACTGCGCTTATAATAAACGCAGCTATAAGAGCACTTATAAGGGCTCCCCCCATAGGGGGATGCCCCAGGTAGTACGCAATTCCCATCCCACCTAGAACAGCATGAGCGATCCCCCCTGCCATGTAGCCAATGCGCCGCACCACTACAAATGTTCCCACTATGCCGCACGCAACACTGGCAAGGAGGCCTCCCCAAAGAGCGTTTGTAAGGAAATCGAAGGTACCGAGTGCTGCGAAAAAATTCATACGCTCACTCCAGCGCCAAGATTGGTGGCGTGTTCCACCCGTGAGAGGGGCATGCCGTAGATCTCTTGGAGCAGATCGCTTTCTACCGGCGAGGTGGAGTGGCACACCAGGGTGCGGTTGAGACACGCAACGCGGGTAACGCAGCGGGTAATAAAGCCTATGTCATGAGAAATGAGGACGATACTCACTTCGTCATGGAGACGGTGGAGCAGGCCGAAGATGTTTTCGCCATGGTAGGGGTCAATGTTGGCAGTGGGTTCATCCAGCAGCAGTAGTTGGGGATCGCACGCCAACGCTCGCGCAATGAGGACGCGTTGGCGCTGTCCTCCAGATAGGGCGGTCATGGGATGGTCCTGCAGGTCCTGAATGTCGGTGCGTTCCATCGCCTCTGCGGTTTTCAGGCGGTCGGTACGGGTATAGAAAAACTGATGTGCGCGGGTGCCAAAGCGTCCCTGCATTACGGTATCCCGAACCTTGATGGGGAATTTGCTGTCGAAGGTGGCAAACTGGGGCACGTAGCCCAGCAAGGGGCGGGCTTGCTCCGGGGTGCGCCCTAACACGCGGATCTCTCCGGTGGTGGGTGTGAGCAACCCTAGAATCAATTTCAGGAGGGTGCTTTTCCCTCCGCCGTTAGGCCCCACAATGCCGAGGAATTCATCCCCATGTAAGGTGAGGTTTATATCCTTGAGCACCTGCAGCTGCGGATAGGAGAAGCTGACATTGCTAATCTCGATACTGGGGTTACTCATAGCGCTAGGCTCCGGGCTAGGGTTCGTGCTGTACGCCGTAATGAATCTGCTAGATCAGAGGCAAGAGGATCTAAGGTCTCTATGCGCGCCCCAGTTTGCGCCGCAATGGCGCGCGCGGCCTTGGTGCTGAACTGTTGTTGGACAAAAATTACTTTTATCTGTTCCTGCTGCGCCTGTTCTATGAGGCGGGCCAGATGGACGCCACTTGGCTCTTTGCCATCTTTTTCCAGCGCTATTTGCTGCAGATTGTAGCGCGCAGCAAAGTATCCCCATGAGGGATGAAAAACCATGAAGGTGCGTTGCTGCAGGGGGGTAAGGATTTTTTCGATATCGTGGTGCAGCTGTTGCAGCTCGGTGCGTAAATGTTCTAAGCGCTCGGCGTAGAAATCAAATTGCGCTGGGTCTATTTGCTGCAGCGTTGCCGCCATATTTTCTGCCATGCGGATGCAGCGTAGCGGATCAAGCCAGATATGGGGGTCGATGCTTCCGTGCTTAGCTTCGTGCCCATGGTGGTGATGGTGCTCGATTTCCATGTGTTCCACCCCTGCAAGGGTATCTGCAATAACTAGGCTGGGGGCGCGCTCGCGCAGGCGCGGCAACCAGATTGCTTCAAAAGGGACCCCGATGGGAAACATAATATCTGCGCTTACAATCTTTTGCATTTGGCGTGGAGATGGATCCCAGGTGGTGGGGTTCTGCCCCGGCTTAATCACAACGTTGACCACGCTTTGGGGGGTCTTGAGTTTATTGAGCAGGTATTCCTGGGGGGGCACACTGACAATCAGGCTCAGTCCCTTGCTGCGAGTTGCTCCAATAGCATCAGGAGGGGCCAGGATGTGGAGGGTGAAAACTATCACACTCAGGAGAAAAAACCTCCTTCTCCAAGCAGCCACCCGGAACTTGGACAGGTTTTCTGTTTTGGAGGCACTCTGGAGTACGACAGATTTTTGGTTGGCAAGCTGTAGAATTGAATGTAGGTTCATGGGCAGAATATTCAAATTTATTTCACTTTAAGGAAAGGATTAATCGATCATGTTGAAACAATTCAGTGTAATAGGTGCAATACTATTCCTCTTGCTTGCCGGATGCAAGGAATCACCGCGTGGAAGTGGCTCGGTTGCGGCGCAGGATGTGAGTCTGGGCACCCAGGAGCAAAAAGTTAGCTATGCGGTAGGGCTTGATATAGGTACCAGCTTTGCAGGCAATGGTGTGACATTGGATCTCGATGCCCTGGTGCTCGGGGTTCAGGACGGGCAAAAAGGTATTGAGCCACGTCTGAGTGGTGAGGATATTAGTGCAACAATCATGGCTTTCCAGCAGCAGGTGCAGCAAAAACAACAGGAGGAGATGGAGGCGCAACGCATGAAGCATAAGGCCGCTTCAGAAGCGTTTCTGGCCGATTTCGCCCAGAAGACAGGTGTTGTTGCACTTGACAGTGGCCTGATGTATGTGGTGGAGCAGGAAGGTGCTGGGGCGACCCCCGCAAGTGGGGATATTGTAAAGGTGCACTACCGCGGTACGACGGTGGATGGCAATGAGTTTGACAGCTCCTATCAGCGCGGTGAGCCAGTCGAGTTCCAGGTTGATCGCGTGATCCCCGGTTGGACTGAGGCACTGCAGCTGATGCAGGAAGGGGATAAGTGGCAACTGGCAATCCCGGCGGATCTGGCCTACGGTCCTCAGGGACGCGGTGGCGTCATCCCCCCTGAATCTGCGTTAATTTTTGATGTAGAGCTGCTCGAAGTTACCCCTGTGCCTGAAAATGCAGAGGATTAAAGCTCAAAGATGAGCGTTTGATTAAGGATATACGAGAAGATCGTTGACAGACGCTTGATGCAAAAGCGCCCCGGCAGAAGATCATTCCAGTCGGGGCGCTTTTGTATTAAATTTATATGCTATATGCCGGAAATGACAGCTAAGAAGTTAAGTGCAGATTACGCAATGGTGTCGAGCAGGTTTCCCTGCATGGTGTTGACTGTGCCAACTGTTTCGAGATTAGCTTTGTACATGTGCGTGGTCTGCTGGCTTTCAAGCATCTGGGTGGCGATATCTGTGCGTGACGGTTGGGTAACACTTTTAGACTCATCTGCCACCACTTGCGCCGCAGGAGTGTCGACTCTTGCATATACACCCCCCTGAATCCCCTCTTGGGAAATTACGCGGCTGGGTTCAAATCCGCCCGTGCTGCTATTGGCGACATTGTTAGCAGTTACCTCCTGCCGGGTACCTTGTACCTGCAGGGCTGATACGGCACTGTTGACTGCACTGATCATAATGCACCCCTGTGTTTTTTTATTAATACTTCTATTCGTCTATCTCTACGCGTCCGTTAATCTTACATGTGGGTACAGGTTAGAGAAGTGTACTTGTAAAGTCAAGAATTGTACGATTATTTTACTCTTTGTTGGGATTGGTTGGCGTAAGAGGTGATCCCCGGGAAAGGTTTGGGTGGGGGTTGATACGGAGCGTTCTGTGGGGTTGGAGCCTGGGCGTAACGCAAAACAGGCAGTCCCACGCGGTGTGAGGCTGCCTGTTTTTTGTTTTGTGCTGAACTGTTCAGATACTGCTTACTTTACGTGGCAGTCTTTACAGCCAGTGGGGCCACCGTCGCTCTGGTGACAGCTTTTGCACATGGCACCGTGAGCAAGCTCTTTAGTCACTTCGAGGGGACCAGGGCCAGCATCGCCGTGGCACGCAGCGTTGTCACAGCCACCAGTGTACTTGGCGTGTGCAGAGTGATCAAAGCTTACTGGGCCGATCTTGCTGTCTTCTGAGTAAGTGTAAACTTTAGCTGCAAGCGCAGGGCCAGCTACAAAAGCTACCAGTACGAGAGCTACAACTACTTTTTTCATGTTTTCCTCCTAGAGTAATAAATTTACCGACAATACTCGCGTAACCTAAACGAAAACAAAATTGAGGTCAAGTCCAATTGTATACGTTTGCGACTATGCCTTGGTAGTGCTGATCTAATCAAGCTTAAAAGGAAACGTGGCGGTTTTTCAGGGGTTTTCTTGCGTTGCATTCCGCTCAATCTGCTTTTGCACCAGATTTTTCTGTAATAGGTTTGCGCCATAAAAGCAAATTCTGCTATCATGTGCGGTTCGTTATTCTGCGTGTAACCATGCCGACTGGGCTGAATATGGGCAGAAAAGCGGGCACAACCCATATATTTTAGCTTGGACAGGGCATATGCACTGGCAGACTAATTGAAGAAACCTATGGCGGATACTTTTTCTGGAGGACGGGTGCATGGATCGTAAAATACAGGTATTGCTTGATACAGTTAAAAAACTTCTACGCCGCAATGCTGTGCCCAATTTATCTAACTTACTCCAAAAAACTCATCCAGCGGATATTGCGCACCTGTTCCGCTATCTGGGTATTGCGGAACAGCAAAAACTCTTTAATTTGATTAAGGATGTAAACGATGCTGCGGAAGTTCTAGCTGAGATTGAGCATAGTATCAGTGCGCAGATTATCGATGCTCTTGATTCCCAGTGGGCGGTTGAATTGCTTCAGGCTATGTCGCACGACGATTCGGTGGATATTATCCGTAATATGCCCGATGAAATGGCGGATGAAGTTCTCGGCCTTATGCATGTTGAACGCTCGGAAGAGATCGAGAATCTCATGCAATACCATGAAGATAGTGCCGGTGGGATCATGTCCACCAACTACTTCAGCCTCAATGAAGAACTCACCGTAAAGCAAGCTATCGAGGCGGTTCAGGAAGCCAAAGATGCGGAGATGGTGTTTTATGTGTATGTGGTAGATGAATATCGTCATCTGGTAGGGGTGCTGTCGCTGCGCCAGCTTTTGACCGTATCTCCCAACAAGCTGCTGCGTGAGATTATCGGCGGTGATGTGATCAGCGTGCATGCGGACGCGGATCAGGAAGACGTGGCGCGCTGGGTTGCAAAGTACGATATCCTCGCAATCCCGGTCGTTGACGAGCAGAATAAGCTCCTAGGTATTGTTACAGTAGACGATGTGATCGACGTGTTGCGCGAAGAGGCTACCGAAGATATCTATAAAATGGTGGGTGCCAGTGAAGATGAGCTGCTGTATGGCTTTAAGGCGTTCCGGATTGCTGGCTTACGCCTGCCGTGGTTGCTGGTCAACCTTCTGGGGGGGGTAGTTACTGGCTACCTGCTGTGGTGGTTTCAGGTTACGTTGCAGGAGGTGATTGCCCTGATCTCCTTTGTCCCGGTTATCACCGGGATGGGAGGGAATATCGGCGGGCAGTCAGCTACTATTGTGGTGCGCGGCTTTGCCACCGGACGTATCGATTTCTCCACCCTGGCGCAGGTGTTTTTTAAAGAGTTGCGCGTGGGGATCATCATGGGAGTGGTGTGTGGTGTTGTGGTTGGTTGCATAGGTTGGATCTGGCATGGCAATATCTATCTGGGGCTGGTAGTGTGCCTGGCGATGATGATATCCATGACTGTCGCTGCTACCATGGGGGTGATGGCACCGGCGTTCTTCAAGCGGATCGGTATTGACCCAGCTATTGCTTCTACCCCCTTTGTACAGACAGCTAACGATATCACCGGCATTCTCATCTATTTCAGCACCGCAACATTATTTATCCAGCACCTGAGCCCCATCAGTGGCTAGGCGGATAGACACCTGGTTTGAGTAAATGGCACTGCAGGGTTTAACCATATCTGAAGCCTTGGTGGTACGCTATGTCAACTACGGCGAATCGGATCGGATTGTAACTATACTCACCCCCAAGCATGGTCTGTGTAGCGGTTTTGCCCATGGTGCGCGCAACAGCAAGCGTCGCTTCGGTCCTGCTCTGCAGCTCTTTAGTCGCATAAACATCATGTGGCAGGAGGGGCGCTACGGTTCTTTACGCCTGTTCAAAGAGGCAGAGCTTTTAGAGCCTGCAGAGCGGGTGATGCCGAATCTTGAAGCCTGGGCCTTAGCTGCTTACGCTAGTGAGTTGGTGGTAGCGCTGTTCCCTGAAGAGCAGGCAATCCCTGAGGTTTATTTTCTGCTCCGTTCCTGCTTTGATGCCCTCGCACAAGGGGAGGGGTTGGGACAGATCCGCATTTTGTATGAGTTGCACCTCCTTAGCGTCGCTGGCCTTCTTCCCCACTTGAGTCACTGTGCTCGGTGCTGGTGCCACCTGAACGAGATGCAGATGTTTTTCGACCCTGAGCAGGGGGGAGCTTTGTGCTTCTCGTGCAACGGAAACTCAGGATCTTTGGCGGTTTCTCCCCTGACGCTGGGCAGCTTGGCGCGCCTTGCCCGTTTAGAGATGGACAAGATCCACGGCGTACGTCTGAGTCCGCTTACGTTAGAGCAGGGTCGTTCCATCCTTGAGGCGGTATTTAATAACACCCTTCAACGTCCTCCCCGTAGCGCCCCTTTCATCGATCTGTTCCATCCTCTATCCTGAACTGATTAGCCGCATCATGTCTGTGAAATAAAGGATGTTTTGTGGGCGTATTTTCTTTATCTTTTATGCCGCACAACTATAGGTCTAAGATGCCGCATAATCTGGCTTTTGTCTTGACACTGACAGGTAAAAGGTCTAGTAATTTAAGCTTTTAAGCCAAAACTGGATTTGCTTGCGGTTGCGGAGTTCTCTGCACCGGATTAACAGGATAATTCATCCCCCCACCGATACGGAGGTTTAGCAGTGACGTTTCAGGATTTGATTCTGTCCTTACAGAACTACTGGGCACAAAAAGGGTGTGTGATTCAACAGCCCTATGACATGGAAAAGGGTGCTGGAACCTTCAACCCCGCAACTTTTCTCCGCTCTCTGGGACCTGAGCCCTGGAATGTCGCTTACGTTGAACCCTCCCGCCGCCCAACTGATGGGCGCTACGGTGAAAATCCGAACCGCCTGCAACACTACTATCAGTTCCAGGTTATTCTTAAGCCTGCCCCCCTCGATATTCAGGACCTATATCTCGATTCCCTCAAGAGCTTTGGCGTAGACCCCGCAGCACACGATATCCGCTTTGTCGAAGATGACTGGGAATCTCCCACTTTGGGTGCCTGGGGGTTGGGTTGGGAGGTTTGGCTTGATGGGATGGAGATCACCCAGTTCACCTACTTTCAGCAGGTGGGGGGGATTGACCTGAAGCCAATTCCGGGTGAAATAACCTACGGGTGTGAGCGTATCGCCATGTATCTGCAAGGGGTGGACAATGTCTACGATCTGGAATGGGTTGATGGGATCAAGTACGGTGATATCCACCACCAGACCGAGGTGGAATTCTCCAAGTACAACTTTGAGGCAGCGGACATCGACATGCTCTTTAAGCTCTTTGATATGTATGAGCAGGAAAGCATCCAGTTAGCAAAGAAGGAGTTGGTGTTTCCCGCGTACGACTTCGTTATGAAAGCCTCCCATGCCTTTAACTTGCTGGATGCGCGCGGGGCGATCTCAGTAACAGAGCGGGCTCACTACATCGGGCGAGTTCGTAACCTGTCGCGGCGCTGTGCTCAAGGCTACGTGGCACAGCGCGAAAAACTCGGTTTCCCTCTGCTTAAACAAAAGTAGGACGCAGACACAAAAATATCCGCACCGCCTTGATGCCACAGGCGCAGCGATGTGGTGAAGTATATGGAGCACTGATATGGCTAAAGAACTTTTTCTAGAAATAGGTACAGAAGAGATTCCCGCTGGATTTATCCCCGTGGCATTGCGTGATCTGGAGCGCAAGTTTCGCACTGAGTTTGACCAGGCGCGGATCCCCTTTGGGGAGATAACGACATTTGCGACTCCGCGACGCCTTGCGGTATGTGTGACTAAGGTGGCAGAGCAACAGGAACAGCAGCTCATTGAAGCTACTGGGCCAGCGCTGAAAGTGGCCTTTGATGCAGAGGGGAACCCCACCAAAGCTGCCCTCGGTTTTGCACGCTCCCAAGGGGTTGATGTTGCGGAACTAAGTGAGAAACAGACCGAAAAAGGCACCTACCTGTTTATCTCTAAAATGGTGGAAGGACAGGATGTCGCGGGGCTTCTGCCTGAGCTTATGCAACGTGTTGTAAGCAGTCTGAACTTCAAAAAATCGATGCGCTGGAAAGATTTAGATATCCGTTTTGCGCGCCCGGTGCACTGGATAGTTGCCCTCTATGGCGGTAAAGTAGTGCCGTTTAACTTTGGCAACCTCGAGAGCAGTAATGAGTCACGCGGACATCGCTTCATGGCTCCTGGACGTTTCGTCGTTAGCTCCTGTGCGGAGTATCTTACCCAGTGTCGCGCACACTATGTCATTGTCGACCCGCAGGAGCGAAAAGAGATTATCTCCTCCGGGATTAAGGCTATAGCTGCCGAAGTTGGGGGTACCCTCAACTTGGATGCAGAGCTGCTGGATGAGGTGGTTAACCTTGTTGAATATCCGGTTCCGTTGTGCGGCCATTTCGACGAGGAATTCCTCCAGTTGCCTGGCGAGCTCCTCATTACCAGCATGAAGGAGCACCAGCGCTATTTTACCCTCACCAACAAACAAGGGAAACTCCTGCCGCGGTTTATCACCATCTCCAACATCGAAGCGACCGATCCGCAAGTGGTAATAAATGGCAACGAGCGTGTATTGCGCGCCCGCCTAGCGGATGGAATGTTCTTCTGGCATGAAGACCAGAAGCAGAAGCTTGAGTCCCGGCTTGAGACACTAAAGAATGTAGTTTATCAGCAACAACTTGGTAGCAGTTACGAGAAAGTACAGCGTTTTACGGCGTTGGCCTCCCATCTGGCTCAGAGCCTCGACCCCGAAAATGAAGCGCTCACCCGCCGTGCCGCAACCCTGGCCAAGTGCGATCTGGAGACCGGAATGGTATCCGAGTTTCCTGAACTTCAAGGGGTGATGGGGCGTGAATATGCGTTGTTGGAAGGAGAGGATGAGCGTGTGGCGCGCGCCATTTACGAGCACCATCTTCCCCTCCATGCTGGCGGAGCGCTTCCAAGCGATAATATCGGTGCATTTGTTTCCATCGCGGATAAAATAGATACCATCTGTGGCTGCTTCGGCGTGGGCCTAATCCCCACTGGGACGGCTGACCCTTATGCCCTGCGGCGCAGCGCCATAGGGATATTGAATATCATCCAAGAGCGCGGTTTTAAAATATCAATTCCACAACTGGTGCGTATGGCGGTAACCCAGCTTGAAAAAAAACTAACCCGTTCCGCTGCTGAAGTTGAGGCGGATGTGATAGAATTTGTCCGTCTGCGTTTTGTGAATTTGCTTACTGCCCAAGGTGCTGCTGCCGATGTTGTAGATGCGGTACTCAGTGCTGGTTTTGACCAGATCATGGATGTGCGTCAGCGCATTGATGCGCTGAAGACCCTGAAAAAACAGGATGATTTTGAGCCCCTCGCAGCTACATTCAAGCGGGTAGGCAATATTATCAGCGGCGGAGTAGCGGCACAGGTTAACCCTGAATTGTTTGAAGCGCCAAGTGAGAACAATCTGTTTGCAGCTCTAGGCGCAGTGCGGACTCAGGTAGATGAGGCGATGCAGAAGGGTAAATATCTCGATGCACTACATGCCATTGCTACCCTGCGTCCAGCGGTGGATTCTTTTTTTGATGATGTTATGGTTATGGCCAAGGATGAGCAGGTGAAAACCAATCGCCTCGCTTTACTGACTGACGTTTCCAGTCTGTTCAGTGGTTTAGCAGACTTTTCCCGTCTGGCGGCGTAGGGCAGACATTAAGGGAACAACCTGAATTGATTTATTCACACGAGTGAGGAGGATGTACGATGGCTGTCAAATATGTGTATTTCTTTGGTGATGGTGAAGCTGAAGGCACAACAGAGATGAAGAATTTGCTGGGCGGAAAAGGGGCGAACCTGGCTGAAATGACTTCGATCGGCCTGCCTGTACCCGCCGGTTTTACCCTTACCACGGAGGTATGCACCGAGTTCTATAAAAATGAGCGCGAATACCCCGCCGGTCTGCGCGCAGAGGTGGAGCAAAATCTGCAGCGGGTAGAGAAACTTATGGATAAGAAGTTTGGCGACGCTGCCAATCCTCTCCTTGTTTCTGTGCGTTCTGGAGCACGCGCCTCTATGCCGGGCATGATGGATACTGTCCTCAATCTGGGCCTCAACGATGAAACAGTGCAAGGAATTATTCGCCAGAGTGGCGATGAACGCTTTGCGTATGACTCCTACCGCCGTTTTGTACAGATGTACTCCAACGTGGTTAAGGGGCTTGATGGAGAGTTTCTGGAAGATCTGCTCGAACAGCAGAAAGAGGAGCGGGGGGTAGAACTCGATACCGATTTGAGTGCTGAAGATCTTCGCGAGCTAGTGGATAAATTCAAAAACAAATATACCGAAGAGCTGGGCGAAACATTTCCCGATGATCCTATGGAGCAGTTGTGGGGCGCCATCGGAGCAGTGTTTGGTTCGTGGATGAATCCACGCGCCAGAACCTATCGTCGCCTAAACAATATCCCAGCCGAGTGGGGAACTGCTGTCAACGTACAGTCTATGGTATATGGCAATATGGGCGATGACTGTGCCACCGGCGTGGCTTTTACCCGCAACCCGGCTACCGGGGAGAAGCTTTTCTTCGGCGAGTTCTTGATTAACGCCCAAGGAGAGGATGTGGTTGCGGGGATTCGCACCCCCCAGTCTATCAACAAGGCGGGCAGTGACGGTGAGCTCCCCTCGATGGAAGAGGTGATGCCGGAAAGCTATGCGCAACTGGTAGAGATTCAACATAAATTAGAAAAACACTACCGCGATATGCAAGATATCGAGTTTACTATCGAAAAAGGGCGTCTGTTCATGCTCCAGACCCGTAACGGCAAGCGCACAGCTGCTGCTGCGGTGAAAATTGCGGCGGATATGGTGAAAGAGGGCTTGATCAGCGAGAAAGAAGCAGTATTGCGTATCGCGCCTGAACAACTTGACCAACTCCTGCACCCCTCACTCGATCCGAAGGCAGAGAAAACTGTAATTGCCAAAGGGTTGCCTGCCTCCCCTGGAGCCGCCAGCGGTGAGATCATCTTCTCTGCAGATGAAGCAGAAGCAGAGAAAAAGCTGGGCCGCAACGTAATTTTAGTGCGTATCGAAACCAGCCCTGAGGATATTCATGGCATGCATGCGGCGCAGGGAATTCTCACTGCACGTGGCGGAATGACCTCCCACGCAGCTGTAGTGGCACGTGGAATGGGCAAGTGCTGTGTGTCTGGCTGCGGGGACATCAAAGTGAACTATGCCGCGCAGCAGTTCACCACCCCCAGTGGCAAGGTGTTTAAAAAGGGAGACATTATCACGCTCAATGGCAGTAGCGGTGAAGTGATGGAGGGGAACGTTCCCATGGTGCAGCCGGAGATGACCGGCGATTTTGCCTCCATCATGGGGTGGGTGGATAAATTCCGCCGCATGAAGGTGCGTGCAAATGCCGATGCTCCCGCCGATGCCGCAATTGCGCGGGAGTTCGGGGCTGAGGGGATTGGACTGTGTCGCACCGAGCACATGTTCTTCGAGGCAGATCGCATCATGGCCGTGCGTGAGATGATCCTCGCAGAAGATGTAGAAGGGCGTAAAAAAGCTCTAGCGAAGATCATGCCCATGCAAAAGGATGATTTCCTCGGTCTGTTCCGTGAGATGAAGGGGTTACCGGTTACCATCCGCCTTCTGGATCCACCTTTGCATGAGTTTATCCCGCATGAAGACAGAGAGCTCGAAGCTATTGCGAAAGCTACCGACGTAAGTGTGGAACAGCTGAAGGCAAAGGCGGACTCTCTGCACGAGTTCAACCCCATGCTTGGACATCGCGGGTGTCGTCTGGGGATCACCTTCCCTGAAGTGTATGAGATGCAGGTACGTGCGATTATGGAAGCTGCGTGTGAGTTGGTAGTAAATGAGGGCTACTCCATCGTGCCAGAGATCATGATCCCTCTGATTGTAGAGGAGAAAGAGCTCGAAATCCTGCGCCTCGATGCTGAGCGCGTTGCAGATGCAGTGATTGAGGAGTACGGAGCCAAGGTGGAATACCTCATCGGCACCATGATTGAACTTCCGCGCGCTGCCCTTACCGCTGATCAAATTGCGCGTCAAGCGCAGTTCTTCTCCTTCGGTACCAATGACCTGACACAAACCACCTACGGTTTGTCGCGCGATGACGCAGGCATGTTTTTACCCTACTACGTAGAGCGCGAAATCTTCCCCGAAGACCCATTTGTAGCTCTGGATCAGATTGGGGTAGGGCAGCTGGTGGAGATTGGCTGTGCCAAAGGACGTCAGACCCGCCCGGATATCAAATTGGGGATTTGTGGTGAGCACGGGGGCGAACCCTCTAGTGTGATTTTCTGCCACAAGATTGGGCTTGACTATGTGTCATGCTCACCGTTCCGCGTCCCCATTGCGCGCCTTGCTGCTGCCCACGCGGTGTTGTTGGAAGAGCTTGAAAATTAGTTGATTTTGCACCGTTAATTTGTTCTGAATCAAAGCCCACCCAGAGCTGGTGTTTGCCCTGGGTGGGCTTTGTGTTTGCAAAATATGAGCATAAGAATGGGAACTGAAAAACTTGGCGCTACAGATGGGACAGAATTTACCACCGCGCAGGTGGTTATCTGCCCTCTGTGCTGTGCGCCAGAAACAGAATTCTTCTACCACGACCCCATCCCCACAAAGGGGCGCCGCCGTTCGCTGCGGCAGAAAAACCCACGCGAATACCGCTGTTGCCCTAATTGCGATCTGGTGTTTGTAACCTCTAGGTATCTGCTTGATCCCGCCACCGAAAAACGGATCTACGACGCACATGAAAACTCTCCCACGGATCAGGGGTATCGCAGATTTCTGGGACGGATTTTTGAACCTGTGCTCGAACGTCTTGCTCCGGGGGCTGCGGGGTTAGATTTTGGATGCGGCCCCGGGCCAACGCTATCGGTAATGTTTGCCGAGCGCGGTTTTGCCATGGAAGTGTACGACCCCTACTACGCGCCCGACACTAAAGTGCTCCAGCGTAGCTATCCGTTTATTACCAGTACCGAAGTGCTCGAGCATCTTCATGCTCCGCATCAGACGCTGGCGCAGTTGTGGGGGTTGGTTGCTCCCGGGGGATTTCTTGCGCTGATGACCTCCATGCGCCCCGCCAAAGCAGATTTTTCTGCGTGGAGGTACAAGAATGATCCAACCCATGTGTGCTTCTACTCTATCCAAACCATGAGCTGGCTTGCGCACCAATGGAGCGCCGAGCTTGAATTTGTCGCCCATGACGCCATGATCTTTACGCGCTCCACATCTACACCAGCCTTACACCATACACTTACATATGAGGGCTAAGGCGCATAAAAAGCCCCCACGCAACCCTTTCTCGGGGGGAAACGTGGGGGCGGGTTTCATTGCTCTGGCACCTGGATATCAGGTGGAACCTTCCTCTGGGTTTTGGAGCATCTCATCGTGTTCATCCATATTCCACGGCAGTATCCCTGGACTTAGATGGAGGAAGTGAAGGTATTTTTCAAACTGGCCCAGAATGTCATCAATGATCTGGTTGCGTTCAAAGCCAAAGATATCATAGGATTGCCCCCCACGCCGGAGGAACACTTCGGCTCGATAGTAGTGGAGAGTTTTATTTTCATCCGTGGGAAGCTCAGGATATGCGAAGTCCGGCATCAGATATTCACAGATACGGATATCATAGATAAAGTCCACCAGATCCCTGCGCACCACTTCCAGATAGGCACGCCCATTTTCAGCATCAAACGTAACTTCTGCGTCCCAGCCCTGCTTTTGTAGCTCATCCCGCACGTGCGTCATGCTCTGCATAACATCGCCGCGGATAAAATCCATTACATCGGCGTAACTTTGGAATCGCACTATCTCTGCCAGACGCGCTTTCCATCCCCCCTTGTGATGTTCGGCGCCGTGATGTTCACGGCGCATGTGGCTCTGCAGGCTCTCCTCTGTATGCCCTTCAATCACAAGCGCGCGCCACATCCCAACCATCGCGAGTAAAATTATTATTGCAAATGGAAGAGCTGTGGTTATCGCCATAGCCTGCAATGCTTTTAGTCCACCAGCGACCAGAAGCACTGCGGCGACAACCCCTTCAGTGATAGCCCAGAAAGAACGATGCCAGATCGGAGATTCCTCTCCCTTCCCCCCAGCAGAGAGGGAGTCGATTACCAGAGAACCTGAGTCTGACGAGGTTACAAAGAAGGTTATGATCAGAAATACCGATACAAAAGAGGTAAGGGCCGACCAGGGCAGAAGTTCATAGAGTTTAAAGAGTGCGATGGCATGGTTGCTCTGTACTTGGGTGATAAGTACTTTATAGCCCTGCTCCATAATCAGATGCAGCGCTGTCCCCCCAAACACAGAAAACCACATGAAGGTGAAGATGGTAGGTACCAACATAACGCCAAACACAAATTGGCGAATGGTACGCCCGCGGCTGATTTTGGCAATAAACAGCCCTACAAACGGAGACCACGCGATGGTCCAGCCGAAGATGAACAGAGTCCAGTTGCCGATCCAGTCATTGCGTACATACGCCTGCAGGTTAAAGGTGCGTTCAATGATGTTGTTGAGATAACTGCCGGTGTTCTGCAGGAAAGCCTCAAGAATAAATATGGACGGACCTACGATAAACACAAAGAGCATCACCGTAATCGCAAAGGTCATGTTGAGAATCGAAAGCCGCTTGATCCCTTTATCCATCCCCGCAAGTACTGAGCCGAGTGCCGCCGCGGTAATCAGGACTATGGCAATTACCTGAACCGTGGTGGATATTGGGATCTGGGGCCACAGGTAGTTTATCCCCGCGTTTATTTGTGCTACCGACAGCCCTAGCGAGGTGGCTACCCCAAACAGCGTCCCTAGAATGGCGAAAACATCTACCGCGTGCCCGATAGGGCCATATATTTTATCCCCTACAAGCGGATACAGGGTGGAGCGCATGGAAAGGGGAAGCCCGTGGCGAAAAGCAAAATAGGCAAGTACCAGCCCCACCAGACCGTAGATGCCCCAAATATGTAGACCCCAGTGGAAAAACGTGATCTGCATCGCTTGCTTAGCAGACCCGATAGTTTCTGCCGCTCCAGCAGGAGGCTCGGCATAATGGAGCACCGGCTCCGCCACGCCAAAAAATAATAGGGCAATTCCGTATCCGGCAGAAAACAACATGGCAAACCAAGCTGGGAAACTGTACTGCGGTTCGGAGTGGTCCGGGCCGAGCTTTATTTTCCCCCAGCTTGATAGTGCAATAAGCACGATAAATACCAGAAAAACAGCTACGCACAGCATATAGAACCACCCAAAGTGGTGGGTAATAAAGCTCAGTGCAGACGCGAACGCATCTCCAGCAAGTTCTGGATCACTGATAGTTCCGACAACTAACAGGAAAATTATCACAACTGCTGGAATAAATACTGGTAGCGTAATGGAAGTGTGCCATGTCTCTTTTTTAGTCATGAATCCTCCTTTGTGGCAACATACAGGGTGAAGTTGAGGCAGGTATCTTGGCGTTACCGCAAAGCTCAACCCTTGCCAAGGGTGACAAAGGGAGCGGGTCCGCATATTGATACTAAAAGACGTGGTACATGCTCGTTGTCCGCCCGATCTGCGGGCTAACAACGCTTAGCACGAAACGCTGAGCAGTTCCACCAGATAAAAGGAAAATATTATGAAGCTTTTTTTATGGATCAGAGGTGAGGTCGCTGCGCGGCATATGGAGACAAGGGCAAGATATTGCTGGCATTCTACAAAGTTTGTATGGTAGTTAATGGCCATTTGCAGAACGTTGGAGCAGTTAGTGTTATGGTTGCATCGACAACATTAAGCGCTGGAAAGTGAGGCGTAGGCAGTACTTGTCTGGAAGGTTGGAGTGGAGATGGTTCATGTTTAATCTGTCGGAAAAAGGGCATGGAATTCGTGCCATGTTTGATGATATTGCCCCGCGCTACGATTTGCTTAATCGGCTTCTGTCCTTTGGGATAGATCGGCGCTGGCGCCGCTATGCCGTAGGTCAACTGGATATTCCTCCACAGGGAAAAGTGTTAGATATTGCGACAGGTACCGGCGATGTGGCGCTGGAGATCGCGGCGCGCACCCCAGACTCAGTACAGATTGTAGGGGAAGATCTAACCCCGGGGATGTTGATGCATGGACGTAAAAAGATTGCTGCTTCTCCCTATGCACATCGAATCCACCTGGTAAATGCTCCGTGTGAAGCGATCCCCCATCCGGACAACACCTTTGATGGGATCACCATTGCCTTCGGGATTCGTAATGTGGTGGAGCGCGCGGTGGGTCTGCGTGAGATGTGTCGCGTACTGAAACCCGGTGGGCGCGCGGTAGTCCTTGAGTTTTCCCAGCCAAACAGTCGGGTATTTGGAGCGGTGTACGATATTTACTTCAACCGTGTTCTCCCCTTTGTGGCAGGGCTTCTATCCACGCGCGCGGCATATCGGTATCTTCCCGACTCAGTGGCGGAATTCCCACCACGCGCAGAGTTTAAAGCGATGCTGGAAGAAGCTGGATTTAGTGCAGTGCGCTATCGTGACCTCACCTTCGGAATCGCGACGGTATATGTGGGTACACGTCCTGAGGTAGGTTAGGGCAGAGCAGAAGTTGTCCCCCCGCTCCCTTTAGTCCAGTTCTCCCCCTTCCTGTTTATCCTGATCCTTGCTTTGGTGAAAAAACACCTTGCCCGGATCGGTGAAGGTGGTACTGGGAAGAGCGAGGGCACGTTTTAGGATTCCGAACATCTGGTTGGAAACACTCGACAACGGTTTCATGCTTACCACCGGCTCCTGCGCGGGTCCGCTGATATCAAACTCCACCGTGATAAACGCCTTTTTCTCTCCAGTTAAAAGCCAGCCCGCTACAGGGATCTTCGAGAAAATACTATCCACCGTGCCGAGAGGGTTGAGCGCCATCGCGGCATCAATCTGCATGCGCGGGAGGGAAAAATTCCCCGCAAGGGCGAGATTCATCGCCTCGCTGCGAATTAGCATGTTGTTTGAGTGTAGAACCCCCTTTTCCATGTTCAGATCGGCGCTGATACGTTTAAACGGCATCCCTTCGCTGGCCATGTCCGGTAGCTTCATCTTGAATAGTTGCGCTACGTTGAGCAGAGAAAAGGCCTTGGAGAGAAACTTAAACTGACGTATCACCCCATCGCGCACATCTACCCTGAATGTGCCGGCTGTGTTTGCACTGAATTGCGAGCCAATGGGACCATGGAGGGAGAAGCTTCCATTCAGTGGGCCCGTAATCAGACCTAAGTCTTTAAATATCTGCGTGTAGACCTTGTCGGCATCAATATTTTCAAGAGTGCCACTGATTTTAAGGTACGCGGGGGCCTTGGTGGTTATTATGATTTCCCCGCTCCCTTTCCCTGCATCAGCATTAAATTCCAGCGGTCCAATTCTCAGCTGTTCCTGCTGAATATTTATCCTCCCTCTAGCATCTTGAAATGCAAAGCCTGAAAACACCCCGTTATCTACCCTTGCATCAATAAAAAGGGTTTCATTGGCAGGTAAGGTGGGAGGGATCTCGTGCTTGAAGGTTTGTTCTGCGGGATCTTCCGGGTCAGTCTCGTCCGCTGTGTGCCACAGGGCAATTACCTCATCGATATCTGCATAGGTGGCATGGATGTCGAGATCCATATCTGGGGTGGAAAATCCTAAAATCCCTTGAACTTCTGCATGGGTCCCTTGCTCCAGGTCGACACGTGCAGAAACAAAGTCGATCCCCTTGGCGTGGATGCGAAGGTGTCCCTCTAGGTTGTTCAGCAGCGCGGTTCTGGAATCGAAAATCAGATCGTTGGCAACCACATCATCTCCGCTGGCGTGGATATCTGCCACAGGTTGGCGCAAATCAGCAATATAGGCGGATGCGCGCATGGGGGACGAATCTTCACCAAGTTTAAGGTGCAGCCGCGGTGCCTCAAGCCTGTACCCATCAAGAGAGGCTGTGCCATTAATATGGTGAATGTGTCCTAAAATATCTGCAGGGGCGATGGAGCCATGGTGCAGGGTCAGGGTTCCGTTGCCTGTCCAGTACGTTTTCTGCCGTTGCAGAGAATAGTCAAGGTCTACCTTGCCACCCAATTGCATAGCGTCGAGTATTGAAATACGGGTGCGCAGTGCGTCCAAGTCAAATTTAGTGAGTTTGAAGTTAGCCTTGAATCCAGATGCAGCATCGCTCTGAGCACTGCAATGGAGATCTATTTCTGCTGACTGCAGGCTAGCGTTTGCGATTTTCCAGCCCTCTGGGCGGGGATGAAGTTTAAAGCGTAACTGCGCGGGGCTGGCATACGTTTTTATGCCGACAGCTCCCACTGCTGCTTCTGTTTGAGCCAGATTAACCCTGGCGGAAAAGCTCTTATCCTCCGCATCCCATTCTCCGCGCATATCCAGCGCAGCCTTGGCGCGGAAGGTTTTACCATTCCACTCTATAGGTGAGCTTCGTACTTCAACTATAGCTCCGGTATGTTTAAGGATGATCCGCGGGAGCTTGCTTGCACTTGAAGTGTATTCAGCTGGAATTAGGGCGGGCAACTCAATGACCCAGCGGCTGGATTGTATTCCGGATGCCACGGGCGGAGTAAGCGGCCCCGAATAATGCAACGCTTTGCAGATAATCTGCCCCCTGTGTAGGCGTTCCCCCCACATAGGGGGCAGATCAGTAAGTAAAGGGCTCAGTTGAGCATAGGTAACAGGGGCAGTGCTGAAGGTGATATCTGCATGTTGTTCTTCAGGTGTCAGGCGCACTTTACCCTGTAGTTTAGCGAGCGCACTTTCAATGTTGAGGGCGGAAAACTCCACCCCTCCCTCTGGTACATATGTAAGGATTCCGGTAAATTCGGTATCGCTAAGTTCGATAGCTGTGTCTAAGTAATTTATCCTGAGGTGCTCTTTCTGTCCGTTGAGTGGATTGCTCCGAATACTGCCTCCGATGTTCAACCCTTGCGCCAAACTTCCAGCCAGAGAAGCCTTAAGCTCAACCATTCCCTGCAACTCAATCTGGCTTTCGGTGGCGCGTAAGTATTTGTTTGCTTCAGCCACATCAACTGAGCGCAGATGGATGGAGGTCTCGGTGCTAATCTGACTAAAGAGGAGGGTGTGTTCTGAGGATGGAGTACTGAGGCTTGTTTTCATGTTAATGCGCATGGGTTTCTGTTGCGCAGAAGTGTGCATGTTCCCAGTAAGTTCTGCCAACAGTGTAGTTTCGATCCCCGCTTGGCTTAAACTGAGGTTTGCATGGCTGAACTGTAGGGGTTCATGTTCGCCGGGGTGGATGGTAATGCTCGCGTCGCTGCATATGATGTCGCGCCAGGTTGAGAGTATAAATGCGAGAGTATCGGTGCGGATCTCCCATCTCTGCTCTAGTGGAGTCGCGTGGGTAGCGGCAGTTATGTGCCATATTATTTCAGGTTCGCGCAACTCCGCTCGGGTAGAGACTATCTCCCCCTGCAGCAGAGGAAGGAGCTCAAGCCGAATGTGAATACGCGGCGCCTTCAAGTCAAAATGGCCAGAGGCGGAGCGCGCGTGGACATCGAGCATGTCAAAGGTTATCCCCTGCCGAAATCCGACACTGGTGTTGGTAATGTTGATCTCAACGTTGCTGTGTTGGCGCAACTGCTCGGTAAGGTAGCTTACGATGTAGTTGCGATTGTGGTGTAGCAGATACACCCCTGCCGCACCGCCCAGAGTAGCGAAAAGAAGAATAACGCTAAATATTTTAAGTACACGTTGCACCATTAGGGCCCTTCTATATGAGCAGGTTCTCTTCGCCACCAGCCCCGCGATACGGCAATAGTGACGGGACACATGTTTCCACCAGCTATAATTACAGAGAGTTCTTTAGCTAATTTACAAGGGTAGTCTCCCTTGCTAGTATACGCCGGATAACCTTAACGAGTAGCGTATCTTTTAAGATATAGCAGAATTGGTATGTGAATGAAAATACGGCGTCTCGAAATAGTAGGATTTAAATCGTTTGTTGAGCGAACAGTATTTTCGTTTGATGCCGGGATCACTGCGATTCTAGGCCCTAATGGGTGCGGCAAAAGTAATGTAGTTGACGCCGTGCGCTGGGTCATGGGGGAGCAGAGCGCGTCCAACTTGCGCGGACAATCGATGGGAGATGTGATCTTCGCTGGGAGCGATTCGCGACGTGCCCATGGGATGGCGGAAGTAACCCTGATCTTTGATAATAGCGGCACTCTTGAACACCCACCCGTCACCCACCCACTGGTGAGGGAATATGCCGAAATAATGGTAACCCGGCGTCTGTACCGCAGCGGAGAGAGCGAATATTTGCTCAATAAAACCCAGTGCCGCCTAAAAGATATTACCGAGCTTTTCCTTGATACTGGGGTAGGGGCACGCGCTTACTCCATCATTGAACAGGGCAAAGTAGCGAGTGTGCTACAAGCACGCCCTGAAGAGCGCAGGATGCTGATTGAAGAAGCCGCTGGGATCAGCAAATACAAGATGCGCAGAACGGCGGCTCTGCGCAAGATTGAAGCGGCACAGAACAACCTGCAGCGGGTTGATGATATCGTTTCTGAAGTAGGGGAGCGCCTCACGGGGCTAGAACGCCAGGCACAAGAAGCGCGGGAGTTCCGCGACATAAGACAGCAGCTGCGCGAGTTGGACATCGGTTTGGGAATTAAGCGCCTGCAGGAGTTGCAGAAACGCAACATTTCTCTACAACAAACGCAGGAAGAGTGTCAGACGCGTCTACAGCAATGTGAGACTGAAGTGCACCAGAATGCCCTTGCGCTGGAGCGCTGCAACATTGCCCGGGATGATGCCGAGACCGCCATGGCGCAGCAGAAAAAACAGATGTTTGCATGGCGTAATGATCTGCAGGAGTGCGAGAATTCTTCCGCGTTGGCGCGCCAGCAGCGAGAGAACCACACCCGGCAGAAACAAGAAGCTAACGCCGAAATAGAGCTTATCAATGCCCAGCTTCTGGAAGACCAGCAGCGTTTAACCGTCCTACAGCAACAGCGGGATGCGCGCGCGCGCGCGGTGAAGGAGATGGAATCCACCGCTGCGCACACGCGGCAAAAGTTAAACACAGTAATCGCCACTGAGCAGGAATTGCGCCACGAGGCAGACAGAGAGCGAGCCAGTTTACGCGCGCTGGATCTGACGCGGGAAGGGGTGCGAAAAAAACTGCAGGAGATTCAGCGTGAGCAGGCCGTATTGGAAGAGCGCAAGTCACGCTTTTCTCAAGAGAGTACCCGTGCCGCTGGAGCCCTAAAGCAAGCGCTGGAGGAGAAGAAAAAAAGTCAGGAACATCTGTCAGCATGTACGGCTCAGACGCAGACCGCTCGGGATGAAGTACAGCAATGTCAAGAAGATCTGCGCCAGAAACAGCGTGAACTTAAGCGTGTGCGCCACAAACGGGAAGAGGTATGGCAAGAGTTCCAACAGGACAAATTGCGTCTCGAGTCGTTGCGTGAACTGGTTGAGAGCCGTGCTGACGTTGATACCCCCGTGCAGAAGGTGCTGCAGGATGTCGAGCTGGGGCCCAGTTTCGCAGGGATTATGGCAGATGTCCTTAAGGTAAAGCCGGAGCACGAAGCGGCGGCCGTAGCAATTCTAGGCGAGCACCTTGAGGCTCTCCGTTTTACCGCCGGTGCAGATGTCGCCGCCGCCCTGAAGGCTTTGCGCACCCGCCCTGGACTCCATGTGTGTCAGCTTGAGGCGTCAGGACAAATACATAGCTGGGATGGGGGTGTTCCACTGGCGCAATTTGTCGAAGTGCCAGCGAGGTTACAGGGAGTTCTGGATGGGGTGTATCTGGTGGATGATATTACCCCAAGCCTGACACAGACACTTCCCCGCGGAGTAGTTTTAGTGACAGCCGCTGGCGACCTGCTCACCTGGCAGGGGAAAGTGGTGTTGGGGCGCAAGGACCACAGCAGCACCGCATTGCTGCAGAACCGGCGCCGCATCAGTGAACTTGAGCAGCGGGTCGGGGTGCACCACAAGGTGGTAGCAGAAGAAGATGCAAAACTTAAAGAGTGCAGTGATCAGCATACAAAAGCAGAGGCGGTATCTGCCCAGCAGCACCTGGAGTGTGAGCGTCTGCACTTGCATGAACAAGAGGCGCAGCGCAACCTTGAGAGGTGTAAGCAGCAAAGTGACGCACTCGAGGGTGAGTATCAGAAGCAGCAACTGCAACAACAACAAAGTGCACAACGCCTTGATTCTCTGCAGCAGGAGCTTACCCCCCTGGAAGAACGGGAGCGCACACTTGCAGAGGAAATTGGCATAACTCAGCAACGGGTTGCTGAAACCGAACAGAAGTGGGAACAGGCCCGCATAGCTGTGCAACACCAGCAACAGCACAGTGCGGAACAGCTCAGTGCCAATGCTGCGGCAGGGGAGCAGTTCAAGTCTCTATGTAATGAGGTTAAACATGCGCAACGGGATATCACGCGCCAACGCGAGCGTCTTGGATTGTTGCGCCGCCGGCAGCAAGAACTTTCTACTGACATTGTTGCACTGGTGCAGCAGGAGGAAGGGCTTGCTACACGGATAGATGTACTATTGCAAAAACTGCGGGTTAGCAAGAAATCGGTATCCCAAGCGCAACAGGAGTTAGATCAGCGGAGCGAAAAGTTGCATCAAGCACAGCAGCGTGAAAGAGAGCTCCGCGCAGCGCAGTACCAGGCGCGGCAGAAGTTTGACAGCAACACCTTAGAGCTGGAACACAGCACGCAGGAGATCGCTCGGCAACTGGAATGGCTTGAACAGACCTACGCGATTAAACCGGAAGAGCACGCCGCCCACCAGAAGCCCCTGCCTGAGGATGCGCATGCGCGCCTGAAACGCTTGCAACGGCGCATAGAAGGTTTTGGTGAAGTGAATCTCCTTGCCGTTGAGGAATATGATGCTCTGAGCGCACGCCACACTTTCCTGCTGGAGCAACAAGAAGATCTGCTCCTCTCCATCGCCGATCTGCGCAAGGCGATAGCGCAGATCAACCGTAAGTCGCGCAACCGTTTTAAGGAAACCTTTGCTCAGGTCAATGAGCAGTTTATGCAGGTTTTTCCACGTCTGTTTTCAGGGGGTAACGCTAGGCTGATCCTCACCGAACCGGAAGATTTGCTCACTACTGGAATAGACATTGAAGCGCGTCCTCCAGGAAAAAAGTTACAGAACATCAATCTTCTCTCTGGTGGAGAAAAAGCTCTGACTGCGGTGGCTCTTATCTTTGCAATTTTCCAGATAAAACCATCCCCTTTTTGTATTCTAGATGAGGTTGACGCTCCGCTGGATCATGCTAACATCGGGCGCTTTAATGCTATGGTAAAGGAGATGGCGTCAACATCGCAGTTTGTTCTCATTACCCATAACACCAGAACGATGGAGATTGCTGACACTCTCTATGGCGTTACTATGGAAGAGCTGGGGGTGTCGCGGTTGGTGTCGGTTGATATGCGCGCCTACGCTGCCGAGGACAAGCGTGGATAGCTTTTTATATACACAACGTAGAAACCTGTCCGCTGTTCTTTCTGGGGGTTAGAATGGTATTTGAGGATATCTTGGCCCCCTTGCTGAGGGTGGAATACGGGTTGCGCGGTGTCGTACTTGTCGATGCTGACGGAGAGATGGTTGCGAAAGCAGGGTTTGAGTTTGGCGCTGTCGACACGGCGCCACTGTTTGGCGCGCATCAAGGCGCAATCTTGCAGCAGCTAGCTGCTGTAGGACTGGATACTGGTGGTGAAGTGCAGGAATTGCGTATCTGCAGTGAGAGCGAAGAGTGGTTTGTGTTTCCGGTAACAACGGAGTATTATCTGGCGCTTGCGGGATCTCGCGGCGCGTGTATAGGGCGAGCACGCGCCAGTATACGTCAGTGTATTCGGCAGCTGGACAGGGAAATAAACGCTTAACTGCGGCAGATGTGTTTGCATGCGTCTGGCGCTGTTTTAATCTATGGATGAAACATTATGGATATCAATCAGGCAGTAGATACGCTTAAAAACTTTACGCAGGATTTCATTGCGCAACTAATTATACGGTGGCAGGGTTTTCTCCTGTGGGTGGCGCAGCAGTTTTCCTCTTTTGCCAAGGTGTTGGAGGGGTGGGGTGTTCCCGCACATAAAAGCCTTGCAAGTGCATATCTCGTTGCATATGTGGTTCTGGGACTTCTGCTGAGCATATGTGTTTGGCGCTTGGTGGCGATCCGCCGCAGACAGCGAGCTGGGGCGGTAACAGCTCCGCCTCAGGAAGATAAAAGCACACCAGCTAAACCTTCGGCACCGGTGTCTAGAAGCGAAGTGCCACAGCCTGAAGCGCACGCAACTCAGGCAGGTCTGGCTGAGGCTGTTGGGGCGGCTGCCCCTGCGGCAGAGGAGGAGCAGCCTCTCTCTGTGTATGAACGGATGCGCAATGGGCTTGCCAAAACCCATAAATCTTTGTTTGGCAAGCTGGATGTTATCCTCGGTGCTGGCACCAATGTAGATGCAGATACAATCGAAGAGATTGAAGAAGTTCTTGTGAGTGCAGATTTCGGGGTAAAGACCACGCAAAAACTTGTCGCAGCACTCCAGGCGCGGTTGTCCCGTGGAGAGATGCGCCAGCCGGACCAGGTGCGCAAGGCATTGCGTGAGGAGATTCTTGCCATCCTTTCCAAGCAGGACTATACCCGCGACCTTGATGCTTATCAGCCATACGTTATGATGGTTGTTGGGGTTAACGGAGTTGGGAAGACAACGACTATCGGCAAGCTTGCGCATCAGTACAAGCAGCAGGGAAAGCGGGTTCTTCTAGGCGCTGGGGACACCTTTCGTGCCGCAGCCGCCGATCAGCTGGCGGTGTGGGGCGAGCGCGCGGATGTTGCAGTGGTGCGCCACGCAGAGGGGGCAGATCCAGCCGCGGTTGCATTTGATGCGGCCAAGGCTGCAGTCGCGCGCGCAGCCCAGGTGCTGATTATAGACACCGCAGGGCGCTTGCACACCAAGGTGAACCTCATGGAAGAGATGAAAAAGATTCGGCGCGTGTTGGAACGGGAAATTCCTGCCGCACCCCACGAAACCCTCCTGGTACTGGACGCCACCACGGGGCAGAATGCCTTGATTCAAGCGCGCTTGTTCCAGGAAGCTGTTGCCATAGATGGTATTATCCTCACCAAACTTGACGGCACTGCGCGTGGTGGGATGGCAGTCGCCATTGCCGCTGAATTGCAGGTGCCGGTCCGCTATATTGGCGTAGGTGAAGGGGTAGAAGATTTGCGTCCATTCGACCCGGAAATGTTCGTTGACGCACTGTTCGAGAACCATTAAGTTTCTTGACATTTATCCGGTCATTAATTACCCTGTCGAGATGAAGAGAAATCGCTTATGAATCTGGAAAATCTGGTTCGTTTAGAAGAAAAAATAGAGCAATTGGTAGCGCGTCAAAAGCAATTGCAGGACGAAAATTGCAAGCTTGTTGCGCAGAATGAAGATCTGGAGCAACAGCGGGACTTTGTTGCCCAGGAGTTGGACCGCCTTATCGACAAGCTGGCTTTTCTTGACCAGGAGTCTGATTGAAGCAACGGGTAGAGGTAAATATACGCGGCCATGAATATGTTATCCGCAGTAGTCGCAGCGAGGCAGAGGTTAAGCGTGTCGCTGCATTTGTGGATAAGAAGGTCAACGATGTAATAGCCTCCGGTGCAACAGTGGACAGTCTACATGCGACTGTTCTGGCCTTTATGAACGTTGCAGGAACTTACCTGGACCTGCAGGCAAAGGTGGAGCAGGGTGAAGACGCAACCGAGCGCATAAAAGCACTGAACCAGAAACTTGAAGAGGCCCTAAAGTAAAATATATGTTCGGGCAGCTTTATCCCAGACCACGGTTCCTCTTCGATCGTAACAGATCGGGGTGTGGAAGGCAGATACAGCGGGATGGGTGTGAAGATGTCACCTCCGATGTGTTTGATTTGATACACGCAAGTGGCTAGACAAATAGGTGCAGTTGGTTTTTGTCTGGCGCGGAATTATATAGGGTTAGTTCATCGTTGATTGTTAGCGCCGCCAAGCACTATCTTGCATCTCTATATGTGCTACACGTGTTTTATGCCGCCATAGAATGCAGTTCTTGATAAGGCGTAATGGCCTAGCTAGATACCTTTGCATTGCGGATTAATCAACAGAAGATCTGACTCAAATAATAACTCCCCTGAAACACCACTTTCCTGTGGATGTTTTCCCTATCCCCTGATGTTACAAATTCTAGAGATATTTTCAGGCGTAATTGCCCCCTTGTTGTAGGCAGGATTAATGCCGGTGCCGAACAAAGTTAGCACAGTAAAGGCAGCTCTTAGGCAGCGTTGTGCCGCCCAGCGAGAGCGCATGGAGTGTGCACTGGTGCAGGATTTGAGCTGGCGCGCACAGAGCAGGGTGCTTAAGTTGCCCCAGTTCGCTAAGGCGCGTGCTGTTGGGCTGTACTCTCCTTTGGGAAACGAAGTGCATACGCAGCTGCTCTGCGAAGAAGCGTTAAGGCATGGCATCGAGGTGGCTTTTCCCAGCGTAACCCGCTCCAACATGGAGTTTGTACGCTGTACCCCTGATTGTGCGTGGGTGCCTGGAGCATTTGGTATTCTAGAGCCCAGAGTTAAGTTTCAGCAACACAGTGAATGTGTCGTCCCTCCCGGGGTCCTTGATGTGATAATTGTTCCCGGAGTGGCTTTTGACCGTTTGGGGGGTCGACTCGGATATGGTAAAGGGTTTTATGACCGATATCTGCCTCAGTGCAGAGCGCAATGTGTCTTTATCGGTTTGGCATATGATTTTCAACTAGAAGATAGGCTTCCGCGTGAGCGCCATGATGTCTGCCTTGATTATGTTGTCACCGATGCGAGAACCATCGATTGCGCGGTGACTAGGCGGAGTCCATCGGAGTGAACACGGGTTGAGTTCTTCAATAAATTAGCGCATTGGCGCTGGAGGTTATACAGCTATGGATGGAGGATTTGTGTTTTTCCTGTTAGTCCTGGCAGTGGCGGGAGGCGGCTTCGCCGGTTCTCTCATTCGCCAACGTATGGATGAGTCACGCACTGGCAGCGCAGAGCAATTAGCGCAGCAAATTGTCAGTGATGCAAAAAAAGAGGCTTTGACCCTGCGTAAGGAAGCAGAGTTGCAGGCTAAGGATACTGTGTTTGAGGCAAAGTCCGCGTGGGAGACCGAAGCGCGTGACCTTAGACGTGAACTGCAGTCACAAGAGAAACGCTTGAATCAACGTGAGGAGAACTTAGATCGGAAAGACCTGGCCCTGGAAGATCGAGATAAGGATTTACAAAAACGCGAACGCGATCTCGCCTCGCAGGAAGGACGCGTACGCAAAATGGAGAGTGATGCAGAAGAACTGCTTGAGCAACGGCGTGAAACGCTGGAGCAGGCCGCATCTCTTTCATCGGAGGAAGCTAAAAAACAGCTTATTCAGGGTCTTGAAAGCCAAGCCCGCCACGATGCAGCCAAAAAAATAAAGCAGATTGAAGATGAGGCGCGCGAGCAGGCAGATAAGAAAGCAAAAGAGATACTGTCTCTGGCAATTCAACGCTACGCAGGAGACTATGTCGCGGAGAAGACTGTAAGTGTTGTTGCGCTTCCATCGGATGAGATGAAAGGGCGCATCATCGGGCGCGAGGGGCGGAACATTCGCGCAATCGAGGCGGCGGCGGGGATCGACCTGATTATTGATGACACGCCAGAGGCTGTGATTATCTCCGGATTTAATCCAGTGAGGCGTGAAATAGCCCGTATTGCCCTCGAAAAGCTTGTAGCTGACGGACGCGTACATCCGGCACGTATTGAAGAGGTGGTTAACAAGGCGGAAGAGGATGTGCGCCAGTCGATCCGTGAGGCGGGCGAACAGGCCACCTTTGATGTCGGGGTGCATGGAATTCACCCAGAAGTGATCAAACTTTTGGGGCAGCTAAAGTATCGCACTTCGTACGGGCAAAATATTCTCAAGCACTCCCTTGAAGTGGCGTTCCTCTGCGGTGTCATGGCAGCGGAAATCGGCATTAACATAAAGCAGGCCAAGCGCGCAGGATTATTGCACGATCTGGGCAAGGCGGTGGATCATGAGGTTGAGGGGTCCCACGCCAAGATCGGTGCCGATTTGGCAAGAAAATACGGCGAGTCCAGTGAGATCGTTCACGCTATTGCTGCCCACCATGAGGAGGAAAAGCCATCTACCGTTCTTGCCGTGCTGGTGCAGGCAGCAGACGCCCTCTCTGGTGCGCGCCCAGGTGCGCGTCGCGAAATGTTAGAGATGTACGTGAAGCGTCTCGAAGATCTGGAGCGTATCGGCACCGCCTTTGAGGGGGTAGAGAGTTGCTACGCTATCCAAGCTGGACGTGAGATTCGGGTTATGGTGTCTAGTTCCAAAATAACCGATGAGCATGCACACGTGATCGCACGCGATATTGCACGTAAGATTGAAGAAGAAATGACATACCCCGGGCAGATTAAGGTCAATGTCATCCGTGAAACTCGGGCGGTAGACTATGCCAAGTAAGCGCTCGAACAGCAGCATGGGGAGGGCCTTGTGAAGCTCCTGTTTATTGGTGATGTCGTAGGGCGGGCGGGACGCAATATGCTTTCTGCCCATCTGGAGCGACTTGTCGATTCGTATAGTGTCGATTTTGTGATAGTCAACGGGGAGAACGCTGCCGGTGGCTTCGGCTTGACTGATGATATAGTGCGCTCTTTTCGCAAATTGGGGGTTCATGTCATCACCTCCGGAAATCATATATGGGATAAAAGAGAATTTTATCCATCTCTCGACCGATTTGAAGATGTGTTGCGCCCCGGAAATTATCCCCTGGGCGCTCCAGGGCGCGGATTTGGCATATATGAAACCAATGTTGGCACTCGGGTTGGAGTTATAAATCTGCAAGGACGCGTGTTCATGGGCGAACTCGATTGCCCCTTCCGTACTGCGGATATCTTTTTGGAGCAGATGGCCTCAGGTGTGGATGTGATCTTTGTTGATTTTCATGCTGAAGCTACCAGTGAAAAGATGGCACTTGCCCACTATCTTGATGGGCGGGTGACTGCGGTGATAGGCACGCATACACATGTGCCAACTGCAGACGAACATATTCTTCCTGGCGGAACAGGGTATCAAAGTGATGCTGGGATGACCGGAAGCCGCGATTCTGTTATTGGAGTGCGGAAAGATATCGTGGTGGAAAAGTTTGTTACCCAATTGCCGGTCCGCTTTGAAACGGCAAAAAAAGATCCCATTCTCAGCGGCGTATTGCTGAGCATTAATGAAACAACGGGGCTCTGTGAAGCGATAGAGCGAATTCAACGCGGTCCGGATAAATAACCACAGACTAGATGTGTGTCCGTTGTGCGCAGATTTTACGTGTAGCTATATAATGCAGATAGGCAGGATAGAGATATGAACTTCGTGGAAGAGTTAAGGTGGCGCGGGATGATTCACGACATCACCCCGGGGACTGAAGCGCAACTTCAAAAAGAGATGACGACAGCTTATGTTGGGATAGACCCCACCGCTGACTCGCTGCACATTGGGCATTTGGTGAGTGTTATGATGCTGAAGCATCTACAGCTTGCTGGACATAAGCCTATTGCTCTCATAGGTGGCGCTACCGGAATGATTGGCGACCCTTCCATGAAATCTGCGGAGCGCAATCTGCTCGATGAGGAAACCTTGCGTCACAATCAAAGGTGTATAAAAAAGCAACTAGAGAAATTTCTCGATTTCGAGTCTGATGCTCCTAACGCTGCGGAGTTGGTGAACAACTACGACTGGATGAAAGAGTTCAGCTTTCTAGAGTTTATCCGCGACATCGGCAAGCACATCACTGTCAACTACATGATGGCTAAGGACAGTGTAAAGAAACGTCTGGGAGAAGAGTCCAAGATGGGCTTGTCATTTACTGAGTTTACGTATCAGCTTGTTCAGGGCGCCGACTTTCTTCATCTGTATCGCGAGAAAAACTGTAGGTTGCAAATGGGCGGCTCAGACCAGTGGGGAAATATTATCACTGGGACAGAGCTCATCCGGCGCAAAGAAAGCGGAGAAGCATTTGCCCTGACGTGCCCTCTTATTACCAAGGCCGACGGTGGAAAGTTTGGAAAAACTGAAGAAGGCAATGTGTGGCTCGATGCACGCCTCACAACTCCATACAAGTTTTATCAGTTTTGGCTCAATGTTTCTGATGCGGATGCGGAGAAATATATCAAGATCTTTACCCTCTTAGGTAAAGATAAGATTGCAGCTCTGATGCAGGAACAGGATGCGACCCCGCACTTGCGCCCGTTGCAGAAACGCCTTGCACAAGAAGTTACGTGCATGGTGCATGGCGAAGGGGAATACTGCAATGCTGTGGAGGCATCGCAGATTTTGTTTGGAAAAGCGACAGCACAGAGTTTGGCCAAGCTCGACAAGGATACCTTCCTGGCGGTGTTTGAAGGGGTCCCTACGTTTGAAGTCCAGGGTAGTACAGTTGCCTCAGGCATCTCCGTAGTTGAACTTCTTACAGAAGAAACTGATGTGTTCCCTTCTAAGGGGGAGCTACGGCGTACGGTAAGAGGAAATGGTCTGAGCATAAACAAAGAGAAGGTTTCCGATCCGGACTATGTAGTTACAACAAAGAATCTTATTAATGGAACCTACCTCCTGATACAGAAGGGCAAGAAGAACTACTACATTATAGAAGTGTTGTAGGTGTGCCTTTTGGAAGACTCTCAGCTCTTAGTTCAGAGTTGCAAGAAAAGAGGTTGACTCTCGCGGACGTCACATGTATAAACACGCTTCCTTTCGAAAACATGTTTTCTATTTATGGAACAGACATGCCGAGTAGATAGGGAGATAG
>CAZDRL010000018.1:0-40347 GCA_964508035.1 uncultured Desulfuromonas sp.
AAAAGACAACCCGCCTCTCTGGGATTAAACTCCCGGGTGGCGGGTTTTCTTTTTCACGTTTTTCCGTAGCACCTCCCTATATTGCCAATTCCCTTTATCCACCAGCCTTTTCTCCCCTTGTCCCTCTGATTCTCTGGCATCGAGCGTGATAAAATAGAATCGGCTCAAATCGGTAAAGACCGTTTGACAGAGCACATAGAGCCTATGTACCTTGATGAAGCGGTAGGGGCACGGATACGGCATGCGCTAAGGGCACGGCGCGCCGTGCCCCTACTTAAAACACATCAATTCAGGACGGAAGCATAAATGAACAGCGATCGCAAACAGAGGCTTATTGATTTGGGTGTTGAAGCTCTTGCAGCGGCACTACTTGATCTTGCAGCTCACTCAGATGAAACCGACGACCTGATTGAGCAATTGATCGCCACACCAAAACAAAATGTGCAGCGGTTTAAAAAGAAGCTTTCTGGCCTGAAGCGACGAAAGCGGTTCATCGGGTGGCGCGAATCCGCCAGCTTCTCTCGGGAGCTTCAAATGCTGCTGCAGGATTTAAAATCCGGTGTAGATGATCCCCTCACCGGCGTTGAGCTGGTTGCGGCGTTTTACGAGGCCGATAGTACCATCTTCGAGATGTGCGATGACTCCAGCGGAAATATCGGCGATGTCTTCCGCTATGATGCCAAACAACTGTTTGTGGAATATGCCTCCCGTTGTGCTGATAAAGAAAAAATTGCAGACATCATCCTGAAGCTGAATCAAAAGGATGATTATGGCATCCGGGATACGCTGATTGACTGTGCTGGAGAGTGTCTGCCTGAAAAAGTTATCCGAATAATGCTTGCCACGCTTCAGAAAAGGGCCGATCAAGAAAATGACGAATACGAAAAACGCCATCATCTAATGCTGATTGAATCACTAGCCAGGCAAATCAGGGATGCCGCACTGTTTGAAAAGACCCGTATTGCTTCATGGGGGGAACTGTCCACTGCGGCGCTGCTTGATATTGCCCGGGTCTATCTGGAAAGCGGTGATGTTGAAACGGCCCATTCCTGGCTGAAAAAAATCCCTGAAAATGAAACTTACCAAGAATATGAACGGGATAAGCTTCTGATGGAAATCTACCAAAAGCAGGGAAACGCCGAAAAACTGACGGAGCTTCTGTACCAGAAATTCAGAGCCCATCATTCCACTGACACCCTGCAAACCCTTCTGGATGTCATTGGTAATGACAAACGAAACGAAGTCATTGCCGATGAGGTGGCACAGATTCTGGAAAGCAGCGCACTCCTGGAATCGGATGCAGAGTTCCTGATTGCAATCGGGAAGATTGATGAAGCGGAAGCATATCTTCTGGGGCGGGCCGACCAGCTCGATGGCAACCACTACGGTAGCCTGCTCTCTGTGGCCGAAGCAATGGATGCGGAAAACCGTCATCTTGTTACCAGCCTGATCTACCGCAGCCTGCTTGTCTCAATTCTGGAACGCGGCTACACCAAAGCATATCCACATGGAATTCGGTATCTGAAGAAGTTGGATAAGCTGGCGGGAAGTGTTTTCGCCTGGAAAGAATTTAGCCCTCATGAAGCTTTCAAAGAGCAGATCATTCAGACCCATGGCCGAAAACGCAGCTTCTGGGCAAAGTATGAGGGAAGAACATAAAAACAAAGACCTCCATAAGTCTGAAAGAAATATTCCCGGACAGTGCGTTGCAAATCCGTTACCCTACCCTAGTCTGATTCCCAAAAAAACCTTCCCCTTCCACCGCAGACCTGTGACCTTTTCCGCCACCGCACTAAGCCGTACTCATAACCATCTACGTCCACACGAAAGCTGTTTTGAACTCTCGATCTTGCCGAGAATTTCCCCCAACATATCTCTGGTCCTGGCTGGCGGTACGGCTATGCGCTGGCCTGTTGCAGGGATTACCAACCTGGAAGCGCGTGGAAGTGGCGGAAATATGGGTGAGTATGTTGGCAAAGATCAGGCCCAGGAATAACAGTTGACGCCGTCAACCACTTGGCGTATTTTACCTTTTCACGCTGCAGCAGCACACAACAGATGTTCGCGCTGCAATTCGAGTACTGTATTGAAGGTGACTACATGAACAAGGCTGCGATTTCAGACTTGAGTCGGGCATTAATCGAGATAGCCTGGCATTTCGGTCCAAAGAGCTTGAATGGCGAGTGCTGTGACGATCTTACACTGCCGGAGTTTATCGCCCTGGATAAGGTCGCAGCCACACAGAATTGTGCGGTGCAAGATGTGGGTTATGCGCTTGGCTTTACCAAAAGCGGCGCGACACGGATTGTCAATCGACTGGGGAAAAAAGGCTATGTGCAAAAGATCAAATCGCACGCAGACGGAAGGGTCTGTTGTGTCGCAATAACACCTTCCGGCGCGCGCGTCTTGTTGTCTGCGGATGCACGTTACATGGAACAGTTCCATTCTATAGCTGCAAAAATACCCGGGTACGCGGCGGCTGATGTGATTAAGGTGCTTACCGCAATGGCAAAGGCACTGTAAGGGCTGTTTTTTTTGCATAAATAGTTGACAACAGCAACTACATTGAGGGGAAATTCTACATGCATAACCTTCTCAGTACCATTCAATACTTTCTGCTTATCACCGCAGAATTGACGCTGCTCTTTCTTGGCATCAGCACGATTGTGGCACTCGTCTTGATGTATATCCCGCAACAACAACTGCGGCAGTGGCTTACGCGGCGTGGGATTTGGGGCAACTTTCTGGGTGCCGTCGTCGGCTCACTCACCCCCTTTTGCGCGTGCTCAACCATCCCGATGACCCTGGGGATGTTGAATGCCGGCGCACCTTTTGGGCCGGTGATGTCGTTTGTTATCGCTTCGCCGCTGCTAAACCCAATCATTATCAGTATGGTCTGGGTCCTGATGGGGATAAAGGCGTGTTTGTTCTATTTCGGCGTCACCTTTGTGGGCTCAATGATCTTCGGCGTAGCTCTCGATAAATTCGGCGGGGCGCAGTATGTAAAAAATGTCAGGGTCAAACCAAATTGCTGTGGCACATCCGCTACGCCCGCAACTAAGCCCATAAATTTTTCGGCGAAGTTAAAAGCCTCATTTATCACTGCTTGGGGGGATTTCAGAGCAGTACTCATTTACCTTCTGGTTGGTGTGGCCATCGGCGCGGGAATTTACGGCTACATTCCGCAAGATTTCGTCACCCAGATAGCTGGGCCAGATAATCCTTTTGCCATTCCCATTGCGGCCAGCATTGGTGTTCCTCTTTACATCAGAGCTGAAACAGCGATCCCGATTGGGTTGGCCTTGGCGCAAAAAGGGATGAGTATGGGAGCGGTTATCGCTTTGATTATTGGTGGTGCAGGGATGGCGATCCCAGAAATGGCGATGCTGGCGAGTATTTTCAAAAAACGTTTGGTTGGCGCCATAGCCGTTGTGATCTGGGCCACCGCCGTCGTAGGTGGGTACGTATTCAACGCGATACTCTAATCGCAAAAGAAGAACAACCATGCAATAAGAAAGGAAGAAAAGCTTGATCGCTGTTGCCAGGTTAAAACCAGACAACAGTGATCATGCGGGGCCGCATTCCTTTTCAATCAGGTGCGCAACAAATTCGGCAACTGCGCCTGTTATGCCGGTGCATTGATCCATGTGGGCGGCGCCGCCGAATTCCACTTTTTTCACCAATACTCGACAACAGGTGCTCCCGTATTCTTCTATGAACCAGTCATGAAGTTCCTTTGACAGGCGTAGGATTTTAGCATTGTCTCCACCCGGTTCTGTCCTGCCAAATGCAAGCCCCAGGGCCATAACGCCGCCGGTTAATGCGCCACAAGAACATCCGGCTGCGCCAATACCCACGGGGAACCCTGAAGCCAGCTTGACCACCTGCGGCGGCAGTGGATTCTCTACAATATCATTAATCACCATGACAATTGCTTCGCTACAGAGCCACTGCCCACTGCGGTAGTAATTTTCCGCAATGGCTTTGAGGTGCTTTCCTTTATCCATCATTAAAACAGGCGCCCAAGGTTACGCTGATCAAGACGGGTCAAGCCATACTCCTCTGCCCTTTGCATGGCCTGCCGGTATTCTGGAGCAGAAATTACGGCATCGAGCTCCGGAAACTGTCGCGCCGTGCCAGCCACTCTATATTGATCCATGATGTTTACATAACAGTTGACCGATATTTCTGCGGCGAGAAACTGCAGAATTGCGTCGGTCTCTGCAGCACCGCCGGGCATCAGCAGGTGCCGGACCATGAGTCCTTGTTCTGCCTCTCCCTTTTCATTTATCCGGAGGTCACCCACCTGCCGCTGCATCTCTTTCAGGGCCCTGCGCGCTACGTCTGGATAATCCTCAGCCTTGGCATATCTCTTAGCTGAAGCGGCAGACCAGAACTTAAAATCGGGCATGTAGATATCGACTATACCGTCCAGCAGTTGCAAAGTGGAGACCCTGTCATACCCGCTGCTGTTATAAACAAGTGGCACCGTAAGACCCTTTTCCACTGCGTGAGGGAGCGCCGCAAGGATTTGCGGCACGACATGCCCGGGAGTAACCAGATTGATATTGGCGCACCCCTGCTCCTGCAAATCCACCATCACCCGTGCAAGCTGCACCTCGTCGACCGGAGAACCGCCCGACTCTGCCGGATGGCTGATCTCATAATTCTGGCAAAAGACGCAGAGCAGACTGCAGCCGCAGAAAAAGATGGTTCCCGAGCCCCACTCTCCCACCAGCACAGCCTCCTCGCCGAAATGGGGCCCGTAGCCGGATATTTCTGCGCCAGCTCCGGTACGACACAGCCCAAGCTCACCAGCCAGGCGATCCACATTACATCTGCGTGGACATAAATTACATTTTTTCAGCAGCCCTCGACTCTCAACGACCCTTTGCGCCAGAAGACCTGATCTAGCCGCTGCCAGATAGGAACTTGCCATCATGTCACCCATCCATATTTTCCGATCACTATTTGTGCGTTTAGTTTTACCTGCCCATCAGAGATGAATGATCTCTATGTGCGAATCCGCAATCTGCGCAAGGCCAATCTCGTCAACAGAGTTCAATACTTTATCAACTTTTGAATTCACGACCCTGGATTGTTCTCTGCGGATCACCTTCAATCCCCTCCCCCGCCAACACTCTCAGCAGCAAGAGCCCCAAAGGCACCGGCGGCTCCAATTCCAGCCATAATCCAGCAAAAAGCCTACAAGACAACCACCTCTACAGCAAGTTCAAAAGACGGCTGATATAACACTATCTGTCCTGTAACTCCATTCCGCTTTTTCGGGAAATCGTGCGCCCGCATGGATTTGGACCTTTGCAGGTACTGTTTTTTAGATATACTTGGTGTTTACCATTAAAAACAATCATCCTGGAAAACAAGTTATCTCCAAAAGCCGCCAAAGGAATGGCTCACAAAAGGGCTGCATTGGCGCCCGATACTCTGCTGATACTCTGGAAGCTTGGAGCTCCTTTGGTAAAACCGCTTTCAGAGAAGGAGATCTTTTGCCAGAAAACCAAACAACCGCTTGCCGTGGCGATGGCCCATGTAGCCTAGAGCACTTGGTGTATGTGTCCGCACACCAAACAGGCTTTGCGCAAAGGGGCCAGCAAAGCTGAGATTATGGAAGCCCTCTCAAGTAGCAGCATACATGCATTCAGGCGCAGCTGTGGCCCCTTCGGCCATTACATAGGATGAAATGGGATAAATGGCTAAAAATATGGATATGGGGAACAAATCATTGGGTCTATATACTGATCACTATGAGCTGACCATGGCCGAAAGCCACTTCAGGTTAGAGAACGAAGGGGTAATCGCCAATTTTGACTATTTTTTCCGGAGAAATCCTTTCGGCTCCGGCTTTACGGTTTTTGCCGGCTTGCAAGACCTGCTCGATATGATTATGGAATTTAAATACGATCGTGAAGCCATCGATTATCTGCATAAAAGAGGTTTCGGAACCGATTTTCTGGAGTATCTGAAAAAATTTCAGTTCAGTGGAGATATCTATGCCCCACAGGAGGGTGAGCTGGTATTTCCAAATGAGCCGGTATTGAGGATAAAAGGAAAGATTATTGAAACACAACTGCTGGAAACTCTAATCCTGAATGTGCTGAATTTTCAGTCGCTTATTGCCACCAAGGCCAACCGCATCCGTCATTCAGCCGGCGACAGGCTGCTGATGGAATTTGGCATGCGGCGGGCGCAGGGATGGGCAGCTGTAGCGGCAAGCCGGGCTGCCGTAATTGGCGGAATGGACAGCACTTCAAACGTTTACAGTGCTTTTCGGTATAACCTTGATTCTTCCGGAACCATGGCCCACTCCTGGATTCAGAGTTTTGAAGATGAGCTCGTTGCCTTCCGGGAATATGCCATTACCCATCCCGAAAATTGCACCTTGCTGGTGGATACTTACCACACCCTCAAAAGCGGGGTGCCAAATGCGATCACCATTGCCAAAGAGATGGAACAGGCTGGACACCGGCTTTTTGCTATCAGGCTCGACAGCGGCGACCTTGCCTACCTCTCCAAAAAGGCCAGAGAGCAACTGGATAAAGCCGGCCTGCCGTATGTTAAAATTGTGGCATCCAATCAGCTGGATGAATATATCATCAAGAGCCTTCTTGAGCAGGACGCTCCGATTGATTGCTTTGGCGTGGGCACCAGCCTGGTAACTGGCAGAAGCGATGCTGCCCTGGATGGCGTGTATAAGCTGAGCCTCATCAACAACCGCCCAACCCTTAAACTTTCTGAAGACCCGATCAAAATTATCCTGCCGGGAGAAAAGAAAGTAGTGCGTTACTTTAATGGCAACAATAGGTTTTATGCGGATGCTATTGTGCTTGCGGATGAAGAGGAGCACAACATACATACCATTTTCCATCCCCAGCATCCCGAAATAAATACCCCGGTTGGGGAATTAAAAAAGGAGACCATTATCGCGAAAGTTATCGATAGTGGGAAAGTAATAGCAGAGGAAAAGAGCGTCACCGAAATATCCGCGTACCGAAAGTTCAGGATTTCGCAGTTGCCGGATGAGCACAAAAGATTTGAATATCCCCACTTGTACAAGGTGGGCTTAAGTAAAAAATTAATGGATTTAAGGAATGAACTGGTCGGAAAGAAAAAGGGGACAACAAAATGAGAGCATTGATGATTGTTGACTTACAGAATGATTTTTGCCCCGGCGGAGCCTTACCGGCCCCTGGTGGAGACCGTATTGTTCCGGTGATCAATAAATTAATGGATAAATTTGATATTGTGCTGGCTTCCAAAGATTGGCATCCAGTTAACACGGTGCATTTTGAAAAGTGGCCCGCACATTGCGTGCGTGAAACAGCGGGAGCTGAATTTCACCCAGGTCTAGATACCGCCAAAATTGACAAGGTTTTGTTAAAAGGTACCGATGACAAGGACGATGGATATTCCGCCTTTGAATCCACCAATGTAAATCTGGCAGATTATCTGAGAGAAAACAAGGTTGATAAAATATATGTCACCGGCCTAGTAACCGAATACTGCGTAAAGCAAACCGTGCTGGAAGCTTTGCGGCAGGGGTTTAAAACCTTTGTGATCGAAGATGCAGTGCAGGGCATCAATGCGCACCCACATGATGTCCCCCGGGCTAAAGCAGAAATGATAAAAGCCGGCGCATCCTTTATTAGTGCGGATGTAGCCATGCACCAAAAATAGTTCAGAACTGTTCAGTAAGGGTAGAGTTGGGATCGCGGTGTGCTCCGCACCGCCATGGTTGATGAAGAACTTCTCTGCCAGCTACGTCTGCCCCTCAAAGGTTCTAACTCGCGGGAACTGAACGAGCGGTTCCCCGCGGTGTGCGCCTGGATTAGCCAATTATCTTCAGCCGTCGGTTCCTATCGAATTGAGTGGCGCACCGGCAATCATCGTATTCTGGGAGCCAATGACATTCCAGCCGTAACCTGCTACATCAACGCCTTGATACCGCCTTTGCCACACTTTACACGATCGTTTAGTTTTGCCTGCGAAACATGGCCGTTAGAGATGAATGATCTCTATGTGGGAATCCGAAATCTGCGCTAGGCCAATTTCATCAATGCTATTCAGGACTTTATCAACTTTTGAATTCACTACCCTAGTATTGTTGCCAACTACGGCAAAACCAATCTCGGCCCATAGAAAGCTGTCATTATAGTCGGTTTCGGCGATGGATATGTTGAACTTATTTCTCGTCCGATTGATAATTGATTTAACTATACTGCGCTTTTCTTTCAGAGAATTGATGCCGTGGAGTTCAAATTTTATTGTACCGGTTCCAATCACCATGTGGTCACCATGAATATTTCTTTGCGTTAGTTTAGAAGAAAATTACACCCTTTTTGCATTCCCCTCTTTAAGTGGATCAGGAAGTGCATCAGGCAGGGTTTCTACAAACGCCCTGATCGCATCGCGCACCTGGCGATAGCACTCCAATTGCTTCTCTTCGCTTGCTCCCTGCGCTGCCAGCTCGCGCGCCATGGCTGGGGGGTCTGAAAAACCCACGTGGATCACACGCGCAGTACTGGGAACATAGGGGCAAGTTTCGTGCGCATCCCCACATACGGTTATCACTAGATCCAACTCCACTTGGCGTAGTTCGTCGATATGTTTTGAGTACTGCGCAGATATGTCCACCCCCACTTCTGCCATAACCTTGACTGCATTGGGATTCAAGCCATGGGTTTCTATCCCGGCAGAATACGCATCCATAACATCCCTTTTCAGATGGCGTGTCCACCCTTCTGCCATCTGGCTGCGGCATGAATTACCGGTACACAAAAAAAGTACCTTCATCTTCTGCGTCATTCGCCTGTCCTTTATTGCAAAACCTTTTTTCTGGGGGGGGGGTAAAACTTCGCTGCAACATGTTTCCTTGTTGTCGACCTTGCCAAATAAAGATTATCGCTTCAACCTAAATATCAAGCCTCCCCTGCCAACTTATCCTTACCATAACATATCCACCCTGCTCTGTAGAAATACTGCCCAAAACTGACACAACAGAGTGTTGACTGTATAAACACCTCTTTCCATACGGTGCAACCACGACCACTCACACCCAATTCCCCCGCTAAGAATTATTTAGTTCAAGTGCAGACAGAACGTTAAAACAACTTATTCAATGCCCAGCTTGCCTCTACGTCGATCCAACTGTAGACTGGTGCCTCTCAATGATTTTATTTAAGAGATTAGGAGGCGCATTGCGCATAATTTCATCAGGAACATTATTAAGGAGGTAGCTCATGGAAACTAATATCGGCACAGCCCTTGGGGTAAAATTTAATCCAGTTGCAGTTATCCTTACAGATGAAAAACCCGCAGATGCGGTGCAATTTAAACAGGGAAAATGGGGCTGCGTAATGTCGCTGTTTGCTGCGTGCGCTAAGAATGGTAGAAGCGCTGCTTTCGATGCTCAGACCTATGGATGCTGGGGTGGAGGCGTTGGTCTCGGCTTTGGTAACGCCTACGCACACTTCCCCGGGGGCGAGGGGTGTTTCACCCGTTTTATCTCTTCAGGCAACAAAGAGTGGGAACAAGGGCGCAAAGTGGGAGAACAGATTGCGGCCGGCGGGGGAGCAGCCTTTGCAGAGCAGTTTTTGGAAGGGGAACGCTATGTCAAGACGCCTGAACTGGTGGAGGAGTGGCTGCGGGAAATTCCCATCCGGCAGATCGACACACGCTATGTGGTATTCAAGCCACTGGCTCAAATTGATCCTGAAGTAGAAACCCCAACCACTGTGGTGTTCACCGTCAACCCCGATCAACTCTCAGCGCTGGTTATCCTGGCTAACTACAACCGCTCCGGCATGGAAAACGTGTGTATCCCCTGGGCAGCGGGATGCCAGACAATCGGAACTATCCCTTTAAAAGAAGGGGAAACGTCCTCACCTCGCGCCGTCGTGGGGCTTACCGATCTTTCGGCACGCAAGTATGTGCGCGCTCCCTTGGGCGATAACTGTATGACGGTAGCACTACCGTTTGCCCTTTTCACCGAACTTGAACAGGAAGTGGAGGGGAGTTTTCTTCAGGCACATACATGGAAGAGCCTACAATGAGACACTGTGCCCCAATTTCTTAGAATGGAATAATGCAATTCACATCTCTTTACCCTTGTAATTCCGTAAGACTTTTGTACCATTCATAAGACAGGTTCTGTGCACTTGGAACAATATCGTCACTAAACACGCCGCGTGCACAGTAACAGGTTGAAAGCCCAAGGATGGGCGCTCAAATTAAAAAATTAACTTGCTTGCGTACTAGGCAGCGCAGATATTATTGCCTTGCTGAAGCTGGGGACAACGGAATGGACCCTCTCAAAACGCGCTTGAGCACGATACAATCAGAGCAAGGCTCAGCCTTAGCTCTGATTGTGGTGCTTTCAATCCAGATAATGCTGACCCTGCTGCTAACAGCAGAAATTTACGCGGCAGATCAAAAACCTGACCTCGTTGATTCCTCCCTTGCGCAACAGACCAAGTTTGTTGTTTCCGCGTCTGAACCTTTCTACCCTCCCTTCTGTAGCGTCAACTCCGATCACAACGCGGATGGGTTCTCTGTCGAACTTCTACGTGCCGCGCTGGAAAAAATGGGGTACAGCGTTCTATTCAAAGTGGATAACTGGAACACAATAAAAACCGAGCTTGCAGCAGGGAAACTGGATGTTCTGCCCCTGGTGGGACGCACTCCGGAACGGGAAGAAATATTCGACTTCACCTTCCCCTATATGAAAATGCACGGCAGCATTGTTGTCCGCACCGACCGAAGCGACATCAATTCCGTAGCAGACTTAAGCGGGAAGCGGGTGGCGGTGATGAAAGGTGACAACGCAGAGGAATATGTACAGCGTATCGATCTAGATGCGGAAATCACAACTACAGCTACATTCAAAGATGCCTTGGTCCAGCTGTCGAATGGCACCTTCGATGCAGTGGTTATGCAACATCTTCCCGCCCTCGAGCTCATCAAGCGCCTCAATCTTGCAAACTTAAAAATCACAGGCAAACCTCTCAAGGACTTTTCGCAGTCTCTGTGCTTTGCGGTACAAAAAGGGAACAGCAAACTACTCAGCATCCTCAACGAAGGGCTTGCCATCGCAATTGCCGACGATACTTTCAGCTACCTGCATGCCAAGTGGTTTTCCGCCCCCAACGCTCTTACTAGTCGCAGAGTAAAAGTGGGTGGGGACCACAACTACCCTCCATATGAATTTATCAATGCCAATGGGGAACCAGATGGCTACAATATTGACATGGTGCGCGCCATTGCCGAGCGCCTGAACATCGATATCGACATCCAGCTTGGTCCTTGGCAAAAAATGGTTACCGCCTTGGAAGATGGGGAGATAGATTTGCTGCTCGGCATGTTTTATTCCGGCCAACGGGAGCAACGCTTTAACTTCTCCCCGGCACACACGCTAGTGAGCCATGTAATTGTAGCGCGCAAAGATGCCCCCACGGTTGAGAATCTGGAACAACTAGCTGGAGCATACATTGCAGTACAACGCGGGGATATCATGCATGAGAAAGCGCTAGAGTTTGGCTACGGCGACAACCTCATCTTAACTTCGAACCAGAAAGAAACGTTGGCTTCGGTTGCCCATGGCGATGTCGACTACGCCCTTATGAACAGACTCTCCGCCCTGTACTGGATTAAACATTCCAACATTAAAAATGTGCGCGTAAGTGAAAAGTCTGTCATTACTCCCGAATACTGTTTTGCCACTTCACCACAGGGACACCACCTGCTGCAGATCTTCACTCACGGCATATCTGAATTAAAAGCCATTGGGACCTATCGCGAAATCAGACAAAAATGGCTTGAACCTTTAGGGCAAGAGGGGATCGACCGCCACACCCTTGTGAAATACAGCATATTCATTGCGACCCCGATTCTCGCGCTGTTGGGCCTTTCACTCCTGTGGACCTACACCTTGCGCAAACGGGTGGCACAGCAGACCCTGGCCTTGCAGGCTCAGATCAAAGAGCGCCTCAAAGCAGAGGAGAGACTACATCAGAAATTCAAAATGGAGGCGATCGGGATTATGGCTGGGGGGATTGCGCACAACTTCAATAACAACCTCGCCATCATCCTTGCGAGTCTGGAACTGGCGCAACATGAACGCAGCAACCAGAATAAGTTGGAGCGCCTTATCACTAATGCACGTACTGCCACCATGCGTTCGCGCGATCTGGTACAGCAAATTCTCACCTACAGTCATCACGGCTCCACCGCTAAAAAAGCATTGAAACTCAGCACTGTAGTAGAGGAAACCGTGAACCTTGCGCGCTCCACCATCCCTACCAGTATAGAGATCAAACTCTATATCGCCCCCGATGCTCTTAGTGCCACGACACGTGCCAATGAAGGGCAAATACAGGAAGCTATTCTGAATCTGTGCAATAACGCGGTACACGCCATGGACGAAAAAGGGGAGATTACCATCAATCTCGATAGTGTGTGGAGGGGAGAAAATACTATCCCTGCCCTTTATGATTGTACGGGAGGACGCTTTCTGCGCCTGACGATTCAGGATGACGGTTGTGGCATCGAGCAGGACTTATTGGGTAAAATATTTGACCCTTTTTTCACTACCAAAGGTGTTGGACAAGGGACAGGTATGGGGCTAGCTACGGTGCAAGGGATGATCAAGCAATATGGTGGTTTTATCAACGTAATCAGTAAGCCCGAGGTGGGGTCCACTTTTGAACTGTATTTCCCCCTTACGGGGATTCCAGCACACGCAGAAACTAAAAATCAGGAGAGTACGCAGCCAATGGGCGGACAAGAAAAAGTTTTGGTGGTAGATGATGAAGAGATCCTCGCTGCATTACTGGAAGAGCAGCTTGATTCCCTAGGGTACGAAGTTGCAAGTATCACCAGCAGTACCGAAGCGGTAAAGCTATTCCGCGCAAACCCAGACCATTTCGATCTGGTAATCAGCGATCAGACCATGCCGGGATTGACCGGGGTGGAGATGTTGACTCAACTTAAGCAGATCCGTCCAAACATCCGCACTATTATCTGCACAGGTCACAGTAGCAAGATAGATGAAGAGAAAAGCTCTGAGTTGCACATCGATGCGTATCTACGCAAACCGGTAGAACTGACCGAGTTGGACAAAACTGTGCGTGAGGTGTTGGACAAGGGATAAAAAGCACATACAGCCTACGGTAGACTCAACTTCCTGCCCCAACAACCTGATTCCGTCCCTGCTCTTTGGCCTGATATAACGCGTCGTCCATCCTTTTCAGGAGGGAATCGAGCTCCTCACTCTGTTGCATTGCAGCCACTCCAAAACTCGCCGTTACCCTGCCAACTTCGATAAAATCATAGGATGCTATGGCATGACGTAGTTTTTCAGCCAGATCGACCCCCCCAATAAGATCTGTACCTGGGGCAATTATCAGGAACTCCTCCCCACCCCAGCGTCCCAACACATCTGAATCACGCAGGTGTACCTTGTTCAAACTGCTGAACGCTTTTAGTACGGCATCGCCCCTCAAGTGACCATAGGTATCGTTGATCCGCTTGAAATGATCGATATCACACAGAATAACTGCAAACTCCTGTCCATAGCGCTTATAACGGGTATGTTCATGTTTCAATTCTTCATCAAGTTTCAGGCGGTTATAAATACCCGTCAGCGGATCGGTTATGGATATCTGTTCAATCCGTTTTTTGTCTGTAATGTCGTGACGTACAGCCATATATCCGTAAATACTTCCCATGGAATCACGCATGGGTGATACCATCGTATCGACCCAGTAACATCCACCAGAGCGGGTGCGATTCATCACTTCACCATGCCATGTTTCCCCATCCCGAATGGTGCGCCACATCTGCTCAAACACCTCTTTGGGCATATCTGGATGGCGCACAATATTATGATCTTGCCCCAGAAGTTCGTCCACTTCGTATCCGGAGATGCGGCAGAAGGCCTCGCTTACGTAGGTTATAATTCCTTCAAGATCAGTCTGACTGGTCAGCACATTAGCATCTACAATTTTTATGTAGCGTTTAAGCTCATGTTCAGCATGACGTGCAGCAGTTATATCGCGCTGAACCCCAAAATGTCCGGTAATTTCCCCCGCACGGTTGTATATGCAGTGGTAGTCCCCCTCTACAGTGAAGATGCTACCCTCGCTGCGTTGTGCCGTCGTTTCCACATGTAAACTGCCGGACTCAAACAGACTGCGCAACATGTCTCTACCTTCGCGTAGATCATGCTGGAACATATCTGTCGGTGTGCACCCGAGCAACTCTCCCTCTTTGACCTGATACTGCTCTAAAAGCGCGTGGTTCACTCGCGTCATGCGCTGATGGGTAAAGGCATAGTCAAGCAATTGTTCCTTTCCTAGCGCATCTGCCGCCGCCCATGCCACAGGTTCATCAAGCATCATAAAGAAAAAACCATTCATCGATTGAGCGAAAAACAAATCAAGCAGGTTCTGGTTTTCCTCAATTTCTGCCTGAAGTTTTTTTCTGTGAGTTATATCTTTACATACCCCACGATACCCGACAAAATTGCCTGAACCAGCAAAAACCGGGACTACACTTGCAAGCAGACATACTGAAGTTCCGTTTTTATGCACATGCCAAACTTCAAGATCAGTCAGGGTTTGGTGCTGTTGGCGAGCATACTTTAGTCTGCGGTTGAATTCTTCTACATGCTCTGGATCAATTCGGGCGCTCAGTTTCTCCCGTTTTAACTCCTGCGGAGTAAAACCCAGAATATCCTCTACCCGCCCTGCTATCATGGTGTAACATGCGCGGGCATCAGTCTCCCATATCCACCCCGATGAATTCATGAGGATGTCGCGCAGACGTTTTTCGTTATTTTTAAGTGCAAAGTCGTTTTTAAACTTTAACAGCCCCACCCATATGAGCATCCCCCCGAGCAACACAAATCCGCCATGCATAAACCACAGTGGGCGTTGGCTTGTGCTTGGAGTGACCAGACTCTGTGCCGCCATTTCCCAATTTTCTCCCGGCAGGGATACCAGGGTATGAACCGCATCTGGAGCAGAAAACAGCACCGCTTCACCCCAGAAAACGTCAGCATCTGAGCTCTTCCGCAGCGCAAATTTCAACCCCGATGCCGCTGCTAAATCATCAACCTGCTGCAACAAACTATCGATATCTATAACAGTGGAGACTATGCCCCAGAAAAGGCGTTCTTGACCGGTACCGTAAAACACCGGCATCCGCCCGATAACGCCACTGCCACCTTGCACCAGTGCCACCGGCCCATCCACAATTATGCTTTTTTGCACATACGCTGCATACGCTGCGTCCCACTGCTCCGCAATGGTACGATAGTCGGTGCCAAGCAGTGCTTCATTTTCTACTCTGGGGTACACATAGCGGATGATAAAGTCGGGAGCGGCTACCAGATTAAGGAGATGATTGCGATGACCCATCACTTCGATGCAGATGTGCCTGAATTCGTCCTCATCTAAAGTGGGATGAACAGAGATATAGGACCCAATAGCGCGCACAAGTAATAGACTGGAGTTCATCTTGTAGTCTAGCTCTGAACGCACCTGGTCCACTTGAGATTGTAACTGCTGCCTATGGCTGATCAAACGCTCATGGTGTGCCAAGCGTAACAGCAGAGAGTCCATCCCGACACACAGCGAGACCACTGCCACAACGTAAAGGACAATGCGTCTAACATTCATGCTTGACGCAACCTATCCAACACCAGGTTCTCATGCACATAAGGAAGGTGTTTTCCATACAAAGAATGATCTTTCTTAAAGATGAAGCCCCCTCTCCACACCCGGTCTAGGGAATGATTAAATCAGGTTGTGAGAATCTGGCATCTGGACGCCTGGAGATATCTCAGCAATTACAATCCTCGTTCTTGCAGGTTTTAAGGTACTTCTCCACCAGCACAATGAATTCTCCCAGAATGGGGTCGTAATACTTCAGTTGCCCGGTAGAAATATTGTAGTACCACCCATGCAGGCTTAAACGCCCACTCGCAACCCGCTCTTTCACCCAAGGGAAGGTGAGCAGGTTGCGCAGCGACACCAGGATAGCTTCTTTCTCACATGCTCGTGCCTGCTGCTCCGGGGTTGCATCTGGCATCTCTTCCATCACCTTATCGCGTGCGGAGGCGGCGATATTCACCCAGGTACCGATAAATTCCCCCACTGGTTCCCCTTGAACCGACTCAAGCAAGGCTCCGATCCCACCGCAGTTGGAGTGCCCCATCACAATAATATCGGTCACTCCAAGATGGCATACCGCGTACTCAATGGTGGAGCTCACCCCGTGGTAGTCATCATTTTTTACATAGGGAGGAACAAGGTTGGCGATATTGCGCAACACAAACAGATCCCCAGGGTTGCATGCCGTAAGCAACGCCGGATCAACGCGAGAATCACAACAGCCGATCAGAAGTGCTTGGGGATTTTGTCCAGTGCAGAGACGTTCTGCCAGATCTGCGCTGGCACCGAAAAACTGCTGCTGAAAATCTGTAAACCCTGAAATCAGATGGGTAACATCTGCCATTAAGTCTTTCCTTCAAGCTAGGGGTTAAATCAAGGTGTGAACCTGGCGCGGCAAAAGTATACCGCACAATTGTTTTGAGATTTTTTGAAACTCTGAGCATTTTACCTGTAAATGCGCTAAACTTACACATTAAACACAGGACGATAGAGACATTTATTTATCCTGTGTACATACCTCGACACATGAGATTGCATCCTTTATACTCTAAACCACGGTACTACCTTCATTGCAGTCCCACTTCGAATGCCAAATGGAGAGAGTGTGCTATGCCTGCATCTACCCCGCAACAACGCCAGATATGGCTGATATTCTTCTTTTTAGGCATCATCATGCTTAACTTCCCGTTTCTACAGATATTCAACCGCTTGGAAACCGTTTTAGGCATTCCATTGCTGGCAATGTATTTTCTCGTAGGCTGGCCTGCATCCATTGGGGTTGTCTACTTTTTCTGTCGGACGCTAGAGCGCAACGATAGTCATTTTGATGCCTAATGTCTCTAAGCGGAGTGGCGCATGAGTGTACAACAACTCAGCATAATTTCTTTTATCTACTTTCTGATATTATTCAGTGTAGCTATGTATGCGGTGCGGCGGCGCAAAAAAGGGCGCAGCCTCGTATCCAACCCCCATGCATACTCCCTTTCTCTTGCGGTTTACTGTACCTCCTGGACCTACTACGGCAGTGTCGGCCGCGCCGCCACCACTGGAATTGATTTTTTCACTATATACACCGGGCCAACACTCGTATGTTTTACGTGGTGGTTTTTACTCCGAAAAATTATCCGCATCAGTAAAGAACACAACATCGTCAGTATCGCCGACTTTATAGCGAGCCGTTACGGCAAATCCACCGCGCTGGGTGCGCTGGTCACTATTTTTGCAGTGTTCGGCATTGTTCCCTACATTGCCTTGCAGTTAAAAGCGATCTCCACCAGTTTCAACCTTATGTGCAGCGATGGCACAAACCCTCTAATGTCGCTGCATGAAGCCTACCCTGCTATCCCGGGATATCTGGATACTGCATTCATCGTTGCAGTTCTGCTCACTATTTTCTGTATTCTGTTCGGGGCTATGCGCCTCGACAGTACCGAGCGCCATGAGGGGCTAGTTGCGGCAGTGGCATTCGAATCTGTGGTGAAACTTATAGCTTTTCTGGGTGTAGGGCTGTTTGTCACTTATTCTTTATTTAACGGCTTTGCCGATATTTTCACTCAGTTCCTGGCCGAATTTCCAAACCGCAGTCACCTGCTGGTCTTAGGCAATGAAACATCTTCGCCAGGGAAGTGGTTCACCATGATCACGATTTCCATGTTCGCTATCATGTTGCTGCCACGCCAGTTTCATATCATGGTGATTGAAAACTCGGATATCTCCCACATCCGCACTGCCATGTGGACATTTCCAGCGTATATGTTTCTTCTCAACCTGTTTGTACTCCCAATCGCTCTTGGGGGGTTACTCCACTATGATGGATATACTGCGCTGGCCGATTACTTTGTCATAACCTTACCTTTGCATAATCAGCAGATATCTCTGGCAACGCTGGTATTCATTGGTGGACTCTCCGCTTCTGCCGGAATGGTGATGTTAGAGTCCGTTGCGTCCGCAACCATGATTCTCAACAACTTGGTAATGCCTCTGCTTTTGCGCTTCAACCTGCGCCGCCCGGATATCTCTGGGATACTTCTCAACATCAAGCGGGCGGTGATCGCTGCGGTCATCTTTTTTGGATATTTTTACTATCAGGTTTTAGGAGAGACCGAGGCACTAGTAGATATCGGCCTGATCTCTTTTATGGCCGCGACCCAGTTTGCTCCTGCGTTTATCGGCGCCCTCTACTGGGAGCGTGCGAATGGTCGCGCCGCCGCTACCGGGCTGATATTTGGCTTTGTTATTTGGGTCTACACCTTAATAATCCCAATTTTGGTGGAAGCAGGCTGGCTCCCGCACACTCTAATGCAACACGGATTGTTCGGCATTGAGGCACTCCGCCCCACTGCCCTGTTCTATCTCAACAATCTGGATATGTGGTCGCACTGCCTGTTCTGGTCTATCTTTTTTAATGTTGGTAGCTACGTTGCTATCTCCATCATCAGCTCCCCTTCCTCAGCCGAAGCGTCACAGGCAATGCGCTTTGTACGCGTTGCCACTTGGAGGCCGGAAGACCAGGAAAAAAAACGTATCAGCAAAGCCCCCACAGTTATGGAATTTGTCGACTTAATGGCGAAATTCATCGGGGATAAGTCCGCGAATATGGCGATTTCTGAATACCTAGGAGAGCGGGAGATTGATGAAAAAGGGGGGCTATCGGAGTATGAAATTCCAAGTCTGAAGCGTTTTACTGAAAAAACTTTGGCGGCATCAGTGGGGGCTCCTGCTGCGCGCATTATTATTGAAAACTATTTGCAAGCGCGCGGCAGCAAGATGGAAGATGTGTTCAACATCTTCGGTACCGTGAGCCTGAGCCGCGACGCCAGTCGCGAGCAGCTCAGCGTACTATACGATGTGGCAAATCTTATTAATAGCGGCAAGTCTCTCGAAGAGATCTTCGACAATGTTCTTGATCTGCTTTATCGACAGTTCCGCTTTGATCTGTGCGCCATCAGAATTCTGGAGGAGGAAAGCAACCTGTTGCGAGTTCGAAGCTATAAGGGGCTTGATGCTGAGTTTCTCTCCCGCGCGGATCGGGAAATAAACCTGGATACCTGCATCGGCACTACCTTTCTTAACAACAGGGTAGTGCTTGCCAACGACTCCGATTGTGCAGACAAACCCGCCTCCATCGCCATTGTGCGCGAGTTGAAAATCAAGTCTTTCGCACATGCACCCATAACGGTTGAAGGGCAACCCATCGGGGTGCTATCCTCATTCTCTCGCTACGCCAAAGGGATCTATACTGACGAGTTTATTGAGCTATATAAAAACATCGCGGCACAGATCGGAATTGCGTACCGCAATTCGATCCAGACAACACAACTAATTGAAGCGAGTGAACAGCAGAAACAGCTCAAAATTGCCGAGGCTATCCAGCTCGATCTGCTCCCGAAAAAAATGCCCGAAATCGATGGGCTTGATATAAAAGGGATATGCGTGCCGGCGAAGCAGGTTGGAGGCGACTATTACGATTTTATCGTCCACGATAACGAACTCGACATTATTATTGCGGATGTATCTGGGCACAACATCGGTGCCGCGTTGCTCATGGCCTCGGCGCGCACCTTTATCCAAGCGCACAATCTGCAAATGTTTCCACCCAAAACCACTCTTGGAACCCTTAACAACTTTCTATACAAAGACCTGAGCAACTCAGAGCTGTTTATCTCTATGTTTTATGTGCGCTATGAGTTACACCAAAAGAATATTATTTACGCCAATGCCGGGCACAACAAGCCCCTTATCTACCGCTCCAGTAGCAACAGTTTTGATCAACTCGATGCAGATGGTATGATCATGGGAATTGTGCCACAGATCAAATTTGAACAAAAAGAAATAGCTGTAGAGTCTGGCGATATTTTAGTAATGTATACGGATGGGATCGTGGAGGCACAAAACGAAAACGAAGAACTCTTCGGGATGGAGCGCTTCCAAGGATTAATTCGTGACCACCACAATAAAAGCAGTAGTGAAATTATCGATATCACTTTAGAAGAGACTCGGATGTATCAAGGTCGGCGCCATTTCAATGATGATGTAACCATGGTTGTAGTAAAGATAAGTTAAATTCAAGCCACACTGGAAGGAGTAACCAATGATTGTAACTTCGAAAGATTACGACAAGGCTGTAGTGATGAATATTGAGGAAGAACGCCTTGATGCGCACAATAGCAACGAGCTCAAAAACGAGCTTATGAACCTGTTTGAAGAGGGCAAGGCCAACATAGTTATCAATTTGCAGCATGTGCGGTTTATCGATTCTTCCGGCCTTGGTGCCCTAGTTTCTGGGTTCAAGAATGCCGGATCCCGTGAAGGGAGTGTAAAGCTGTGCGCTCTGCAAAAACAGGTTAAATCGATGTTCGAACTCACCCGTTTGCATCGCGTTTTTGAAATATTTCCGGGTGAAGAGGAAGCCTTGGCAAGTTTTTGATTTGTGGTATGCTTAATTGCGCAGGATGGACAGATTAAGAAATCTGTCCATCCTTAACCCGTCCAAGTGGGATAGATGCTATGAAAAATCTGCTTGAAGTTGATATTAAAGTCCCTAATCAGACCAAATACTTGCGCCTCATTGGTCAGATTGGTGAAAATGTGGCCGGGACCCTGCAGAAGTTCAACAATTCAGATCCGGAAGAATTAGCGTATCACATCAACTTGGTACTTACTGAGGCGATGGCGAATGCAATAAAGCACGCCAACAAAAATGACCCCGACAAGGACGTGCATATATCCATAAACCTCACGGACGACCAACTTTCAATCAAAGTTTATGACCAGGGACAGGGCTTTGATATCAGCAGTGGCGATATCGTCACCCCTGATCCGGAGTTGGAACACGGACGCGGAGTTTTTTTAATTCGCACCCTTATGGATAGCGTAAAATACCGCCGCTGCGAAAAAGGCAACGTACTGGAGATGCATAAATCGCTGCACAAAACTAGCAATAACACTAAAGACTGACGCCTGCGCTTCACCTGTGTGGCGGTGTAAACTGAACTATACTACCTCGTTAACTTTGCCTCTATCACTTCTACTAAGTGCCGATAACTCTCTATCCTAGTTCCACCATCCCACTGGTAGGAGAGAAACTCCACCCCAGCTTCTTGGGCCGCCAGACAATCGAACCTTGAATCTCCCACATACGCCATCTGTCTCGGCTCACACTCTGCCAGTTCTGCTACGCGCAACAACATATCCGGATGTGGCTTCGGACGCGCAACATCCAAACTGGTTACCAGATGGGAAAAATAGCTTTCCAGGTTGAAATGCTGCACAATCTCTTGCATGCCTCCATGCCTATTTGTGGCAACGGCCAAGGGGAGGCGCAGCGATAGCCGCTGTAACGCTTCGTACAATCCTGGCTCCGGTACCATTTTAGGATAAAAGCTTGCATAGTCGATTTGCGCAGCTATGCGCTCGGCTTCCTCTATATGGTGTTGCTCAAGCAAAGCTTCAAACACCTGTGGACTTGAAGCAATATGACATACTTCCGCACGTTCATCCGCAGCTGATTCTATGGGTTCGTAGCCCAAGTGGGTCAGAATCACATTGTAGAAAGCTATGTTCGCGCCCATGCTGTTGAACAGCACACCGTCACAGTCGAACACCAGAACCTCTAATTGAGGCATATACTCCTCACTTATCAAGAATTTTCGTTTTTCTCTCTATTCACAAACCATACACCAATACAACCGATACAGAACATGGGGATAGAGAGCAACTGCCCCATACTCAACCCGCCTGCGATTAATCCCAAGTGTGAATCTGGCTGGCGAAAGAATTCGAGCCCAAAGCGTATCAGTGCATATGCCGCAATAAAGGTGTAGAATGTGCTCCACGCTGCACGGGCGATGCGCCGTGTCAGAGCTAGAACGCTAAACAGCACCGGCCCCTCACATATTGCCTGATATAGCTGACTCGGGTGACGTGGCAAATCGCCTCCGCCAGGGAAAATCATCCCCCACGGCACATCAGTAACCCGTCCCCAAAGTTCCCCGTTTATAAAGTTTCCTATCCGTCCAAAAAACAATCCAAAACATGTTGCAATAACCAATGCATCCGCAATGGGACCGATAGCATAGCCGCGTTTACGGCAAAACAATACCACCCCCACAACGACCCCAAGCAACCCACCGTGAAAGCTCATCCCCCCTTGCCAGATATGGAGTATCTCAAGAGGGTGGTGCATGTAATAGGTAAAATTATACAACAGAGCATAGCCTAGGCGCCCACCAAGAACTACCCCGAAGATCGCAACAAACAGCAGATCTCCTACACCTTCGCAACTCAAATTGAGGCGTTGATGTTTCACCTCCCGGCACAAATACACATAAGCACTGACAAAACCGGCAAGATACATGAGGCCATACCAGCGCACTGCCAACGGACCGAGTTGAAAGGCAATCGGGTTTATTTCAGGAAATTGGAGCATAATGGATACCTGCCTGGGAAAGTGCTGCACTAAAATCAGCGGGAAGTGGAGCGCAAAAGTGGAGATGATTCCCCACCTCACATGGGTGGTTCAACTCAAGGGTATATGCATGCAGCATAGAGCGCTCCACTACATATGCGTCCAGTGTCGCGGGGCCTCCATAGAAGGTATCGCCCACGATAGGGCAACCTGTTTCGCTTAAATGCACGCGAATTTGATGGGTTCTGCCGGTAGGTATTTGAACTTCCAAAAGGGAGTAGGTACCATTTTGTGCCAGAATCCGATAGTTGGTTATCGCCTCTTTCCCTCCCTTTTCCACCGACTTCATTCTACCGCCGGCACGGTGACGCGCCAACAAGGAACGGATCGACCCGCTTGATTTTTCCGGCCTCCCGCCCACTAAGGCAAGGTATACTTTTCTGGCTTTGCGCTCAGCAAATGCGGCAGTAAGTGCTTTATGGCTATGCTTGTGGATTGAAAAAACTACCACCCCAGAGGTATCGCGATCTAGACGCTGCACCATTGCCAGCTCCGGCTTTACATGGCGACGATAGGGGGTGCAAAGCAGATGAAGCATCGCTTCATATACAGTCCCTTTGTAGCGCGCTGGGGTGGGTTGAATCGGAATTCCACACGGTTTGTTGAGAGCTATCACATATGGATCCCGATATAGCACCTCTGCAGAATCGATACGATATGGCTCAAGAGCACCGGAGTCGATAAAAATCTCAACAGCGGCACCCGGGTCAGGAATAATGCTGCACTTACTCACTCTCCGCCCCTGAAGATGCACCCCCCCAATCTCGATAAGCTGCCGCACATAAGTGCGAGACAACTCCTCACAGCATGTGGAGATAATATGATCTAAGCGGTGTTGTGCTAATGCTGGGGGAATGTTGAAGTGGTAATGCGTAGGTGAAGACATAAAAGCAAATATCCTTCAGCCAATACTAATAAGACAAAGGACACTCTGGTGACAGTATTTTAGCTAGCATCTACGCGTTGACGCAGCTCCTTACCCGTTTTGAAAAAAGGGGCTTTTTTAGCCGGGATCTGAATAACTTCACCACTTTTAGGGTTACGTGCCTGGCGTGAATCGCGCTCACGAATGGAAAAAGAACCAAATCCGCGAATTTCCACCCGATCACCAGCTACGAGCGCATCTGTAATAGAATCAAAAATGGTATTTACCACCAGCTCTGATTCCTTCTTGCTCAGAGGAACATCAAATTCCACAAGTTGTTCAATCAATTCACTTTTGGTCATGTCGATCAAAACCTTTTCAGTTAGTGTGCCATAACATATTAAGTTGTGCTTGCTCAGCTTGGTGTAGATATTGCCCCAGTGATGCAGTAGTGCGCTTTAGAAGCAAGTCAAGGAGACTGATAGGCTCGGGCTTAGGATATACCACCTTCGGTTCCCCCACAATACCTACTCGGCGCGCACTGTACTCAATGGCGGCCTGCAAGCCCCCCAACTCATCCACTAGGCCCAACTCTTTCGCCTGCCGCCCGCTGAATATACGTCCGTCGGCCAGGGCTTTGACTGCATCTATATCCATGTTGCGTCCACTGGCTACCGCCTCGACAAACTGCAGGTACACATCATCGATCAAATTTTGGAGTAATTCCTGTTCTGCCGTAGTCATCTCTCGCACCGGAGAACCGATATCCTTAAATTGTCCACTTTTAATAACGCGACGATTCAAGCCTATCTTCTCCAGCAGATTGGCAATATCCGGAAACTCCATAATAACCCCAATGCTTCCAGTTATGGTGCCTGGATTAGCAAACACATGCGCTGCCGGAGCTGCGACATAATACCCTCCAGATGCAGCTACGGAACCCATGGAAACTACGACAGGTTTATTTTTCAATGCTTTAATCGCCGCGTAAATTTCCTGTGAGGGACCTACTCCGCCACCGGGGGAATCTACCCGCAATACGATTGCCTTTATACTTTCATCACGCTCAAAGGTTTTGAGATCTTGCACAACCTGTTTAGAAGTTGTGATAGGACCCAGAACCTCAATGACGCCGATCTTATGCGCTAGACTGAACCCTTTATTGTCACCATACTTGGAGCTGATAAAAAAGATCAGTGCTGCAAAGACCGCGAACAAAAGAGCAAAAGCACCTAAAACAGTTATTACTGGCTTGACATTCATCCGTTTTCCGAAAAAAAAGCCCCTACTGCATCAATAACAGTAGGGGCAGAGGTTGTATCTACAGCGACCTATTAGTTATCTGAAGAGTCGAATGCACCCTTGAGCAGATCGCCGAGGCTGGAGGTAGCTTTTTTCTGCGCCCCCATGTATTCCTCAACTTCAGCCTTTTCTTTGCGCTCCGACATGTGCTTGATAGACAGAGCAATTTTGTGCTCCTGAGTATCCACATGCAGAACCACGGCTTCAAGCTCATCGCCTACACTGGCGAAATCCTTAGGTGATTCAACTTTTTCTTTACTGATCTCAGATACGTGGATAAGCCCCTCAACACCTTCTTCAACTTCGAGGAAGATGCCGAACTCAGTTACAGAAGTAACCTTGCCGCGGATAATGGTACCCGGAGCGTACTGTTCCGGAATAACCTGCCACGGATCTTGAGTCAACTGCTTGACCCCGAGGGAGAAACGCTCATTTTCAGTATCGATGTTGAGAACAACAGCCTTGACGAGGTCACCCTTCTTATACAGTTCTGAGGGGTGCTTGATCCGCTTGGTCCAAGACAGATCGGAGATATGCACCAGCCCGTCAATACCTTCGTCAACTCCTACGAAAATACCAAAGTCGGTGATATTCTTAACCTGACCTTCGATAACCGTACCCACAGGGATCTTCTCGCCAATTTGATCCCACGGATTGGGCTCAACCTGCTTAAGACCCAAAGAGATACGACGATTTTCGGTGTCCATAGCCAGAACCACAATTTCAACCTCATCTCCAATGGAGAGAAGCTTATTGGGGTGCTTGATCCGCTTGGTCCAGCTCATTTCAGACACATGGATAAGACCTTCAACGCCTTCTTCAAGTTCTACGAAAGCACCGTAATCAGTCAGGCTAACAACCTTACCGGATACCTTACCACCGGCAGGATATTTATCTGCCACACTCAACCATGGATCGGGAGCAGTCTGCTTCAGCCCCAGAGATACACGCTCTTTCTCACGGTCGAACTTGAGAACTTTTACGTTGATGGTGTCGCCAACAGCAAGAATATCTGAAGGGTGAGTTACACGACCCCACGACATATCAGTGATGTGGAGCAACCCATCGATGCCGCCGAGGTCGATAAATGCGCCGTAGTCAGTAAGATTCTTGACTACACCCTCAACAACCTGACCCTCTTCGAGAGTCTTAAGCGTGTCAGCACGTTGGCTCTCACGCTCATTTTCAAGCAGAACCCGACGGGAAAGAACGATATTCCCCCGACGCTTGTTGAGCTTGATAATCTTGAATTCGAATGTTTCGCCGATAAGTTTGTCGAGATTGCGTACTGGACGCAGATCCACCTGAGAGCCTGGCAAAAAGGCATTGACTCCAATATCAACGGAAAGGCCACCCTTGATGCGAGAGACAATCTTACCCTCGATCACGGCATCCTCTTCAAGAGAGTTCCACACCTTCTGGCGGTCGGCTTTCTCTTTTGACAGGCCGATGAGTCCGCTTTCGTTCTCTGCGCGCTCAAACAGAACATCGATCTTGTCGTCAACCTTGATGTCGACGGGCTTGCCATCAACGGCAAACTCCGACAACGGAATCACACCTTCAGATTTGTAGCCAACATCAACTACAACTGAATCAGGATTTACCTGAATTACGGTGCCCTCAACAACATCACCAACGGCAAGGTTCCCTTGTGGGCTGTTCTCAAACAGCTCTCTAAAACTTTCTTCTCCGAACTCGTCATCCATCTCTTCGTCGTCAAACATGTCGAGATCTTCTGCATTCATTGCTTCTGTGTTTTCTGTCATTTAACTAACTTACCCCCTATTAAATTCACGCTTTTTCACAGCGCTTCCCGCTTTTTTCTTCCGGGAAGTCGAAACCCTAGCACATGAGCTCAAAAAAAAAAATCATTATTTTCGAATTTTTTCCAGTTTTACCACCACTTCGCAGATTATCCACTCTGGAGTTGAGGCTCCGGCAGTGATACCAACCTGTTCAACACCATCAAACCACGATACTAAAATTTCTTCCGCTGTTTCAATATGGTATGTGTTGGGTTGGATCTCTCGACAAATACGCGCAAGCCGATTGGTGTTGGCGCTATTATAGCCCCCTATTACCAGCATCACATCAACAGCGGCTGCCAGTTCGCGCGCTTCATTCTGACGTACCGAGGTCGCATCGCAGATGGTGTTGAATATGCGCAGTTCCTTGCCGCGTTCAAGCAATTTCAACGCTATAGAACTGAAGTTTTCATACGCCTGGGTAGTCTGTGCCACGAGTCCGACCTTTTTCCCCAATGGAAGTTGCGCGGCGATCTCGACATCTGCAGCCACAAATACTTCGGCATTCTGCACATAGGAAAGTATCCCCTGCACTTCCGGATGTTCTTTTTCCCCTACGATCACTACGCTGTAACCCTCAGCTCCGAGCAATCCGGCGTACTTCTGTGCTTTTTTTACAAACGGACATGTGGCATCGACCACTTTAAGTTCATGCTCATACAGGTACTCCTCTTCCTGGCGTGTAATGCCATGTGAGCGCACTATCACACTCTGATCCGTAACCGCGTTGATGTCATTAATCACGCTGATCCCCTCTGCCTCCAGCCGTTCAACCAGCTGCGGGGAATGGATAAGGGGTCCAAGGGAGCAGATGTTTTCATCTTCTTCGGCAGCCTGAAACGCCATATTTACGGCGCGCTTCACCCCGAAACAAAACCCTGCACTTTTTGCTAGTACAATCTTCATGATTTTTCTACGTATCCCTGCAGCTTATGTACATGTCGAAGCATCAGGTCCAGAACTTCCTCAATATCTAGCACAGTGGAATCGATAACAATAGCATCATGTGCCTGACGCAGGGGAGCATGCGTGCGCGATTCATCTGCGCGATCACGCGCTACAACTTCTGCAATAGTCTGTTCAAGGGTTACATCCTGCCCATTTTCGCGTAGCTGTTCATAGCGACGGCGACCGCGTTCTTCATCGCTGGCGTAAAGGAAAAACTTCACCTGTGCATTAGGAAAGACCTCAGTACCGATATCTCTTCCCTCAAGGACTACCCCTGCCCCACTACAATCTTCACCCATACGGCGCTGTAATGCCGCCATCGCCTGGCGTACAGCAGGGGAAGCTGACACCGCCGAGGTGAGCAGACTCATCTGCGGAGTACGGATAGCTTCTGACACATCTTCATCCCCAAGCCAGATGCGCTCTTCTCCCTTTATACGCTTAAAGCAGATGGGCAAATCTGTACATAGCTCTTTGAGCGCAGCATGATCTTCGGCGTCAATCCCGGCTCTGGAGGCGGCAAGGGCAACGGTGCGATACATGGCTCCGGTATCAATATTAATAAAATCGAGGCGGCGTGCCAGAGATTTGCTTAGGGTACTTTTCCCCGCACCTGAAGGTCCATCGATGGCGACAATTATTTTATCCGACATAGATTTATATACTCAATCCTCTGTTCTGCGGCATTATCTGTCATTATAGTTTACTTTTTCGGGGAAGCGGTCAGTTCCAACAACTCCCAGAAGGAGGGGAACGATATGGCAGTACAGTCAGTATCTTCAATCTCCACCGCTGTGTTTGCGCGTAGTCCAGCAACCGCCGCACTCATGGCAATGCGATGATCGCCCCACGATTTCACCTTTCCACCGCGCCACCCTTCTGTGCTCCCGTGGATGGTCATACCATCTTCATGCGTTTCAATCTGTACCCCCAAGGTGGACAGAACCTCTTCCATCGCAACGATCCGATCGACCTCCTTTACGCGCAGTTCTGCCGCATCCCTGATGCTAGTGGTTCCCTGAGCGCAGGCTGCGGCAACACTGATCACTGGGAATTCGTCAATAGCACGGGGCACCATATCTCCCCCAATCTCAATGCCACGCAGATCACTACTGCGTACGAGCAGATCCGCTACCGGTTCCCCCGCAGCATGACGTTCGTTGAGAGCCTGAATGTCACCCCCCATGGCACGGAGGATATCCACAACCCCACTACGGGTCGGGTTCATCCCCACATTTTTAATCAGCAATTCCGACTCAGGTACAATAAGGGCAGCTACGAGAAAGAATGCTGCTGAGGAGATATCCCCCGGTACTTCTAACTCCCGTCCGTGCAATTGCTGGCCCCCTTCAATGCGCACTCCTCCGGGGAAAGACTCAATCTCTACCCCCATATGGCGTAACATGCGCTCGGTGTGATCCCTTGATAAATGGGGTTCATACACCGTAGTTGTCCCATTAGCGCTCAGACCCGCGAGCAGAAGAGCGGACTTAACCTGTGCACTGGCGACAAGCGACTTATAGCTGATCCCGCGCAACTGCGAACCGCGAATTGCCAACGGTGCGCAGCAGTTTTGCTCCCGTCCCCAAATCTGCGCCCCCATCTGCGCCAGAGGGTCTATAACGCGCGCCATAGGGCGGCGACGCAAATAACGATCTCCAGTTAAAATCGAGAAAAAGTCCTGCCCCGCGAGCACTCCACTCATAAGGCGCATAGTAGTTCCGGAGTTACCACAGTCAATCACATCAAGTGGTTCCTGCAACCCCCTGACCCCGCATCCGCGCACCTTTAGTTCTCCCTCTACTGGCTCCTCAATCTCCACTCCCAGCGCCTTAAATGCATTGAGGGTGGCAAGGTTGTCTTCCCCACGCAGGAATCCGCGGATATATGAATCTCCATGCGCCAGAGACGCAAACATGATGCTACGGTGGGATATCGATTTATCTCCCGGGACGGTGATTTCGCCCTTGACTCCCTGACTGGGACGTATGTGCCGATTTTCCACGTTAATCTCCCTTTGACTTTCTGTCAGCGCTACTAATAATGGCATCCCGACTTAGTTTGGACTGGCGGAAAAACTTTTCTAAACGCTCCCCATCAAGGGAGACAATATCCGCTTTCAACTCTGCTAGAAATGTCTCGAACTGCTCCAACATCACCAAAATTGCGCTGCGATTATCCATGGCGATGTCGCGCCACATAACTGGATCTGATGAAGCAATGCGGGTAAAGTCGAGAAATCCGCCTGCCGAATATTCAAGAATATTTTCTGCGTACTCATTATAGTTACTGACTGAATTGACCAGGGCATATGCGATCATGTGGGGCAGATGACTGATAGCAGCAAGAATACGGTCGTGTTTACACACATCCATAATTACCACTTCACTGCCTGCGCGCCGCCAGAGCTGCGCAATCACCTCCACCGCTGCCAACGAAGTTACATCGGTCGGGGTGAGGATACAGCGTTTGCCGCAGTAGAGCTCTGCAAAGGCGGCTGTTGGGCCACTTTTTTCGGTGCCGGAGATAGGATGCCCAGGAACATATGCAATACCGGCCTCAATCGCGCCTGGTTCAATCCCCGTAACAACAGTCTCCTTCACACTTCCGGTGTCAGTAAGAATGGCATCTGCGCGCATATAACGTAGAGCTTGAAGCGCTATTTCGGGCAGGCACCGCACGGGCAAAGCAAGAACCACCACATCCGCAGTGTTCACCGCGGCGCAAATCTCTGCAGCAGCTTTGTCCACTATCCCCAGTTCCAAAGCGTGTTGCAGATGCTCCGCGTTGTGATCCCAGCCTATCACTTCACGCACCGCTCCAGCCTGTTTTAATGCCAGCGCCAAGGACCCACCGATAAGACCCACGCCTATAATTGCTATCCGCTCTACAACCACATTATCCATACAGCATCATCCCCGTGCCCGTGGATAAGATCCCAGCACCTTGAGAAACTTACAGTGTGGTTCTAGTTCATTAATGGCAGCGCGTACCGGCTCGTTATCTATATGCCCTTCCATATCTAGAAAGAAGATATACTCCCACGCGCGCTTTTTAAGTGGTCGACTTTCTATTTTTGTGAGGTTAACCCCCCACTTACTGAATGGTTCGAGCATCCGCCACAAAATCCCTGGTTCATCATTAATACAGAACATTATACTGGTTTTATCCTGTCCTGAGGGAGGGGGAAACTGATCGCTTACCACTAAAAAACGGGTAAAATTATTAGGATTATCTGCAATGCTTACCTTCACTGCACGCAGATCATAGCGACTCCCCGCCATGGCGCTTGCGATAGCCGCCGCAGTACGGTCTCCGGCAGCAAGCTGCGCTGCAGCGGCAGTACTTGCAACATCGATGAGGGGGATATCCGGTACATTCTCCTCTAGCCACTTCCGACACTGTGCCAGAGCTTGGGGATGGGAATAGATACGCTCAACATCTTCCAAGTTACCGGAAAGGGAGAGCAGATCGTGGGAAATTTCGAGGAGGATCTCTGCATACATCTTCAGCCCGGTTTCCATAAACATATCAAGGGTGTGGGTAACCACCCCTTCGTTGGAATTTTCTACCGGCACCACCCCGTAATCGGCACGTCCGCGCTCCACTTCTTCAAACACTGCGGAAATACTTTTTTGCGGCACCAGCGTAGCTGAAAGTCCGAACTGCTGCATAGCGGCTACATGAGTGAAAGTAGAAACTGGGCCAAGAAAGGCCACTTTCATAGGTTCTTCAAGGGAGAGGGAGGCGGAAATTATTTCGCGAAACACCCGGCGGATTCCATCCTCCGGGAAAGGACCGTTACTCTGAGCGCACAGACGCTCATATATGGCATTCTCACGGCTGGGAACATAGAAAGGCGCGGAGCTGTTTTTCTTAGCATCCCCTACGGCTATAACCACCTTGGCGCGCTCATTGAGCAGCTCCAGGATTTTATCGTCTATGGAGTCTATTGCTTTACGTAGAGGTTTGAGGTCATCACTCATATTAAACAGTCTCTTCGATGGGCCATTAAATGCCCTGGAGCACGCAAAAGTAGCAAGTGAAACAGGGACCAAGGGGGAGAAAAGATATCCTAATCCCTAGAAAAATACAAGCTGGCACCATCTATTCTGACGGATGGTGCCAGGTGAACTAAGCGCCGATAATTTTCACCAACACCCGCTTGCGTCGTTTACCGTCAAACTCCCCATAAAAAATTTGTTCCCAGGGGCCAAAATCAAACGTCCCCTCACTAATCGCTACCACCACTTCGCGCCCCATGAGGGTGCGTTTGAGGTGAGCATCGCCATTATCTTCCCCGGTGCGATGATGGGCATAGCCATGCAAATCGTAAGGCGCGAGCTTTTCCAACCAAGCAGCAAAATCCTGATGCAAACCTGTTTCGTTGTCATTAATAAATACCGATGCAGTTATATGCATGGCATTAACCAAACACAGCCCCTCACGGATGCCGCTCTTTCGCACACATTCAGCCACGTCCTGGGTGATATTAATAAAACCGGTACGCTCTGGGAGTTCAAACCACAATTCCTTACGGTATGATTTCATATTTCATTCTCTATTCTGCTTAGAAATAAAGGTTCATGGTCTCAGCTGTTGGGCACAAAGCTACATCAAGAGCTATAACGCAGTAGCTAATACAGGTCGCTGCCCCATGTAACGCCCAGCTACAGATGCTTTTCCCACCTGTGTGATCCATTTAGACACGGCGTTACTGCTTTTTGTCGCTTCTTACTCGCGATAGTTTTCTTCCACCGCAGGGTTGACCCACAGCTGGCTAAACCAGTACCAGCGATTTTTCCGATCCTGCGCAGTCAGGGTGTACTTGCTGCGCCGACCTTGGAGTGGGCTCTGTGCCTGCACCTTGTATATACCCGCAGCTTCATCCACCACCTCTGGGGCCACCGGATCCTGGCCCGGGATATAACATTTCATGCTGGAGAGCTGGATGTCGGGGTTGGGGAGCTTAAACCGCAGTTCAGGCGCTGCAGAGACAGAAAAGAGAAGCGGAGTCTCAGGGTGGATGATCTCAATATGCAGGGGATTCATTGCCAGGTTGCTGCGCAGGCGATCCATACTTACATAGTTGCCTCCCATGGGGAAGCGCGCTAAGGCATACAGAGGAGAGTCTGGCCCTATGGGGCCAGACTGCTGTCCGTAGGCCGCAGCAAATCCCATATCAGCAACAATTTCCATCAACTCGGGTGAGAACTCCCCATAGGGATAGGCAAATAACTGCGGCGCATATCCAAGGTGGGTAACAAACGCCTGTTGCGCAGCAGAGATATCTTGGCGCACCTGCCCCTCCCACTCGGCACTGCCGTGTTGCTGGGATAAGCTGACATAGTAAGGGTGATGCGCGGAATGGTTGCCAATTTCTATGTTGGCTTTTTTATCTAAGGTGCGCAATTGCTCCCAGCTCATGTAGCTGCCCCCACCCACCGCAGCGGTGTTAACAAACAACGTCATTGGCATTTCGTACTTGTCTAGCAACGGGAGCGCACCATCGAGCACGCTGGCGTAGGCGTCATCGGCACTCAGCCCTACGCTGCGCGGCGGTAACTTATCCCCCCGGCGCAGGGTAGCAACAATTGCACTCAAGGGGATTACGTTGTAGTCATTATCGCGCAGATAGCGCAGATGTTCTTCAAACTGCTCCACACTGATATTGGTCGAAGGGTAGCGCGCATCTCCAAAGCGATGATAGACAAAAACCGTGGCATAATCCTGCGCCTGGACCGAAACCGGGCAGAGGAGTATCCATATCAGCAAAACAAAAACAACTTGCACAGCCCGAAGCACAAATAGCGTTTGCGAACGGGAGGATGCACCAACCTGGTGCTTGAGCGGGTTGAAATTAGCGGTACATTTTGAAGGGTATCTCAAGATTGCTCCTTTCGATTTTTATCTTTACTGCGCTTGTATTTAACCTCGTTGCGTAGATAACGCCTAATACTGTTACGCGCCCGCGGTGTTACTGCCCAATCAAGCCAACGTGGCAACACCGCGGGAGAATCCACCGTCTCTATTTTCACCTGATCCCCATCCATCAGGCGCTGTTTAAGTAAACGAGTCTGCCCGTTTACCCGCGCACGAAATGCGTGCAAGCCCAGGTCCTCGTGAATGGAGAAAGCGAAATCCAGAACACTGCTCCCTTCAGGCAACACCCACGGTTGTCCCAGTGGCGTATAGACTCGGATGGAAGCGGAAGCGAGGCGCAGACGTTCGGTATCAAATATCGACTCACCCTCCTGCAGGCTACGCATCAGTTCGGCAAAGTTATCTTTACTGAATTCAAACCCCGGTGCCAGCACCCCAGACTGATTGAAGCGTGCGAGCTTATGCGTAGTTATCTGGACGCGCAGGCGGTTCTCGCCACACTGCACCGTGGTTTTAATCGCTTGATATCCATGTTGTGATGGAGCGCTGAGATGATCACGCAATTTGCCGGTAATAGGTTGGTACAAACGGTGGAGCAAACCCAGCGCAGTGTAGGCTTCCATGGTTGAGTCAACCAACACATTCAGGCTGTACAAGGATGCAACGCCCCGTGTCATCTGCATAGCCGCTTCGAGAGAAAAGATACGCCAGTAGTCGTTCAGCACCGCATTAAGATGGTTACGACTGAATTCAGACATAATCTCTGCGCGGATCTGTCTAATGTTGCTTTCAGACTGACGTTTGACCTCGTCCAAAATCCTCTGATAACGCGCGGCGCGGCGCGGGTACAGCACCTGAAGGGAAAGCGCTTCAAGTTCTTCTGCAACCTCCCCCATCCCTAAATGCCTGGCAAGAGGAACATAAACAGCGCGAGTTTCCTCGGCAATGAGGAGCTGCTTTTCTGGCTTCAGCGCGCCGATAGTGCGTAAGTTGTCGAGGCGATCCCACAGTTTGAGGCACACTACCCGGATATCTTCAATAGCCAGCAGAGTCTGTTTGCGGTAGGTTTCTTCCTTCTGGGCCTTGCGGCTCGAGCTATCATCGGCAACTTTGGTGAGTCCATTCACCAGCAGTGCTACCTCATCGCCGAAAGTTTTGCGTACATCTTCAAGGGTTACCGGGGTATCTTCCACCACATCGTGTAACAGCGAGGCAATGATAGAGGGAAATCCCATCCAGTGGCGCGCAGCAAGATGGGCGACACGCAGCGGATGGAAAAAATAGGGTTCCCCAGACTTGCGTACCTGCAAAGCATGGGATGTGCGCGCAAGATGCACAGCCAGCTGCAGATGCTCAATCCCGCGATCAAGCTCTGCCTCCGACAGGCTGCCGCCGTGATGAGTCACCAAAAGTTCGGCGATCTCATTTATCAGGCGCTGCATTTGAGCGTCATCTTTTTTCTTACCCATACATGCTCCACATCCAGAAATGCTCTGCGGTCAAAAATGTTCTGTGTTTATAAACCATGCACGTCACCCTATTAACCATCTTACCCTTGTACGCAGTGCCTAGCCTGGCGGCCACTCCATCTTACGCCCTGCAAGGAGATGATAGTGGATATGCCCCACTTCCTGTCCACCATCTGCATTACAGTTGTTAACCACCCTGAAGCCGGGTTCAGCAAATTTGCGCGACCGGGATAATTCGGCAATAACGTACTGAATATGCCCCAGCAGCGCGGCGTCTTCCGCTTTTGCATCTGCCAGACACGCAATATGGCGCCGCGGGATTATGAGCAAGTGTTCCGGAGCCTGAGGGTTGATATCCTCAAACGCTACCACCTGCTCATCTTCATATACAATCTGTGCCGGGATCTTCCCCGCTACAATTTTACAAAACAGACAATCGCTCATAGCTCCCCCTGACTCAAAGATCTACTGTGATTAAAACAATAATTGCACTCAAAACTCAAGTATTTGGATCTATTTTGCCCTGCGGGCTAAATGCATGAGGAATTCTCGATTCCCCTTTGCCCCCAAAACTGGGCTTTGGCATGTGCCCATCACCTCAAGTCCCAAGACAACAGCATACTGCTGCACATTTTCCAGCACTACTTGGTGTAAATCCGGGTCACGGACGATTCCCCCCTTACCCACTTTCCCTTTTCCAACTTCAAACTGCGGCTTAACCAAAGCCACGATATCGGCTATGGGTTGGAGCACTTCAAGGGTGGGCGGAAGGACCTTTTCTAAAGAGATGAAGGAGGCATCGATTACCGCCAGATCTGGTGCTGGGTTGAGAGCACCACTGCTCAAATCGCGGATGTTGGTTCTTTCCATGTTGACTACGCGGGCGTCCTCGCGCAGTTTCCACGCTAACTGCCCATACCCTACATCAACTGCATACACCTTGCTAACACCGCGCTGGAGCAGGCAGTCGGTAAAACCTCCGGTAGAGGCGCCAACATCTACAGCTACCCTTCCCTCCAGCTCAAGTGCAAACTCATTCAGCGCGTGTTCCAATTTCAAACCACCGCGCGATACATATGCAAGCTCCTGTCCGCGAATGCGGATCTGTGCATCAACGTCTACCCGCGTGCCTGCCTTGTCATACACCCTATCACCAACTAAAACCTCGCCGCTCATAATCAGAGCCTGCGCACGAGCACGTGAAGAGCAGAAGCCGCGCTCGAGCAAAAGTTTATCTAATCGTTCTTTGGGCACCTGTTTCCCCTGTTTTGAAAATGGATAGGGCCTTACGCTTCAGATCTGTTGTGGCACAACTGGAGATAGGGCTCAGCGTTACTGACAAAGTTGATGATTTTAATCCCCATTCCAGCATACTTAACCTTGCGGAGCAAATTTGGAGGCACCTTGCGGGACCAATGCACGCGCCCTTCGATACGCACAACTTCACCTGAAGGTAGCTCCAGTTCTACCAACAGAATTGTGCCAGGATTATATACAAGAAAGGTCTGTATACACAGACCTGACTCGGAGATATCTGAAGTGAATCCAACCTTTGAAGGGGTTCGCGGTCCGTAAAGCACCCGTATACGTTTGCGTATCCGCGGTTTTCCGCGTTTATCCGCCATCTGGCACACTCCAATTAAACAAAAGACTCACCTGTTCAGGCAGATATTAAAATCTCCCCGAAATCGGCGAAAAATCCGGCTGTCTGACACTGCCAGTAACATCGCTGTCCACCACGCTCCAACCATTAGCATCGATTGTAGCACTGTGGGCAAACTCAGGGTTTATCCCTTCAGCCAGGGAGGGGAAAAGATGCAGGGTAAGCTGCGCTTCTGTTTGCCCCTGCCAGCCTGTGCGACCTTGAACAGAAACTCTGAGACGCTCATTTCTTCCCAGCAGGGTAAACCGCGGGGTATTCCCGGCCTGTAGCTGAAATTCAGCGCTGGCGGCAATAAAGTTCAGTTTGGTTACCGAGGGGAGATTAAGTTGTTGCGCCAAAACGTGCAGGGCATTGACGCCGCTAACGCTGCCATTCTCCACCCCAAGATGTATGTTGCCGGACAGATTTTGACGCACTCGCAGCTGCTGAGTGCCAGCTCCACTGATCTGGGCGTTCAACTGTGCCCTCCCCGTAATTGTACCGCTAAACCCTGGCCATAGAGCGGTAAGCATCTGCTTCATGCGCAATTGCTTTCCCTCAAGGTTCGCAGTATAGCTGAAGCCTTGCTGTCCTAGATCCACATTAGCATTGACGTTGAGGACGCCAGAGGCAAAAGCTCCATTCATCCCTTCCAGTGTCAATTTATTCTTATCAATAGAAAAAGAACCTTTGACCTGTTGCAGTGTCGCTGAACGCCAGGTAACAGAGTCCACATCAAACTCAGCGTCAATATCAAAAGGGATAGCGTAGGGACCAGGCTCCGAAGCCACTCGTGCCACCGCTCTCTGATCGCCCTGCATAGCCGAGCGCGCGTCCGCACGCAAACGCGTAGACGCAAGCAGGTTCCAGGTATCAAATTTTGCCCCTTTAAACCTCAGCTTAAAACGCGGGCGCAGCGCGCGCCAGTTTTCGCAAAAAAGCCCGACACGGATATTCTCGCCCCCTATTTTTGCGTTCAACGCGGAAGAGTTAAGGTTGTCGCCATTAAGTTCAATCTCGCCGCTAAGGCCAAAACGGATTCCACCTGCACTCAGCCCTGCGTCAACAAGAGTCAACTTCCCCGCGCGCACAGAACCGTGGGTATCCTTTGCATCTTTACGCCATACAAAGATAGCCGAACAGGTCCCGGCAGGGGCATACTCTTCAAGGTTGTCAAGCCAGGGCAAGGCTGCGTATTCTGCCATGGCGCGTATTGGCCACTGGCGCAATTCAAGATCAATATTATATTCTTGCCGTTCGGCACCAAAGTTTGCGGTCCCGCGCGCGCCAAACCCCAGACCATCCATGCGTGCATCAGCGCGCAACAGCTTTAACTGGCTGGAGTTGTGTTCCCACTTCAGGTGAAGATTTGCACTTAGCTGTTGCGCACTAAATACGTCGTTTCTAGAAGCAAAGGAGTCGATATCAGAGATATCTACCCCCGCGAGGCGAACATCTCCCTCTAAGTTAAACCCGCCAGGATCAAACTGCACTTGGCACTGGGTGGACACCCCAAGACGATTGATCTTGAAGGGGAGTTGTTCCCGGTAGTACGGTCGAAAGGCAACCAGATCAAGCCCCTCCAACACCACCTTTAACGACCCGCGCTCTGAACGTGGATCATATACCCCTTCCACATCCAGTGGTGAGCCGTTCAATTTACCCCACAGCGCGAAACGCCAGACACTCTCAGCAGAAAAATTATTCAGTTGCAATCCAATATCCTGCAGACGGGTAAGGCGCGGGATAGTACTAAAAACGAAGTCTCGCAGCATCACTTCAGCGTTGGCTACCGTGATAGTGGAGATGTGAAAGTTCACCTGCTCCCCCTCTTGGGCAGCCTCAAAAGGGAAAATCGAACCTGAAGTGTTTTGCGCTTTACCCGCTATATTGCCAATGGTAACTGTACCATCAGCGTTGCGCTGTACCACCACAGTGGGTGAGTTCAGGCGCAACTCATCGATCACCAGGCGTCCTTGCAGCAAAGGGAGAAAACGGTAGCGCAACACCGCTTCATCCACCTGCAGCCACGGGAGCTCTTCGTCTTTCTCGGCGAGATTCAGACCGGTGATCCTCACACCAGAGAACAAATTGACATCTATCTCGGAAAACTCGACATCAAACTCAAGTTGCTCTTCAATAACTGGAATAAGGGCGGCGCGGATTTTATCTGGGGTCGCAAAAAAGTACAGCGCAATAACAGCACTGCACAGCACAAATATAGCGACAAGGAGCATGATCGCCAACAGGCGTACCACGCGCATATGTCTTAAAGCCGCTATTTTCATTAATTCTTCCCCTGGCAGTTACACCCAAACACATAAAAGCACCGTTGTCAGCTTCCATCTCCCGCCGAAGGAAGCTGTTTGTAAGGTGGGTTACTTAGCGTAAGAGAATAGCAGATAATTTTACGCTTACCTACAGGCAAAAGAGCAAAAAACCTGCTCTACTTAAGATAGCGTAGCAGGCGACGTTGCAAGCGCGGTGGAAGTTCCGAGATATGTCGCTGTGCGCATTTGCTTGCAGCGCAGTGCTGCAGGTAGGCACATTCAGGAGGAAGAACGCCAGACTGCACCAGGGCAGGAGTCAGTAGCGCACATTCGGGATTCACCCGTTGGCGCTGTGGATAGACCTGACATTCCATGCTGCTCTGGTCTAAAAAGGCGCATGGAATGTCGGTATAGTAGAGAATACTACGATATATGATCTTGTGATAACAGCACCGCCCGCAGCGATGGCAGACAGACTCCCACTGCGCATCCACTTAGACTCAATCCCCTTTCAGCCCTTTTAATACTGCATTTACTTCCACAATAAGATCCGCCGCTACCGCACTATCCTCTATATCAAGAAAATGTTCAAAACACTCGCACGCCTCGGTAACTTCGTCTGCATCCATGTGCAGATAACCGAGAGTCAACCAGGCGGGGGCACAACGCGCGTCCAGCTCAAGCGCACGACGGGCGTGTTCTCGAGCGGCATCACGATCTTTTTGTTCATACAATACATCCGCCATATTTGCATATGCTTCGGGATCTTCAGGATCAATATCCATGGCGCGCTGATACCAGTTTTTAGCCTGTTGCAGATGTCCACCTTCAAAAAACATGTCGCCGAGCGAGTTAGCCGCAGCAAAACAATTTTCATCTATCTGCAGCGCCTTGTGGAAATACTCCTCCGCCTTTTCGCACGCCTGCTCTGCAATTTCTACCAATCCAATACGTACATTGGCTTCTGCGGCAGAGCCCGCAACTGAGAGCAATTGCCTGTAACATTCGATCGCCTCATCGTGTTCCCCCTTGACAAAGTACTCATCTCCGAGGGCAAACAGCACTTCAGCGGATGCGTCTCCTTGCGCAAGGCGCTGTTTCAATAGAGAGAGAGCCCTATCTTCAGCACCATCTGATCCCAAAGCTTCGGCGAACAGGACGAGGAGATCATCATCGTTGGGAAACCTTAGATATCCCTGTTCCAGCACTTTTACCGCTGCGGAATAATTACCCTGTTCCATGTAATCCAGCGCATTGTTGGTAATCTCTTCGAGGGACATAGACATCTTTCTTATCCTCTGCTAGCAAACAAATAATGGCGGCGTAAAATCAGCCACCGGCTACGCTACTGTGTAAATGATGGCAATTGTTTTACCCCCTACGATGTACTTAGGGGGCTCCCCATTACGCGTCAACTGCTCAATAACCGCGCGTCATCCATATGGCACTTCTGGTTTGACTCCGTTATTGATGCTTTCTGCGCTTACAGCAGCAGCTGACCTGCCTG
>CAZDRL010000019.1:0-39747 GCA_964508035.1 uncultured Desulfuromonas sp.
ACCCGGCCTGCACTACAGTCAGGCTTGCGATACATCCAACCATTAAAGGGAGAATGATTTCGAAATTATAGGTCAGTTCAAAGATGGTAAACATCGCTGTGATAGGTGCTAAGGTTGTGCCGCTGAACATGGCTGCCATTCCCACCATGGCATACAAGGTGGCCGATGTTGGGTCAATCTGTCCCGGTGCTAGGATATGTACTCCCAAGCCACATAAACTTCCTATGAGCGCACCCAGAAACAGAGAAGGGGCAATAATTCCACCGGAAAAACCAGATCCTACGCAGCACACCGTTGCGATAAGCTTGGCTATCAAGATGGTTACTATCAAGGCAGGGATCAACTCAGTACCTAGCGCTTGGTTGATAGTGAAATACCCCACCCCGAGCACATGTGGGCACCACAGCGCCACCGCACCGAGGATAAAACCCCCAACTGCAGGGCGAAACTGCAGCGGAACTTTGCCTGCGTTAAAGCTATCTTCCACTCGACTGATAAGCTTTATAAGCACAATAGAGAGCACTCCCGCAATCAGGCCCAAGAGCAGGAACACAGGGATCTCCCAGTAGTGCACTAACGACACCGAAGGGACATCGAAGGTGGGGAGGTCCCCAAGGAATTGATGGGAAACTACGGTCGCGGTAATAGCTGAAACCGCGATCTGACTTAAATACCCTACTTGAAAATCAATCAGGATAATCTCGGCGGCAAACAACATCCCTGCCATGGGAGCATTAAAGGTAGCAGCGATTGCTCCGGCAGCACCACAAGCGAGAAATACAATCTTCCACTCCTGCGCCACCCGCAGCAGGCGCGCCACTGCTGAGCCTATAGACGCTCCGATGTGAACCATAGGACCTTCACGCCCGACTGAAGCTCCACAGCTTAAGGAGACTAAGGTGGCAAGCATCTTGTAAAATGTAGTGCGGTGGTGAATATCTCCCCCCCGTTCTACCATCGCTTCAATCACGTCCGCCACTCCAGCGCCACGCGTTTCAGGAGCGCGGGGATAGAGGATCAGCCCCAGAAACAGACCAGCGCCAACGGGGATACCCACTACAGCATACGCAGGCAGACTCTGGGCGGCGGCGACAAGGTTATATGGCGCCCCCCAAATCACTTCAGTGCCTTGCAAAAGCAAAAAACGAAATGCCACCGCAAGCAGGCCGGAAACAAGCCCTATTACAACAGCAGCAAGCAGCTGAATTATCAACCGGCCACGCACAATTCTCTGGGCTATCGCTTCCCCGCTCATGTAGCTCCTCTACACCCAATCTAACCTAACATCAATTGGGATTATTTTGCCCCTGATACCTAACAATGCTCATCTGCGTGGAGTTGCCGAGAATACACATCCACAGTAGCTCTGACGATAAAAGTTGAGTTCGCGGGAGATCTCCACACTGCGTTTATAGCCGTTGTGTTTCTTGAAATTGGCCGCATAGAATTCCACCCCGTAACAGCGTCCGAGAGCCACTCCGAGCCGATTGATATGAGTGTGACGCTTGTGGGGGGAGATGGAAAGAACAGTGCTGAACAGATCGTATCCATGCACGCTTGCATACTTGGCAGCATGTTGCAAGCGCAATCGAAAACAACGGTTACAGCGCCTACCACGCTCCGGCTCCTGCTCCAGTCCCCTAACCTGCTCCATCCACTGCGCTGGGACATACGCAGCAACCACGCAGGCAATTCCGGCAATCTTGTCACACCAGCTTTGGAGCTCGTCTCGACGTTTAACATATTCCGCGCGTGGATGGATATTGGGATTATAGAAGTAGATAGTGATGGCGTAGTCGGCTGCTAGTCGTTCCACCACCGCAGAACTGCACGGAGCACAACACGCATGCAGCAACAGGCGGGGCTTCATCTCTTCCTGGGCGGAACATGGAAAACCGGTTGTGGGAGCAGACTGGCTCAAAGATTTCTCCACTTAATGTGTCTTCTTGCACATAAAACACCCTGCTGAATCGAACAGTTGTTGCTCAGAAGTTAACACTGTTGCTATATTGCGCGCCATGAAGGATATATTTATTGCTGATGCACATCTGAAAAACCCCTCAGATGAAAACTATATACAACTCCTTAAGTTTCTAACACAGAATCGCGGCAAGATTCGCACGCTGATTCTACTTGGAGATATTTTCGAGTTTTGGCTTGGATATCGGCATTGTGTCTACAGTGCATATCTGCCATTACTCCATGAACTCCATGCCCTTAAGCAGAATGGAACCAAGATTGTGATGGTAGAAGGGAACCATGACTTTAATGTCGGACCATTTTTCTCCGCTACCCTTGGTGCCAGGATTATTCCAGACGGCGGCTGCATAACCCTCGATGGAACCCACATCTGGGTAGAACATGGCGATCTCATCAAGCCCAGTCGCACCTACCTGTGGTTGCGCAAGTTCTTTCGCAGTCAGGGCGCGAAAATGTTAGCCAGGATTATCCACCCAGACCTGCTGTGGGACATTGCCGCATTGCTCGGGAATTGGAGCAAAAAACAGCGCTTACGCAGGCAGATAAACAAAAACAACTCTCCAGCCGCAACATGCCCCAAAAGGTCTGCCGCCTCCCACATCCCTCAGAAAGAGATTATAGCTGCTATGCAGCAACGTGCTGAGATGGGGTGCGCGGCGTTGGTCTGCGGCCATTTCCATCATAGCTGGCACCATCAATGTGCCCAGGGGGATATCCTGGTTGTTGGCGATTGGGGGAATTTCGGGACTTACGCCGAGTACTCCGCCGGTATTTTTACCATACGGCAATTTACCCCATCTCTTACAGCAGATCCTGCGGATTAATATTTTTCACTTCCCTGCCGCGCGCTAAATTCGCAATGGTTTCCTCATCCATCTCCCCCACTAAAATTATCGCTTGGTGTTGAGGATGTAAATATTTTTGCGCCACCCGCTGCACATCTGCAACTGTTACCCTGCCGATGTGGTCGCGATACCGGGTGAGATAATCTTCCGGATATCCGAAGAAATCGTACTCCATCACCCTAGTGACCAAGCTGTGCGAATTTTCAAAGCGGAACACAAATGAATTTATTTGGCTCTGCTTGGCAAGTTGCAGCTCCTCTGCAGTAACCCCCTCGGTGCGAAGGTCTTGCATAATTGAGGCAAACAGATTAACCGCTTCTTCGACTGACTCAGCTTTGGTTTCACACCCAGCATAAAAAGCCCCCTGCAAGCGCCGCCCCACAGAGAAGTGGGAGAAAACTGAGTACGCCAGCCCGCGATTCGAGCGTATTTCACGCATCAGGCGCGAATTAAACCCTCCCCCACCGAGGATAAAATTCATGATCTCTACTGCATATACATCAGGATTATCCTGCGTAATGCCCCGTTCAACCAAGCGGATCGTGGTCTGACTCAAAGGACGTTGCGCTACGATAACTGGACCGAGACTTTCCACCCCAGGCGTCTCCTTAAGCGCAGGCACTTCAGCGTGCTCTGCCTCCTGCTCCCAGGTTGAAAAGCTTTCTTCCATAAGCTGCATAGCTTCATGTGCGGCAATATCTCCAGAAACAGCCACATACATATTCTCTGGGCCAAAATAGCGCTGATGCAGATCGAGAAGGTCGGCACGCGTTATATGGGCGAGGGTTTCGAGAGTTGGCTGGCGCCCCAAAGGATGGTCGGGATACAAATGCTCTAACATCAGCTGCCCTGCAATTGATCCAGGATTATCCAGCCGCCGTCGCACCTGTTCCAGAAGTTGCTGCCGTGCGGTAGCAAATCTTTCCTCCTCAAAGCCTGGATTGCGCACCAACTGTGCTAGCAACTCCATCCCTGCCTGCAGATCCTCTTTGAGCAGCGACATCTGCAGGGTTGTGGTATAGGGTCCTGTATCAACGCTGAGATTGATAGCCAAAGAATCGAGCTTGGCATCAAAATCGGATGCTGAAATATTGTGGGTACCCCCGTTTTCCAGCGCACGCCCAAAGAGCTGTAGCAGTCCAGTGTTGGCAGCATCCTCTATGCTACGCCCTACCCCAAACATCAAGGTTATGTCTATCAGGGGCAATTCTGCATTGTGGTGGTGATATAATTTAGTACCATTTGCAAGAAAAATTCTGTCCGGGGTCTGCATGTTCCAACTCAGGGGCTCAAAGGTCAGGTGATCTGGACGCTTGTTGTCCCTATGCTCCTCCCCCCATCCTGCAGTGGCACCACACAGCATACACAACAGAGCAACAACACCGGTAAGCTTGGTTAACATATTACTGTGCATCGATCCCTCCATCCTGACCGGAGTTATGTGTGAGTTTACCTGAGGATTTCAACGTAACAACGGTGCGGTTTTCCGGCGTAATCCATTTTTGCACTGCTTTTTTCACCTCATCAGGCGTAATAGTGCGCAAAACTTCATCATACTCAAGTAGATATTTCCACGAACCGGTCACAACCTCATAGTGAGTCAGCATGGAAGCCAGTCCTTGATTACTGCGCAGGTGGCGGATTTGATCTGCGCGCAGACGCTTCCGCGCATGCTCCAGTTCTTCAACACTGACCCCCTCCTGTTTAATCTGCTCCAGTTGAGTATAAATTGCCTTTTCTACCTCCGCACTGGTGTGGGGATGGCGTGGAACAGCCCCGACCACAAACAGGTTAGGATAGCGCGAACCCGGCGCCGTATATACCGACACAGAAGTAGCTAGGCGCTGCTCTAACACCAGAGCTCGATGCAGGCGCGATGAAGGGCCACGACCGAGGATGGTGCTCAACAGGTCAAACGCGTAATCATCCCGATGGGGGAACGTTGGTTTATGGTACCCCACCAGTAAACTCGGGCTGGCATCAAACACCACCTCTGCGCGTCTCTCTCCACACTGTGGCGGCTCCTGCGCACGCACCTCCGGCACCTTGAGCCCCGGTGGGATATCGCCAAAGTACTGCTGCACCAACTTTAGTGCCTCTTGTGGGTCTACATCTCCTACTAGGGCAATGACAGTGTTCTGCGGCATGTAGTAAGCGTGCATAAACTGACGCGTCTGCTCTTTGGTGATGGCACGGATGTCGGAGTTCCAGCCAATAATAGGATGACGGTATGGATGTACCCTGAAGGCCGTTGCCAGCAGAGCTTCATACAGCATCCCACGGGGACGAGTCTCGTAGGAGCGCCTTCTCTCCTCCAAGATCACCTCTTTTTCCGTGTAAAATTCACGCAAAACCGTATTTTTCATACGGTCTGCTTCCATAGATACCCAGAGTTCAAGCTTATTGCCCGGGAGAGAAATCAGATAGGTAGTGAGGTCTTTGCTCGTGAAGGCGTTAAATCCAACCCCTCCATGGCGCGCATATATCTGCGCAGCTTCATCCTTTACCACAAGGCTGCGGTGTTGCGTCTGGAGTTCTTTCAGGTTCGAGCTCAACTCATCCAGAGTCTTTTTTGTGCAGGACTCACTTTGTCGACACACTTCAAGCCGTGCTACACATGCGTCAATTTCGTGCAACAGCTCCTTCTCCGCTGCGTAATCAATTGTCCCGATGGCTTGGGTACCCTTAAAACGCATATGTTCAAGCAAGTGGGCGATACCGCGGTTATCTTCCTGCTCGTTTACCGAGCCTACCCCCAGAGTAATAAAGGCGGTAAAGGTTGGGATATCGTGGCGCTGCGCTATCAACAACGTAAGGCCATTGTCCAATTTGTATTCCACCACCTTATCCTCAAGCCCATTTGTCTGAAATGTATGCCCAAGGGTGGAAAAAGAGAGGAACAGCAACAAACTTACCCAGAGAAAAACCTTACACCTGTCTATTACCTGCATATAAATCCCTGATTAGTTATAGTTTTATTTTGAACATCTACAAACCCAATGGAAAAAAACGAAAAAACATAAAAATAAACCTCAGTCACAACCCTCAGATATTGTTAGATTGCACACCGCAACAATAAACAGAGAACGGGTTGCTGCCGAAGCTCAAAGAGAAGGGAGAAAGGGTATCATGCTTAATAGGAACAATCCAGCACACAGGGCGGGGGTAAAAAGCAAAAAAGCTGGGGCCAGATTTCGTGCAAATGACTAGACACTCTTCACTTGCAGCATCTCTCTGGTAACTACACAGGAAAACTGGCTTAACGCACTAAGAAAAAGCGTGTATGCTGGAGCGAACCATCCTCTTTTTTACTTAACCAAACACACCCTAAATACCTGAAACGACTTTCATGCTTAATTTTTTTGCCAAACCCTGGATCCCCTACGTATTTCCTTTCCTGCTCACCCTGATTTGCGCAGAAGCCGCGTGGTTTCTGCCGCAGTGGCGCTACCAATTAATAATCATGGGTGGGATAACTGTAGCGACTTTGCTGTACCTGTGGCGCGATAGAGTAACACCTGACGCTATAACCACCACCCGCGCTACCCACACCTTGGTGGGGATAGGTGCTGGCTTCTTCCTCGCCGCAACATGGTATGCGTTTGTGCACATGGGGGTCTCTACTGCAGAACCTCTGCAAATAGCCCGGACTTGGTCTGGAGTACGTAAGTACATCATACTTATATTTTTAACTGGGGGTTTCGCACTAGTAACTCCAGTCGTATCTGAGCTGTTCTGGCGTTCATTCCTCCTCAGATACTTTATAAAGCCTGACTTTAAATCAATTCAACTCGGTACATTCAACCTGTTTTCATTTATCATGGTTGTAGTGTTAGGCTCGCTCCCCACCAGCAATCACAGCGTATATCTGTTTATATCAGGACTTATATACACCGGAATAACCATCTGGAGTAAGAGCGTGTATTCTAGTATTATTGCTCATATCACAGCCAACTCCTGCATCATAGGATTGGCGTTGTCCCTGGGGATAACTTTTTATTGATAGCTGATACTTGGAGTAGCTTCATGCATACAAACATATATGTGGCTTTTATATTCGTAGTTATACTTTTTCTTGCTGGGTGTGTAGAGCCGGGGGAATCAACATACAATCAGGGAGTTAAAGCGTTAAACAGTGGGAAGACAGCAGAAGCACACGAGCTGTTTGTGCGCGCGTTGGAAGAAAATCCGCACATTGCTGAAGCTTATCTTAATCTCGGACGTATTCACATGAAGCAGGGCACATATGCCGCAGCAAGAGAAAAAACCCTTATAGCTCTCCAGATGCTGGAGAAAAACCAGAAAACAATCATCAGCGGTAACTCATGGAAACAGCAGGCTGCTCTTGCATGCAACAATATGGCATCTATTGCATTTCAGCAGGGATTGGAGCTGAAGCAAAGTGAAGAAAGTGATCCCGCAGAATCTGCGCGCCTATTTGATGAAGCAAAATCTTGGCTGGCGCAGGCATATGAGTTGGACCCAGAGAGTGAGTTAATTCAGAAAAACAGAGCGTTTATCCAGAGGTGGGGACAGAATCAGTAACACACCCCTTACAGCGTCGGTGAAGGTGATCCCTGAAACAGCGCACAGGCTAGAGCGAAATCCTTAACCATCTTCCTGTTGCTGTTCTAACTTCCGTAACCAGGCGATAGAGAGCAGAGCTAAAACCAGACTCCCACCTCCCCACAGCAAGCCGCCCTCCTGGTAGATCCCGGTGACACCAAGGGAAAGTACAAAACTTAGGCAACTGCACGCTACACAGATAATAGCGATTATCTCACGCTTACATTTATGTCTATAACTCACCGGCTCAACTTGCACCCGCAGGGTGATATCGCACTGCAGACACTTAAGAGCACGCCTTGCTACCGGCATTCCGCAGTTGTGACATTTGTGGTTAAAAAACATCGTTACTCTCCATAGTTTTGTATCTGTCTTGCTAGTGAAGTTCGTTTATAGCTGGTGCGGTTCAGCTTAAATCCAGATGTTACACACATACTACGGGGTGTTGCCGCTGATTTTGCTTACCAGTGCGGTAGTGGAACGTCCGGTCACAAATGGCATCAGCGCTACACGTCCACCCCATTGGCGGACAAGTTCAGCACCAACTACCTCATCTTCGGTATAGTCGTTTCCCTTTACCAGAACATCAGGCTGCAACAGTGAAATCAGCTCAAGGGGGGTATCTTCCTCAAATATCACGACATAATCTACACACGCCAAAGCGGCAAGAATCACAGCACGATCAGCTTCCGGAACCAGGGGGCGGGTCTCCCCTTTGAGACGCCGCACTGAGGCATCGCTGTTAAGGCCTAAAACTAAAAGATCTCCAAGTTCTCTGGCGCGCTGCAGATAACTCACATGCCCAGCATGAAGAATATCAAAACAGCCATTGGTAAACACCACTTTACGCCCCATCTGACGCAGACGCCGCAACACTATCTGCAACGCATGCGGATCGCAAATCTTGGTCTGACTTCCGGCAATCAGAAAGCCTGCCGCCTCTACAAGTTCAGCCGGGCTCGCGGTTGATGTTCCAACTTTCCCCACCACAACACCGGCAGCAATATTTGCCATAAAGGCCGCTTGCTCCAGTGAAAATCCGGCCGCAAGACCGAGCCCCACCACCGTGAGCACAGTATCCCCCGCACCGGACACATCGTACACCTCGCGTCCACGTGTGGGCAGATGTACTGGTTCTGCATTGTGTTGAAAAATACTCATCCCCTGTTCGCTGCGGGTCAACACCAGGGCTTCAAGTTGTGCCAGCGCGAGTATCTGTGCACCAGCCGCACATAAAGTGTTGTGATCTTTAATGTTTATCCCCGTTGCAAGTGACGCTTCTTTGCGGTTCGGCGTCAAGAGAGTGGCACCACAATATCTTGTATAGTCGGTACCTTTCGGATCCACAATTACAGGTGTTTTATGCTTTTTAGCCTGTTCGATTATCCCCTGAATAAGGGTTTTAGACAGAACCCCTTTGCCATAATCGGACAAGTAAATTACATCCGCAGCAGCTATTTTGAGGCTCAATTTCTGTAACAGTTGCGCCTCTACCTGTGGCTCCACTTCCTGCGTGCTTTCGCGGTCGATGCGCATCATTTGTTGGTTCCCGGAGAGGATGCGGGTCTTGCGACTGGTAGTGCGCGTGTGATCATGAACCAGAGCGTCTACATCGACCTGAGCGCGCTGGAGCCGCTCTCGAATAACCTCGCCATCGTGATCATCACCCAGAACTGAAGCCAGGGCAACTTGTGCCCCTAACACTCGAAGGTTGTTCACCACGTTACCGGCGCCACCAAGACGTAGATCTTCGCGCCCAACATTTACAATCGGCACTGGAGCCTCTGGCGAAATGCGTTCTGTAGCGCCCCAGAGATATTCATCCAGCATAAGGTCACCAACTACAACCGCTTTTATGTTAGCCGATTTAGCTAAGAACGTTTCTATATCTGAAATATCTACTGCATGAGTATTCATAGGATTAACCTGTGACAAGCTCCTTGATAGAGCCGTAGAATAAATGATCGACACAAGATGTTATGTTCAGTCTTTGCTGACAAGGCAAAACTAAGATGTTCCAGTATCAGAGTATTTACGCTGGTAGCGCGCATATAACTTAATGCTGCGCTTTTCCACCTGACGCCACAGGCGTTTATCCTGCGCCAGGCTTAGCCGCAGTGGCGCTGCGGTGTATGTACGGATAAAGCGCAGACAGTCGCGCTGCGTCAAACCAACATCAAGAGCGGAAAAGTAGATGGAGGCAAGATCTTTTATCCGCCAGCGCCGCGGCACCCGTTTGCGAAACTGCACCCGATGTAGATCGATAAGAAATACGCGCAGCTTGTCTGGGTTTTTATGATAAACGCCACAGGATGTATCGAGCAGGAAATGGCACAGATAGTAATCGCGATGATTGATCCCGTGGGTGTGCATTTTACGGGTAACCTCTGCAATGCGCTGGAGCAATGCGCGTTTAAAGTTCAGCGGCGGAGGGTTATACTCCCAATCACGACACACATCTTCCAGACTCTGGGCAGGGTTAAGGTCATCGGTAACGATAAAAGATTGGCGCGCAACAGGGTTACGCCCCCGCTCGCCGTACGCCACGGTATTCATGGTATCGATACCGAGTTCGGATAAAATTTTAATCGCGAGCCACTCGTTGTACGCCGAAAGGACCGGCGGCGCTTTAAAGCTTAACAAGCTTTTGCAGATGCGCCCCCATCCCAGTCCCGTGTACATTTTGACAAAATAGCTCTGGCCTAGCATGTCAAAGCGCAGCGTACGGCGTCCATCCATGTTGCGATATTCATCCCCTTGCAGGGATAGGATCCAGTCAAACCAATCTACTTTATCGCACGCATCCTTCCACTCCTGCGGAATGATCAGTACATCAGGGACAGTATGCTTCAAGAGCTCTCCTGTCTGGCAAACAGCTCCTGCTCCACCAGATCACACAGGATATGTATCATGCTTAAGTGAACTTCCTGAATGCGTGGGGTTTCATCTACCGCAACCGTGAGATTCAGATCAGCGTAGAGAGCCATCTTCCCTCCATCTCTGCCACTTAGCGCTACAATTTTGCAGCCTTTACTCTGTGCCAGTTCGAAAGCTGTCACTACATTGGGTGAGTTCCCGCTAGTGGAGATCCCTATCACTACATCCTCAGGGTTGGCGAGCGCCTCAACCTGACGTTTAAACACTTCGTCGTAGCCAAAGTCATTGGCTACGGCAGTTAAAATTGAGGTGTCTGTAGTAAGTGCTATGGCAGGGAGTGCCGCACGGTTAAGCATAAAGCGCCCAACCAGCTCTGCCGCCATGTGTTGTGCGTCTGCGGCGGATCCGCCATTACCCATCACCAAAACCTTGCCGCCAGCCCTGAAACAGGCACACAGAAGTGCAGCACATTCCCCTACTTGAGGCGCCATGGGGAGAAAAAACTCTTCAAACACTTCAATATGCCGCCGGATATGGCGTTCTATGCAGGCTTGCATAATCTGTCCCCTTTTTTCAATCTATTAATGTAACTATTCAGTTTTGCTAGCAGGCTGCGCTTGTCACACGCAGCAAGGTTGTCCCTGAAAAGTAAGGACTTGTGGTATCCATTTCAAGGGCACCACAAGTCCCGACTGCCAGTGGAGATGAGGAGCTACTCTATTACTTTCTCGATAGCATCGCATACATCTGCAACCCGAATTGAAGTAGAACACTGGGCATCATATTCACATTGTTTGCGCAGACATTGCGCGCACGGCATAGGGGTTTGCAAGCGGATATGCTTCTCCCCCTCCGGACCGTTGCGCAGCGCATCTGTAACTCGATACATAGATACCGTGGGTGTTCCTGCAGCGGCAGCTATATGCACGGGTCCAGTATCGCATCCCACCACGAGATCTGCGCGCGCGAGGAGTGCAGCAAATTCGGGCAGGCTGACCCGGGGCCAGATAAATGCCTCCCCAGCTACATAATCACGAATCTGCTCGGCAGCGCGCAACTCATCATTACTCCCCCACGTCAAAATTACGCGTGTCTTGGGGCGCTGCAGCAATTTTGCGGCCAACTGTTGCCACATAGACAGATGCCATAATTTGGTAACCCATGTGGTGCCATAGTGAAGGATAATCACCGTATCACTGCCCCACTTAAGCTGATCCATGGAGCGCTCAATTTGTTTTTTATATTTGTCCTCTATATGCAGTGGTCCACAAAGAGGTACTTCTTCCCCCCCCGGAAGGGCTGTCTTAACGACAGCAAGCGCGCGCCGCGCAACATGTTGCGCGCCGGGGCCTGGTTGAATCCGATGTCGCGTTGCAAGTATATTGGGCAGCTCGCGCACAGCATGGCGGGAAAAGCCGTATTTATCTCCCCCTTTACTCAACAGAGTAAACAAGGCACTTTTGCTGTTACCCTGCAAGTCGAAGATATAATCGTAACGCTGGCGGCGTAAATCTTTCCCAAAGGTGCAGAGCTGACGCATCATCGCTCTGAACGACATATTGCGCCATGCGCGAGTATTCACCCGTATCACCTGATGGAGCAGAGGGTGCTTTTCTAAAATTGGTGCAAAGCTTTCCTCAACCAACCAGTCTATGTGTGCATCGGGATAGAGTTGCTTGATATAGGCAAGAACCGGCAGCGCATGGACGACATCACCAAGAGCACTGACTTTAACGATCAGAATCTTCATCTGCTTTTTCCAGTAGTTCAATGGCAGCTGCAGTTACATCGCTTGAGGTGATGTTTTGCATGCAACGGTGATCTGTCGGGCACTGACGCAGCAAACATGGAGCACACTCAACCTCTTTACGCACAATTTTAACCTTGGTCGATGCTGGGGAGGTGGTGGTGTGATCTGTCGAACCGAACACCGCCACAATTGGGATATCAAATGCAGCAGCTACGTGCATCGGACCAGAATCATTGGTGACAAGCAGACGGCTGGCAGCAAGAAGTGCCATCATCTGGCGCACATCGGTCTGCCCCACCATATTGATACAATCACATTGCATAAAGGTGGCGATATCTTCTCCGATCGCGCGCTCTCCGGGGCCGCCTGTAAGGAAGATGGTTGCACCATAGCGCTGCGCCAGGGTATCTGCTACTGCAGCAAAACGCTCTGGGAACCAGCGCTTTGCCGATCCATAAGCAGCGCCTGGGTTTATCGCTATGGCATTGTCACTCTTTAGGATAGTGCGAGCCCAGTCCTTTTCTGCAGAGGTAACCTGGAGGCACAGTCCTGTATCTTGTGCTTTAAAGCCAAGGCGGCGCAGCAAAGTAAGATAGTATTCAGTATGGTGGAGGGTCTTATCTGCCTGGGTCAGCTCAACCACATCGCTTAAGAGCAAACGTCGTGCATCGGTAGGATATCCTGCGCGACATGGGATGCGTGCGGCAAAGGTGAGAAATGCCGCTTCAAAAGCATTCTGGAGCAATAGCGCCACATCAAAGTTCTCTCTCTGCAGCTCACGCACCATGCGAAAAAACCCACGCATACCTTTATGCTCCCCTGTGCGTGAATATATAATCACGCGGTCGATCGCCGGATGGTGCTCAAACAACGGGGCAACTAATGGATTAACGAGCAATACAATTTCAGCCTCAGGACATTCAGCGCGTAAACTCATCAGCGCCGGAGTGGTCATCACCGCATCGCCGATCCAATTGGTCCCCCGTACCAGAATCTTATCTGCCCTGAGTAGCTTATCCGCCGCCATCAGAACGAAACCGCTTCATCCTGCAGCATCCGCGGGATGCCATCTCGTACCGGATAGGCGAGCTTGCATGCGGTGCAATTCAGATAATACTGCCCATCCACGGTTTGAGCTACCAGCACCCCTTTACACCTAGAGCATGCAAGCAAATCAACAGGCACACTCATAGGCACAGCCGTACTGACCTCGCTCTTTATATCCTCATTTTGCGACATAATATGTTTTTCACTCCAGAAATAGCTAACATCTTTTTGGTACCGTAAGCACGCTCAGCAGTGCTTGTTCCAGTTTTTCCAGTTCCACCGGCTCAATTTCCAACGGCACGTAATAACACGGCAACGTAAACAACTCAGGATCGAGCTTTACCGCATCTTTTTCCGTGGTTATAAACGCATCCACCCCCTCGCAGCGGGTATGAATATAGTGCACTTTTTTTGCCGTATAGGATACATGATCGATAAGTGGAACTGTGGTAAATGGTTGTATAGCATATCTGTGCAGCGATGCAAAAAAATCATCTGGATCTGCAATCCCCGCAAACGCTCCCAAGCGTAAATGGGACAGATCGCCTAGAGGGATCTTTGCTCCAGACAGATCAAGCGCATACTGTGCGAGGCGAGAGGAAACATGTACCGTTTCTTTAGACTCTCCATGCTTCAGGTTCAACTCAGGGATAACAATACCTGGATGATAGCGCGTCATAAGGAGCATATCTGCACGCTGTAGCGCACTGCAGCGTTCACGCATTAAACCCGCGGGGAGAACATGGCCATTTCCCAGAGGTTTGCGCGCATCAAGCAGAACTAAATCGAGATCACGCTCCAGCGCAAGGTGCTGAAAAGCATCATCCAAAACAATGACATCTACCGCGTGGTGGCTCTGAATATAACGCACGCCATCTACACGCCGCGGCGCTATCACTACGATGGTTTCTGGATGGCGCAACGCAAGGAGTACAGGTTCATCGCCATAGGTTGCGGCGGCATGTGCTCGGTCCTGCGCACCTTCGATCTTCACTTGGCGCGCTTTCACAGGTGGATCCGCTCCAGCAGATGATGCATAACCGCGACTGATCACCGCAGTGCGATAGCCCCGTTGGTGTAGACAGCCGAGGATCCAACTCACCACTGGGGTTTTTCCCGTGCCACCCACCACCAGATTTCCTACACAAATAACCGGTACATGCGCTCTGCTCGTGGATAAAAATCCGCGTTGATACAGCCACACCCTGACCTGCCCGATAAAGCCATAGACATATCCGCACGGAATGAGAACCAGCATCAGGAGATAGTCGTACCAAAACCGGCACCCCTCGAGGGCTAAACGTCGATAGAAGAGCGCTATTTGCTCCCGCATCCTAAGGCTCCAACAGCTTTTTCACTACAGTGAGGGTATGTGCAGTAGCGCCAGCATGCTGCTGCAATATCGCTGCCCCATTTAAACCGGCAGTAGCAGCCACCTCAGGGTTTTGCAGCAGATAAGTTAACAATTGCTCAAGCTCAGCTGCGTCGGCAACTTCGCCAAAACCCTGCGCCGCAGTAACATACTGAGCAATCTCTTTAAAGTTCTGCATGTAGGGACCAAAGAGCACCGGCTTATTCACCATGGAGGCCTCAAGGATATTGTGCCCTCCGATGGGGACAAGGCTTCCCCCGACAAACACCACATTCGCAAGAGTATAAAAATCCAGCATCTCCCCCAGCGTATCTACCAACAATACTCCACCAGGCTCAAGTGGGGTCTTGTTCATGCTTGAGCGTAACCGCCACTCCAGATCCTCCTGCGTAAGCAGCTCGCCAATGTGGCGACACCGATGAGGATGCCGTGGCACAAGGATCAGAATCAAATTGGGGAAAATTCTAAGAAGATTGCGATAGGTACGGATCACAATTTCATCTTCACCCTGATGCGTGCTGCCCGCTACCCAGACTTTTGCTCCCTTCTGCAGGGCAAATTTTGTCCGCAGTTTTGCAGCATCAAAGGGTGCTGGGGTGATATCACCTTGATCAAATTTCACATTCCCAGTTATCTGTATACGCTCGGGAGCAGCGCCCAAGGCCTCGATTCTACTCGCGTCTTGTTGTGACTGCATACAAAACAAGGAAATCTGGTGTAAGACTGGATGCAACAGAGCCCCCAACCGTTTGTAGCGTGGGAAAGAGCGATCGGAAATCCTCCCATTGACCAGCATAACTGGGATAGAGCGCTGGTAACATTTACGCACGAACTGCGGCCACAGTTCTGTTTCCACAATCAGCACCAACGCTGGCTTTACCGCATCCAACGCGCGCGCCACCGTTAGAGAAAAATCCACCGGAAAATAGATGCGCACATCTATTTCTGAGATAGATTCTGCAATTTCCCGCCCAGTTTCGGTGACATTTGAAAGCACTAGAGCCGTATCGGGGTAGACACGGCGCAGCTCTTTGATTAGGGGGATCGCGGCGCGGGTTTCCCCTACTGATACAGCGTGAATCCAGATTGTCTGCCGCCCACTTATCTTGTCTAATTCGGCATAGGAAATAAATCCCAGACGCTCACGTAACCCCTGGCGCACTTTTCCCCTTATGCATCCCCGTACAAGATACCAAGGGATTAAAACCACCATGCCCAGGAGTAAAACAATGTCATACAGCAGATAAACCATGTGTCTCCAATTTATTTCGGGCCTGTGCTGCACATGCATCCATAGCTGCACTGAGGCGATGGTGAAAGTCTTCTGCGCTTTCATCCTTAGAAAAATACAGAGGCTTACCGTACACAAACACTAGCCGCCCAAATGGATACGGCAACAGGAAACGATCCCACGAAGCAAAGCGGTGTCCGCGGCTACATGCCATAGTCATGGGCACAACCGCACGCTTGCTCAAGCGCGCCAAATGCACTACCCCTTCTTTAATTTCGTGCCTTGGGCCACGTGGTCCATCGGGTGTAATCACCAGGTCGTAGGGCTCGCGCGCTAAACGCAGCAGCTGTTTAAATGCGCTGCTTCCACCGCGACTGGATGAACCGCGCACAGCTTTTTGCCCCATGAAAGCCATCGCACGCGCAATCAATTCTCCGTCACGCGATGCGCTGATAAGTATTTGCGCTTTCTGGGTATACGCCTTTGCCATCAGCAGCAGTTGATCGTGCCAAAGTGACAGAATCACATGTTCCCCGCGCGCCCACATGTTCTCAATCTCGGGATCCACGTCTATCTCTTTGCGCGAGCACAGATAAATCAAGTGAATACACACCACTGCCAGGGGAGGTACAAGGTGGACAAGGATAAATTCGCGTATTTGTTTCATACCTATCGCTTACTTCACTGCCCTTTAAACTGGGTCTGATGCAGATCAAAATAGTGTCCACCGCGAGCAAGCAGCTCTGCATGGGAACCACGTTCCACTACCCTTCCATGCTGCATAACCAGAATTTCATCTGCACGCATCACTGTGGAAAGGCGGTGCGCAATCACAAATGTGGTGCGCCCCTGCATGAGATTTTCGAGAGCATTTTGCACCACGGCCTCACTCTGAGTGTCCAATGCACTGGTAGCCTCGTCCAGCAGAAGAATAGAAGCATCGCGCACAATTGCACGTGCGATACAGATGCGTTGGCGCTGCCCACCTGAGAGGCGCACGCCCCGATCACCAATGATGGTTTCAAAACCCTGTGGCATCTGCACAATGAAGTCGTCAGCAAACGCCTGCTGAGCCGCGCGCACAACTTCTGCGTCTGTCGCTTCAGGTCGCGCATAGCGAATATTATTGGCAATGGTATCGTGAAACAGAAAGACCTCTTGATCCACTAGAGCTATCTGCTGCTTCAAGCTGTGCTGGCTGACCTGGGCGATATCCTTCCCATCGATGGTGATACTCCCACGCAGGGGATCGTAAAAGCGCGCGAGAAGCCCGATAACCGTAGACTTCCCTGCCCCGCTCGCCCCAACTAAGGCCACAGTGGTTCCAGGTTTTACATCAAGGCTAAAGTCGTGCAACACCAACTCTTCAGGATCGTAGCCAAAGTCAACGTGGTCAAACACCACGTGTCCTTTTACCTTCCCAAGTTCAGGAGCATTGGGGATGTTGTCAATATCCACAGGGGTGTCCATCATACTGAACACCCGCTCAGCGGCACCAACTGCTTTTTGAATCACGTTATTGGTTTTTACCAAACGCTTCAGTGGTCCGTACATCATCCCCATAGCAGTCACAAATGAGAGCAATTCCCCCTCACTTATGTGCCCCTGCATAACGCGATTGAGTCCATACCACAACACCCCAGCTGCTCCAAGAGAAGATAACAGTTCAATTATGGGGGCGCTGGCGGAGTCGTAGCGAATAACCTTGGCGATACGCTTATAGTAGTTGTAATTTTCGGTCTCAAAACGTTGCTGTTCTTTTTCTTCGGTACCAAACGCTTTGACCACCTTAATTCCGCCAAAGGCCTCCTGTAATATGCCAGTAAGGTTGCCAATATTGGATAAACTCTTCCGCACATAACGTTTGATGCGGCGGCCGATGTGATTTGCGGGCACCACAGCCAGAGGGAGAACGACAAAGGCTACCAGTGCGAGGCGCCAGTCGTTGTAAAAAAGCAGTGCTACCAGACCGATCAGGGTAAGACCTTCGCGTACTACGGCTACCAACTCATCTGCAGCGGATTTCTGCAGGGTAGCTACATCGTTTATAATTCTGGAGACAACAGTTCCGGACTGAACCTTGGAATAAAACCCCATGGAAAGACGCAACGTATGCTTATAGAGATCATTGCGCAGATCTTGCACCACCAGTTGTCCCGCTGTCTTGATAAAATATTCCTGCACATAGCGCGAGCCACCCTTGAGCAGCGCCAACCCTACGACAATAAAAGGAACCATATTTATAAGCGCATCCCCACCTGGTGCCAGGACATGATCCACCAGTGGCTGAATCAGTTTGGCGACAGCTACGTCACTGGCAGCGACACCTACTGAGGCGGTCATTGCGATAAGTATTCTACTTAAATAGGGGCGGGAATAGCGTAACAAACGCTTATAGACAGCTAGATTATCTTTTTTCAAAATCAACTTTCTCACTTAGTTCCAGCACCATGCGCGCTACACGCTGCGCACATCCGGGGGTACCCATCCGGGCGCGAATATCAGCCAGACCCGCAAGCATGGTCTCCCGATAGTCGGCATCATCAATAATACGCCCAATTTCTGCGGCGATAGCGGTGGGATTAGCCTCGTGCTGGAGCAGCTCCTGAATAACTGTGCGTCCGGCAACAATGTTAGGCAAGCCAAAATGGCTTATAGATACCAAACGCTTGCCAATAGCGTAGGTAAACGGAGAGCCCTTATAGATTATTACCATAGGAGTCTGAACTAATGCTGTCTGGAGGGTTACCGTACCCGAAACAGCAATAACTGCATCACACGCCGCCACACTGGTATAGATGGTATCGTCTACCAGCTCTACCTCTAAGCCACTAGCACTGATGGGGCCCTGCAGCAATGCCTGATCCAGTCCAGCAGCAACAGGCATAAGAAAACCTGCTTGGGGATAGCGCTTTTTTAGCAGTTGAGCCGCCTCGAGAATAGTGGGTAAAGCATAGCGGATTTCATTGTAGCGGCTCCCGGGCAACAAGCCAATTATCGGGTTGGCTTCCTCGAGACCATGGTGGGAAAGAAATTCCTGCGTAGGGGTCTCAACTACAACTTCATCCAACAGTGGATGCCCCACGTAGCGCACATCGATCTTTAATCCAGCATAACATTCAGGTTCAAACGGCAGTATCGCTGCGAGCTTATCCACATCGCGGGCAATAGTGTGTACCCTGCCTCGACGCCACGCCCATACTTGAGGGCTAACGTAGTAAAGCACTGGTATTCCAGCTTTGCGCGCCAACTTTGCGATGCGAAGGTTGAAGTCGGGAGAGTCAATAAGAACAACGACATCTGGACGCGTATCATCTCTGTTCAAAGCACGCTTTATATCGCGGTACACACTCCATATTCTGGGGAGGTGGCGTACCACTTCAACAAGCCCCATCACTGCCAGATCAGAGATTGGACGCAGCAGAACACAACCTGCACTCTGCATACGCTGTCCCGCAACCCCGTAAAAACTAAGTTGCGGATCAAGCTCTAATGCTGCACGAATCAAGTTCGCACCGAGAATGTCTCCAGAGGCTTCCCCTGCAACAATCAGAATTTTTTTACGCGTCGTAGTCACAGGCTTTCACCTTTAACTGCACCATTATGCGCGTGCAATCCCACGCTCACTCTGACGCACAAAATCCACCAGATTCTGCACCGGTGCCGGGACATCATCCCACGCTTCAATTTCTTTGAGGGCTTCCTCCTGCATCATTCCGGAACGGAACAATAATTTGTACGCCTTCTTTAACGCACTCAACTCATCTTTGGCAAAGCCGCGCCGTTTAAGCCCAATCAGATTCAACCCTACAGTTTTGGCCCGATCACCTTGCACAATCACATAAGGCACCACATCTTGCGCAATCATAGATCCACCACTGGCCATTACATGTGCGCCGATGCGAGTAAACTGATGCACAGCTGACATCCCTCCAAGAATGGCAAAATCGTTCACTTCCACATGTCCAGCAAGGGTAGCACCATTGGCAAGAATTACATGATTGCCAACTACGCAATCATGGGCAACATGAGTATACGCCATAAATAAATTGTCATTGCCGATGACGGTCTTCCCCCCCCCATCTTCAGTGCCGAGATGGATCGTAGTAAATTCACGGATTTTGTTCCGGTCGCCAATGGTAAGGAAACTCTCTTCTCCATGAAATTTCAGATCCTGCGGAATGGCTCCAATTGAAGCAAACTGAAATATCTCGTTGCCACATCCGATGGTGGTATTGCCCTCTACAACAACGTGAGGACCTACCTTGGTTCCTGCTCCAATAGTAACTCCAGCGCGGATAATACTATACGCACCTACACTAACATCAGCAGCCAGCTGTGCTCCATCTTCGATAATGGCGGTTGGATGAATATCTACCACAGACTACTCCTCCCGCTCGGCGAAGGTCGCCTTCAACATAGCTTCAGCGACTAGAGTTTCACCGACATAGGCTTTCCCCGAGAACTGATAGATGCCCCGCCGTTTGCGCAACAAAGTCATATTCATCTTCAGCACATCTCCGGGGCGTACCGGTTTGCGGAAGCGCGCTTTGTCAATCCCGGTGAAGTAGGTGACCTTATCTTTCCCTATCTCATCGTTCATGGTGGCAAACAAGCCGCCAACCTGGGCCATGGCCTCGATAATCAAAACGCCAGGCATCACCGGATGTCCAGGAAAGTGCCCCTGAAAGAACGGCTCATTGATGGTGACGTTTTTAACCCCAACAATAGACTCATCCGGGGTATAGGACTCAACTCCATCTACCAGCAGAAACGGATACCGGTGCGGCAAACGCTGCATCACCTCTGTTGCATTCATATACATGTTTTTACTCTTTCGATAATTGTTCTTCCAGTTGCTCAAGTTTTTGGCGCAAAGATGTTATTTCACGACGCATGCGGGGAAGGTGTGGAAATGCCATGGAAGCTTTTAGCCATTCGCGATGTGGAAATGCAGGAGCGCCAGATACAATCTGATTCCCCTCAGTATTGTTGGCGAGAGCACCGCGTGCCCCAACCACGAGATTGTCACCAGTTTTGATATGTCCTGCTGTGGCCGACTGCCCCCCGAAAGTGCAGTGACGTCCCAACTTACTGCTTCCGGAAATACCTACCTGGGCGGCCATAACCGTATGTGCACCTACCGTGACGTTGTGGCCGATCTGAACCAAGTTATCGAGTTTACTTCCACGCTCAATTATGGTTTGCCCCATAGTCCCCCGATCCACGCAGGTGTTGGCTCCAACCTCCACGTCGTCTTCGAGCACTACATGCCCAATCTGAGGTATTTTATAGTATTCCTCTCCTGCGGGTGCAAAGCCAAACCCGTCAGAACCGATAACAGCGCCAGGCTGAAGGATAACCCTGTCTCCTAAGATCGAGCCTTCACGCACCATAGCCCCTGCATGAAGAAGACACTCAGAACCGATCTTCACATCCGCGTAGATCACAACATTTGGATGAATTATTGTGCCAGAACCGATGTGCACACGTGCGCCAATTACTGCACCAGGGCTGATGGTTACATCGGAACCGATAACAGCAGTTTCAGATACCACAGCATGGGAAGAGATCCCCTGCGGCTCGGTTTTAGGTACGTGTAGATATGTAAGCACCTTGGCAAAAGCTAGATATGGATTGGGACACACCAGGTACGTTATGTCACTGCGCTCTAATACGCGATCAGTTATTAATGCTGCCATGGTACTGCTGTTGACCGCTTTAGCGTAACGTTTGTTAGCCAGAAACGAAATTTCGCCCGGCCCCGCTTTATCGAGCGGAGCAAGGGCGTGAATTTCGAGCTCTGGATCTCCTACAATTTCAGCTCCAGTGAGCTGTGCAAGTTCTGCGATGGTAGCCATAGGATATCCTGTTAGTGATTTTCTTTGTATTCGTTGTCATATATCTTAATGAGCTTATCAGTATAATCAAGGGCAGGGTCCGCATATACAAGCTGGCTTCTCTCCAGCATCATGCTTACCCCCTCTTTAGCGCTCATACTTACAACTTGCTGCCCCAGATCACGCAAAATCTGTTGCGTATAGCGCTCTTCACGTGCCTGCATTTCATCCTGTTTATCTTTCACATAACGCTGATAATCACGGACACGCTGCTCAAATTCAAGCTGCTTCTCCTCTTTGGCCTCGGCAGAGAGCATGCCCAGCTGTTTTTTCAGCGAGTCCTGCAACGCCTGAAGATCTTCCTGGCGCTGCTTAACCTGGTTTTCGATCTGTGCAATCTCAGTTTCCATTTTCTGCTTTGCCGCCTGCCCCGCTTTAGAGGTGATCAGGGCTTTTTGTAGGTCTACATAACCGATCTTTACTTCAGCAGCAGAAACTGAAGTTGCAACAAACAGTGCGGCTCCCATAAGGGCTAAAACAAATACACGTAAACGGTTCATCATTTACTCCTTTGTATGCATGAATTTAACAGTTGCTCCCTGAAGTATAGTATTAACTTAAGGGATACTTATACTGTGGGTTTAAAAGAACTTGCCGATGGAAAAATCGAATACTGAGTTGTCTTCATACTCGTAGGGATCGAGGTTGTAGCCCCATTCGAGGCGCAGGGGTCCCAGCGGACTCTGCCAGCGGATCCCCACCCCGACACTGTAACGCATATCGGAAAAATATTCTTCATCTTCGTCCCAGGCATTACCAATATCGAAGAAAACAACCCCCTTAAGTTTTGCTTCTTTAAGTAGCGGGAAAATCAGTTCGAGATTTGCATATGCCATCTTTTCGCCGCCAATATAATCATAGTCATCCTCTGCCGGGACAAATATAGGGTCGCCATCTGCGTCGGTACCTGCGTATCTGCGCCGCAGTTGTTTTGGCCCAACTTCACGATTTTCAAACCCGCGGATGGTGTTAATCCCCCCAAGGAAGAAACGCTCATCCAGAGGGACATCTTTCCCACCATAACCACTCACGTAGCCGATTCTGGCATGAGGAGAAAACACAACCCCCCATTTAATGGGGAAAAAGTGGCGGTGGTCCACAATAGTTTTGACAAACTTCTCCGTGCCTCCGAGACCGGCAAATTCTACCGATAGCTCCGACATATATCCGCGACTCGGGTCGGGACGAAAATCTGTGGTATTGCGTGAGATAGAAGTGTACAGAGATGAGATGACTGATCTCCCTTCCTGCTCACGAATGTACCAGGAGGAGAAAGGACTAACATCGTAGATATCTTGCTCTTCGAGCTTATACACAAAGAACAGGCGGTTTTCATAGTTAAGCGGAAGTCCAAGCTTCAGATTACCTCCGGTGGATTTTATCGAATACTCATCCCATTCTCGGTCGGTCCGATATGCATCAAATCCCAGAGCTAGATTTTTATCCATAAAATATGGATTGAGCAACCCAATGCGATAGTTGGAATAGTCGCCCCCGAGGGAACCAGCCAGATTGAGTTGCAGCGCCTTCCCAAGGAAGTTGTCCTGACTTATCGACCCTTGCCCGATAAAGCCATCGGTAGATGAATAGCCAAACCCGACACTGAAGGTACCGGTGGGCTGTTCTTTGACGTCCACATCCACATCCATAACAGCTGCATCATCTTTTCTGGGGATGGAATCCACGTTTACTTCACTAAAAAAACCTAAGTTGTTGATCCGTTTTTTACTGGTTTCCAGCCGTCCTGAGCTAAACAGTTCCCCCTCGACCAGAGTAACTTCGCGGCGGATAACCTTATCTCTGGTCTTGGTATTGCCACTGATATTGATGCGTCCGATCTCAACCTGTATCCCTTGTTCAATATTGAAGTTCAGACTGACCTGCTGTGTTTCATCATTGATAAGGGTCTGGGGCACAACGTTTACGTAGGCATAACCACGATTGGAATACAGGCTATCGAGCCTGTCCATATTTTCGCGCATCTTCTCACGGCTGAACACCTCGCCGGGGCTAAACTCAAGGAGATCGAACATCTCCTGTTTATCCATAAGAAGATCACCTTTAATATCCATCGAGCCCAGGCGGTATTGAGGGCCTTCATCTATTTCGATAAAGATATCCATCTTTGTACGATCTTCGGACAGCACAATGTGAGGCTGTTTAACCTCCACCCGAACATGGCCGACATTGAAGTACTGATCCTTGATAATCAGCAGGTCATTCTGCAACATCCCCTCATTGTATTTCCCACTGCTGGTGATCCAAGAGAAGATCCCCCACTTCTTAGTCTGGATAAACTTGCGCAACTTGCGGGCGGAATACACCGTATTCCCTTCAAACTCAATATTGCCGATAGTTACTTTCTTACCTTCAGTGATATCGAAGAAAACGGTCGCTTCATTGCTGGGGCTTACATCCACGCGGCTGGACACCTCTACCGCATAAAACCCCTCTTCTTTGTACATTGCGCGGATAGCTTTCTCGCTCTCATTCAGATCCCGTGCACGCAAGATTCCGGGAATTCGCAGAGTGAGCACACCACGGATTTTAGAGCTTTTAAGTTCTTCGTTGCCAACAGTGCGAATCTTGCGCACCAAAGGGCGCTCTTCCACCGCATACACCAGGGTTTTCAACTCCCCGTCGCGTTCCAAGCGTGCCTCAACATCCTTGAAATATCCCAGGGAATAAATGGAACGCAGATCTGAGTCGATAGCTGCCATACTCGCAGGATTTCCAGAAGTGACTCGCACAGCTTCTTCAACTACAGCCTCATCAATACGCTTTACCCCGTCAATACGCACAGCATCGAAAGTTAAGGGTTCGGCACCTATGTTCCCGGCCATGAAAAAAAGTAAGACAAATAAAACCAAAATGCGTTGTGGCATCAAATAACGTCTCCTGAATACACGTACTTAGCAAACCCACGCGGGGGATGTACATAGCGTTTGCGCTGTGCAGTTACCTGTATCCCGGCGCTCTCCGAGCGCTCTTCTAAATTTTGTGTAGATAAAACCCAGGCATTGTAAGAAAAGCCCAGAGATAGGTAAACAGCAAATCCCGTAATAGTAGCGTTTATTTCCCGTGCTGCGCGGTATGAGGGATAGCTCTCTCACACCGCTGCCAGAACTCCATCTTTAAGTTGCAGAATCCGGTCCATCTGTGCCGCCAGTTCCATATTGTGCGTAACCAATACCATGGTCAGGTTGTATTCCGCATGGAGAACATCAAGTAAAGCGTAGATCCCGGCTGAAGTAACAGAATCAAGATTTCCGGTGGGCTCATCTGCTATTAAGAGCTGCGGACGCAACACCAGCGCACGAGCAATGGCAACGCGCTGCTGTTCACCGCCGGAAAGTTGTCCAGGCTTATGTGTCGCACGATGTGCCAGCCCCACCTGATCAAGCAATATTTGCGCCTGTTTTCTGGCCGCGCTCTTTTTTGACCCGCTGATCAGGGCGGGCATCATTACATTTTCCAGCGCATTGAATTCACCAAGCAGCTGATGGAATTGGAACACAAACCCCATATAGCGATTGCGAAACGCATCCAGGTCTGCGGCTTTGTAGGCAAAAAGATCTTCCCCATTGAACCGGCATTTACCTGCACTGGGACGATCTAGCGTTCCAAGGATATGCATGAGGGTGGTTTTGCCTGAGCCTGACTCCCCCACTACAGCGACGCGCTCACCGCGTAAAACAGAGAAATTGACGCCGCGTAACACATGAACATCTTTTCCGTTAGCACGGAAACGTTTCTCCAGGCCATTTACTTCCAGCAAGCTGTGTGTGTGCGTCATTTCCCTGTACCTCTACTCATAGCGCAGTGATTCAGCGGGATCATTACGAGCTGCGCGCCGCGCTGGATATATGGTCGCGAGCAAGCAAATGATAAAAGCTGTTATTACAATGGTTATCACGTCTGAAGCAACCACCTGCGAAGGGAAGTGATCCATGCCGTAGACCGCGGTATCAAATATGGTGACGTTCAGCTTTTGCTCAATCCAGGTGATGATGGCGTCGACATTCAATGCCAGAGTCAACCCGAGGGCACTCCCCACGGCAGTTCCCGTTATCCCTATCATCAACCCTTGCACCATAAATATATGCATGATGCTGGATGCCGTTGCTCCCATGGAGCGGAGAATAGCGATATCTTTATGCTTATCCATGACAACCATTATCAGGGTGGTGCCGATATTAAACGCTGCCACAACCACAATAATACCTAAGATGATGAACAGCCCCAGTTTTTCCAGCTTCAGCGCAGCAAGAAAGGAGCCAAACATATCCTGCCACGATCGAACCGAGTATGGATATTCCAGTTTCTGGCGTAAGGTTTGCGCAATAGTGGTAGCCTGATCAAAATGTTCCACTTCAACCTCAATGCCACTTACCTTGCCCGCTTCCCCGACGAAGTTTTGCGCCTGTTCCAGGGTTATAAATGCATAGTACGCATCAAGAAAGCCCCCCTTGTGGCGGGAAATAGCGACAACTTCAAAAGGGCGGATTTTGGGAATAATGCCATAAGGGGTCAGAGAAAAATCGGGAGGTATCACTTGGATTTGATCTCCTACCCCTACCCGTAAGGTTGCAGCAGTATCAGCGGCAATCACAATGCCAGGGCGCGACCTGGTGGTATCAAAAAGGGCACCTTTTACCCCGAGCGGATGCGCATAGACACCGGTATCGTATTCAAGCTGCAAGATCCGATTGCTCTGCCGTATCCCCTTGATGTTGGCCGCGGCGACATTATCCCCCGCAAGGAGCATCACCTCTTTACTTACAAAAGGTTCCACCTCCTTCACCATTGGTGATATTGAACGGATATGTTCCAGCCTCTGTTCCCAATCCGGAATATCCGCCCCGCGATTCTGCACCAGCACATGAGGGACATTGCCAAGAATTTGCTGGCGCACCCCGTCATGAAAGCCGGTCATAATTGCGAGCACCAAAATCAAAGCAGCAACACCCAGAGCTACCCCGGCCACCGAAATAAAACTGATAACCGAAATAAATGTCTGTTTGCGTTTAGCTTTTAGGTAGCGCAGACCAATCAGCCATTCATATCGCATCTATTTTCGACTTTCATATGGTTGTATACCCAGCGCCACAGTAATTCTACGCGCACGTAAAAGCGCAGAAAACACATGTATCTCTGAGGTTAACGATAACGGCTTTAGTGACTTTCGCGGCGCAACTGCGGGAACAAAATCACATCACGAATTGAGGCGGAATCGGTCAGGAGCATAACTAAGCGATCAATGCCAATCCCTTCCCCTGCAGTGGGGGGCAAACCATACTCAAGGGCGCGCACGTAATCTTCGTCCATAGCATGGGCTTCTTCATCCCCGGCTTCTTTCTCTGCCAACTGACTTTCAAAGCGTCTGCGCTGATCTTCCGGATCGTTGAGCTCTGAGAATGCGTTAGCCAATTCACGCCCAACCACAAAAAGCTCAAAGCGGTCCACAACCTCGGGGTTGTCATCGTTGCGCCGCGACAGAGGGGAGACCTCGGTGGGATACTCGGTAATGAAGGTGGGATCCCAGAGCTTTGGTTCCGCTACTTCATCAAAAATCTCCGTAAGCAACCTGCCATGCCCGATGGAAGAATCAAAGTCAAGCCCGAGGCTGCGTGCATACGTGAGGGCCTTAGCGTGATCTTCCAGGTCCTCTGCGCTGATATCTCCGTACTTAATGATGGCTTCACGCACAGTCAGCCGTTGCCAAGGCGCCTTAAGGCTGACTTCACGTCCTCCATAACTGATGGTTTCACTGCCACACACTTCGCGGGCAATATGGCAAATCATCTCTTCAGTCATATCCATCAGATCATGATAGTTGGCGTACGCCTGATAAAATTCCATCATGGTAAATTCGGGGTTATGCTGGATAGAGATCCCTTCATTGCGGAAGTTGCGATTTATTTCAAAGACACGCTCAATTCCACCAACAACCAGACGCTTAAGATATAACTCCGGCGCAACACGCAGAAACAGATCCATCTTCAAGGTATTGTGGTGGGTTACAAACGGTTTAGCTGTCGCACCCCCTGCAACTGGCTGCATCATCGGTGTTTCAACCTCCAGATAGCCTCGTTCCTGCATAAAGGTACGCATCAGACTGATAATTTGACTGCGCTTGACAAAAACTTCCTTTACTTCGGGATTGACAATCAGATCGAGGTAGCGCTGGCGATAGCGGGTCTCAATATCTTTGAGACCGTGCCATTTTTCTGGCAAAGGCTGGAGCGATTTTGTCAGCAATTGTAAGCTTTTCGCCCGCAGGGACAACTCCTGGGTCTTGGTGAAAAACGGGGTTCCGCTGACCCCAATAATGTCTCCTATGTCAAGGCTTTCAAAAACCTCGAACATCTCTTCCCCTATTTCCTTCTTTGCCACATACAGCTGCACGCGTCCGCTTCTGTCCTGCAATTGGACAAAAGCAGCTTTCCCAAAACTGCGCCGCGCCATGATGCGTCCGGCAACGGTATAGAGTTTTTCCTCTGCACCTTTTTCAGCTTCTGGGGCTGGATTATCCTGCTGTACGTCCACCGCGAGATGTTCTACCCGAAAAGTATTGCTATATGGATCAATGCCCTGCTTTCGCAGCGACGCAACCTTAGCTCGACGCTGAGCGACCAAATCATTCTCATCTGTACTTTGCATTCTCTTCTGTTCTTCCTTTCTTATCTCAATCCAAGTGGCGCATACCGCTCCACCTGAAACTATATGTTAGTCTAAGCTATCTATTTCAATGCCTGACCGACTTATGTCATCGTGCCAAGGGCAGTACTTAAGCCCACCGGATCTGGTTGGTTCATGGCACGGTTAACGTACACAGGCGCAAGCGTGGCTAAAAGCGTGAAACCCACAGTTTACCTCAAGCATGGGCAAGCTTATCGCATCCACATCGGTGATACGCGTGCACCTAGTCTTCCATCAAGTAGTGCTCAATGAATCCTTCAATTTCCCCATCCAAAACAGCGTCTGCATTGCCCATCTCAAAGCCGGTACGGTGATCTTTCACCATGCGATACGGATGAAGCACATAAGAGCGGATTTGGCTTCCCCAGCCAATCTCTTTCTTATCCCCTGAGATGGCGTTGGCTTCCTCCTTTTTCTTCTGCTCCTCCATCTCATACAGCCGCCCTTTGAGCTGCCGCATCGCTTCAGCTTTATTGTTGAGCTGAGAGCGCTGATTCTGACATGACACCACAATCCCCGAAGGGATATGGGTTATGCGAATGGCAGAGTCAGTCTTGTTGACATGCTGTCCCCCCGCACCACTGGCGCGATAGGTATCAATCTTGAGATCGTTTTCGTTGACCTCAATTTCGATGCTGTCATCAAGATCTGGGAACACAAATACAGAACAAAAGGAGGTATGGCGCTTGGATGCGGCATCAAATGGTGATATGCGCACGAGGCGATGAATCCCCATTTCAGAGCGCAACCAACCATACGCATAATCACCCTCAACGGTAAAGGTCACGCTTTTTACCCCAGCATCATCCCCCGCTTGATAGTCGGTTATTTCCGTCTTAAACCCTTTATGTTCACAGAACCTCAGGTACATCCGCAGCAACATCTCAGCCCAGTCCTGCGCTTCTGTTCCCCCAGCCCCGGCATTGATACTGAAGATGGCATTGCTGTCATCGTGCGGGCCGGAGAGCATGCGGGCAAACTCGATCTTAGCCACTTGCTCGTTGGCGTTTTGCAGCAGAATCCGAGACTCGGAGCGGACGCTTTCGTCCTTTCCCTCTTCACCTAACTCCACAAGAACCTGCGCATCTTCATAGTTTTGGTACGCCTGATCCCAGGATTCAACCACGCGTTGAATCTTATTGCGTTCTTTCAAGCGTTTCTGCGCATGCTCCTGCTGATTCCAAAAGTCAGGCTCAGCTATTTCAGCTTCAAGCTCCTCTATCGCTTCCCGTTTGGCATCCAGGTCAAAGATACCTCCTCAGCTCTTCCAGCTTTGCGTTAAGTTGATTGAGCTGTTCTTTTTCTTCCCGAAACATTAAACAATTCCTCCTGCAATCAGTACATTGCTGCGCTTTAGCTCAACTGCCGCATGAAATGCTTTCCTCAAAGCGACAAAGCCCAACATAGTGCCACAGCTACCCCTATGCTGACAGCCTTTTTTTTCGGCTCTGCCACATCCATACTGTTAGGGTCGCAAGCGCCATCCACGCCAATACGTCGCCATAGCGCGTATAAAGGGTGATTTCCTGACGAAAAGCCACTTGTCCTGCGACAACTCCAGCAGTGAAAATATCGGTAGGATTATGTACTGTCCCGTGTGGATCAATCAGCGCGGAGACTCCGGTATTAGCGCAGCGCGCCAACCAGCGGCGGTTTTCCATAGCGCGGAAACGTGCCATCTGCAGATGCTGATGTGGAGCCGGAGTTTTTCCAAACCAAGCATCATTGGTGAGATTGAACAGCAACTCTGCGCCCATAGCTACTTGGGTGCGCGCCAAGTGCGGGAATATAGCTTCATAGCAGATCAACACTCCAGCTTCATGCCCGGCCAGAGACAACAGCTTGAGATCTCCCGGGCGAAAATCTCCCACACCAACCGCTATCTTATCTACAAACCCAAGCACTGATCGCAACGGGACATATTCCCCAAACGGAACCAGATGCACCTTGTCAGTGCGTCCCACTGATCTCCCTTGATGATCGAGGAGGTACGCACTGTTCAGATAGGTATACCCATAGGGGGTGAGTTCCCGCGCTGGGCTGCCAAACAGCAGATTCAGTTCTAGGTCGCGCGCCAACTCATCAACGGTACTCGCAAAGCTTGAACCTTCAGCATAAAAAAACGGGGTAGCGCTTTCTGGCCACACAATCAAGTCTACTGCGGGGTAGTTGCGACTCATCTCGGTGTAGAGATTGAGAGTATGGACAAGATTGCTCCTGAGCCACTTCTGGTGCTGATCTATATTAGCCTGGACTAAGGCAATATCTAACGTTTGCGTTGCCCCATCTGCACCTGCAGTAGCTGTCACTGCATTGTTTCCCTGCTGTTCATGCTGCTGCACATAGACCCCATATCCAGCATTGAGAATGAATACACACGCAGCAACGGCAAGGGGCAACCACTGCACTCCAGTGCGACCCAACTTAGGGGAGGCTGAGCTTTGCCACACAGGGCGAAGCGCTTCGGCAAGCGTACAATTTACCAACAGCAGCACCAGCATCGGCACCCAGATCCCCCCAATATCTACACTCTGAACCAGAAGCGGGAGCGCTGCCTGCGAGTACACAACGCTTCCCCAAGGGAACCCGGTAAGAAGCTTGCTGCGTAAAAATTCAAAAGCTATCCAAACCACGGGGAAAACCACGGGCAAGGGCAAAGAGCACTTCCTTACTATACGTGCAGAACACCAGCAGCTTACACCCCAGAACATGGCCAAATATCCAACTAAAAGCAGATATAACCCCACCGAAGCAAGGGGATAGAGGCCTCCGAAGTCAATCATTACATGATTGAGCCAGTATAAAACTGGGGCAAAAAAACACACCCCCGCAATAAAGCCGCGGCGTAAAGGTCGGTCACTACTCACCAATACTAAGAGCGCAAGGCTTACCCATGCAACCGCTGCGATCCAAGGGGAATAAGGCCAGATAAAAGGGAGAGCCGAAAAACCGCCGGCAAGTGCCGCTACTATGTCTAGTCTAGACCCCTTCAGCAGTTGAGGACTCTGCATTCGCATCATCTACCTTGGTTACCTTTACACTATGAATGGCGCGTTTATCGCTATTAAGCACTTCAAATTCCAACCCACTACTGGTAATGGATTCACCAACTTCAGGTAGACGCCCAAGTTCGTGGAGCAACAAACCACCTACTGAGTCGAACTGAGCACGAGGTATTTCATCCATATCATAGTGATCTTCAAGTTCACACAAATTCAGGCGCGCATCCACAATTACACTTCCATCTTGATCTTCTACCAGCAGATCTTCCTCTGCGTCGTACTCATCCTTGATATCCCCAATAATCTCCTCAATAAGATCTTCAAGGGTTATAAGGCCCGAGGTTCCACCATATTCATCAATAGCTATCGCAAGATGTACCTGTTTGTTTCTAAACTCATGCAGCAACTCTTCAATGCGCTTGGTTTCAGGGACAAAATAGGGGGTACGCATTATATCGCGCAAGCGCACTTCAGCATCGGACTTGCCCCAATATTTAAGCAGATCCTTGGCGTAGACCAGCCCCACAATCTGATCAATAGAGTTTTCATAGACTGGGATGCGTGAATGCCCATAGCGAATAATTACATCAATCATCTCGCTTAGCGACGCATCCACCGCGCAGCAGTGCATCTCAGTACGCGGAATCATCTCCTCACGCACAATGGTATCGCCAAACTCTATGATGGAGCTGAACATCTCACACTCTTCGGCGTTGATCAGTCCCTGCCGTTCGGAAAGCTCGATCAGCTCATGCAGTTCGTCCTCGGCACTTACATTCCGGCGTTTAAGTCGGAATAAGTTTTTCCAGAAAGAGCTGCGCCTGTCACCTGATTCATTTTCGTCCATCTAACATACCCCAATAAACATTATTGTTTACCAAACTTCCTACCTATTCCCTATATCAGCCCTTCGGCCTGCAACAGTGTGTATATTTCTTGTTCTTTTTTCTCCATTCGCTCCGCCTCTTCCGCAGTTCCACGTTCGTGGTCGTAGCCGAGCAAATGAAGGATTCCATGTAAAAGCAAAAACACCAGTTCCGCGAACATCTCTCCGCCAGCTTCATGTGCATCGCGCCAGGCTGTATCTGCCGATATCACCACATCACCCAGTAGCCCCTCGGCGCCAGGCACAGCAAAGGTTTCCCCCTCTTGTTGGGAAAAAGATATTACATTGGTAGGACAGTCGAGCCCGAGATAGTCGCGGTTAAATTCCTGAATAGTGGGATCATCTACAATGAGAACCGATAACTCCGTTGAATCAGGACATTCCAAGGCGTTTAAGATCCTCAATGCTATCTGTTGTAACCTCTCCTGGTTGAACGACCGGTTCTGTTGGTTCTCTATGAATATCTCCACTATGTTGCCCCTTTTGTTCGCTGGACGTGCTCTTTTTATCTTCTTTGACACGCTCTTTGTAGGCTGGTTCCGGGTACTCCACGCGCTGGTGAAATATCCCTACCAAAATACGGTTAAAACTTTTGGCTATTTGGTGCAAATCCTTCAGGGTCAGATCACATTCGTTGAGCTGACCATCGATAAATATTTTATTTATGATTTTCTGCACCATCCCCTGAATTCGTGCTGAAGTGGGATTCGGCAGAGTTCTCCCTGCAGCTTCAACCGCATCTGCAAGCATGATAAGAGCAGCCTCACGGCTCTGAGGCTTCGGTCCTGGATAGCGATAATCTTGTTCAGTAATCACTTCATCCTTAGCCTGCTGCTGCGCTCTGTCGTAAAAAAACTTGATCAGAGAAGTGCCGTGATGCTGGTGGATGATATTTATCAGGACATCACCCAACTTGCACTCGCGCGCCAGCTCCACCCCATCCTTAACATGCGAAGTCAAAATCAGGGCACTCATAGAGGGCGCAAGCTTATCGTGTCTGTTGCTTTGGTCTTTTAAGTTCTCGGCAAAATAGAGGGGTTTTTTGATTTTACCAATATCATGATAGTACGCTGCCACCCGCGCGAGGAGTGGATTCGCCCCAATAGACTCTGCCGCGTTTTCCACCAACAGTCCCACCATGATGGAATGATGATAGGTACCCGGAGCCTGAATCATAAGTTCGCGCAAGATCGGGGTGTTCATGTTGGCAAGCTCCATCAGTTTGAAGTCAGTTGTGTACTTGAACACCGACTCCGCCAGCGGGATGGTGCCATTGACCAACAGCGCACTGATAAACCCGCCACAAAAAGCAAACCCCATCCGGTACAGAAACTGAGTATCGTATGGTTGCGTTGCGACTGCGTATATAGCACCCACAGTAGCCATATTGACCACCGACAATATGAGTCCAGCTCGAAACAGACTGCTACGCGACATGCAGTATTTAACGCTGTGAGCTGCAACAAGGCTCCCGATTAAAACATAGATGGAGATAAAGATATTGTCGCCGAACAACAATCCAATCAGAAGTGCAAACAGAACCGAAAACACCATGGCGGTTTCAGAATTAAGAACAATCCTAACCAGCATCGCCGCAGCAGCAAAAGGAAGGGCGTAGTAGTAACACACCGAATCAATATACGGAAACGCGCTCTGCATTGCACTAGAGATAAAGATGCCGATCTTAGCGAGGGCAAACGCAGCAACAAACACACTGGCAAGAAAGAGCATATCGCGAGAGTCTGGGTCGTATTTGCGAATATTGACGCGTGCAAACTTGTGCGTGGTGTAAAACAGCAGCACAATTGCTAGCCATAGACCTGCACCAGTGCGCACCGTCTTCAGTATATCCGCTGAGTCACCCCGCAGGATATGCAGCAGACGCACTTGTTCGGCACTGACGCGCTCCCCTTCACGAACAATCATCTCCCCACGTTTGACTTGGGAGAGTACCGGAGAAACCGCGGCGGCACTCTCCTGGCGCCGAGCTTCGGTTTCGCTCTGATTGAAGGTAAGATTGGGGCGCAGCAGTTGGTGAATAAGGTTTAGGAACGTGCTTAAATCTGCCTGAAGCTCTTCTGGCGCCACAAGTTCAGATTTCAGGGCAGCCACGGCTTCAGCACGGCTGCGGATAGCTTGGATATCTGCAACTAAATACTCCTGCCCCGAGGCAAGATTTTTCAGCGTTATAGCTCCACGCCAGTTAGCAAAAAAAAGGTCCGTACTTTCAACGATGTAGCTGGATAGAACTTCAGTAGCTGCGGTGTGAAACTGCGACATGAATTGCGTTGAAAACTGAGGGTCAGCACTGAGGCGAAGCAGTGCCTGGTGTTGCTCGGCATTCAATTCAACTCCGAGAAGCTCCGCCACCATATCCTGCTGCTGCGCCAGTTCTGCTGGAGAACGCAGCGACTCAGTGTCCTCTGCAGCAAGCGCATAAATCTGCAGCACCTTGCTTACCCCCTGCGCCAACGCGCGGCTCGGGCGCCTGTCATAGTCATACACTGGAGCCACAGCACTTGCCGCCTGTTGACGCTTTTCCTGGGTTAATTCCGGCACTGGAACCAGAAAATCGCGCGGTGCTTTGATATCACGGGTGGCGATATCTCCGGGAGTAAAATAGTCAGGAACAAAACCCCCCGTCGGAACAATGACCAAGGCAAGAACCAGGGCGAGAAGAAACAGCATCGCATAGCGTTGGCGCCGCCACAGACTGTCTTTGTCAGGTTTTTTACGCCACCTCTTGCTTGATTTTTGCGGTGTAACAGGGTTTTGCGTAGTAGTTTTATTCGACATAATTTACTTGATCCAGGGTGGAATACGCCCGCACGATGCGTTGCACAATCGGGTGACGTACCACATCTATATCTGTAAAAGTGTTGATTCCCACCCCTTCGATATTCTGGAGAATTTCCAGCGCTTGCAGCAAGCCAGAGCGTTTGCCGGTGGGCAAGTCAATCTGGGTTGTATCACCAGTTATCACAGCCTTGCTGCCAAACCCAAGACGGGTAAGAAACATCTTCATCTGCTCTGTCGTAGTGTTCTGGGCTTCATCCAAGATGATAAAAGCATCATTGAGGGTCCGCCCACGCATAAACGCTAGAGGTGCCACCTCAATAAGTCCGTCATCAATCAAGGCTTGCGCCTTCTTGACTTCCAGCATATCAAATAGAGCGTCATAGAGGGGCTGTAAATACGGATTAACTTTTTCCGCAATATCACCAGGGAGAAAACCAAGCTTTTCTCCAGCTTCCACTGCTGGACGCACCAATACAATGCGACGCACTTGCTTTTGCTGCCATGCGGCTATCGCCAGTGCCATAGCCAGATAGGTCTTTCCAGTCCCAGCTGGACCCACCCCAAACACAACGTCCAGGGAACGGATTGCGTCTATGTACTGTTTCTGAGCCAGAGTTTTAGGCGCGATGTATTTGTTGCGTGCTGAGATAAGGATGGTGTCAAAAAATATATCTGCTAGATTTACAGACGAATCGGTCCGTAAAATATTCAGCGCGTACTCAATATCAGGAGGATAGAGAGGATAACCGCGGCGTACAAGATTGCGCAGCTGGTCCAACAGCACTTGCGCTAGATCGAACTTATATGGATCGGAGGCGAAAATAGTAATCTCACTCCCCCGCGTTGCCAACGTTACCCCCAACATAGTTTCAATCTGTTTCAGATTGCAATTTTGTGCTCCGGCCAGTTGTGCAAATAGAGCGGGATCATCCATGTTACAGGTTGCTTTATACGTGTTACCCAATTAGTATCCTTTCGAAATCCAGGGAGAATTAACTCCAACATACAATTAGCCAACGAAAAACCACGAAAACAAGCGTAGCTGTGATATAAAATATAGCGCGAACTATACTACATATTCACGGGAACAAAAACACGGTTTTCCCTTTTCATGGCATTAATCAAATCTAGCTCTGCAAGGAGGTAATATGAGTGGCATTTCTGAAATTTATGCACGTGAGATTCTTGACTCACGCGGCAACCCCACGGTCGAAGTTGATGTCTACCTAGAAAGTGGCGCCATTGGGCGTGCAGCGGTTCCCAGCGGCGCATCTACTGGCGAACGTGAAGCCCTGGAACTACGCGATGGCGACATGAATCGCTATCTAGGCAAAGGTGTCACCCAGGCGGTAGATAACGTAAACCGCACCATTGCCGACTCTCTGATCGGGTGGGAAATAACTGACCAAGCTGGAATCGATGCAAAACTTATCGAACTTGATGGCACTGAAACCAAAGCCAATCTTGGAGCTAACGCGATACTGGGTGTTTCGCTGGCGTGTGCCCGTGCCGCCGCCGACGAGTCCGGGCTAGCCTTGTTTCAGTACATCGGTGGACCCAACGCCAAAGAGCTGCCAGTCCCGATGATGAACATCCTCAATGGTGGCGAACATGCTGACAATAACGTAGATATTCAAGAGTTCATGATCATGCCTGTTGGGGCAGCCACCTTCAAGCAAGCCTTGCAGATGGGTGCAGAAATCTTTCATACCCTGAAGAAGGTGCTTAAAAACAAAGGCTACAGTACTTCTGTTGGGGATGAAGGTGGGTTTGCGCCCAACCTAACCAGCAACGAAGAGGCACTACAAGTAATTATGGAAGCGATCGAGAGCGCTGGTTACAAAGCTGGGGAAGAAATTCTCCTCGCCCTGGACGTTGCCGCATCCGAGGTATACTCAAATGGCATCTACAACATGACCAATGAAGCGAAACCCAAAAAAACCGCCCAAGAGATGGTAGACTTCTACGCTGATCTTGTAGAACGTTACCCTATCATCTCCATTGAAGATGGAATGGCAGAAAATGACTGGGACGGCTGGAAACTGCTGACCGAACGTCTTGGAGATAAAATACAAATTGTAGGTGACGATCTGTTTGTTACCAACACTAAAATCTTGCAGGAGGGGATTGAAAAGGGGGTCGCTAACTCCATTCTGATAAAGGTTAACCAGATCGGCACCCTTACAGAAACTCTAGAAGCGATAGAGATGGCGAAACGCGCTGGCTATACCACGGTAATTTCTCACCGCAGCGGTGAAACCGAAGATTCCTCCATTGCGGATCTCGCCGTAGCTACCAATTCTGGACAAATAAAGACTGGCTCGCTGTGTCGCACCGACCGCACGTGTAAGTATAATCAGCTCTTGCGGATTGAAGACGACCTAGACAATGTGGCGCAGTACAACGGGCGCAAGGTGTTTTACAACCTTAAAAAGGTCAGAAGCTAACCACGTCACTGACACTATCTACACCTTAAAAAAACATAGCAACAAAGTCAGCAACAAAAAAACCCGCCGAAAGGCGGGTTTTTTTGTTTGACTGCTTACACTAACTTTTTATAACGCGTCGATAATAGCGTTCAACGTCTTGCTTGGACGCATCTGCGCAAAGGTTTTTTCTACATCGGGCCGGAAATAGCCGCCAATATCAACAGGTGAACCCTGAGCGGCCAGAAGTTCTGCGTTAATCTTGTCTTCATTTGCCTGCAGCTCTTTAGCAACCTTAGCGAACTTCGCCTTCATGCCAGCATCTTTACCCTGCGCTGCCAGAGCTTCAGCCCAGTACATTGCCAGGTAAAAATGGCTGCCGCGGTTATCTATTTCATTGACCTTACGTGAAGGGCTCTTCTCGTTATCGAGAAATTTCTCCACCGCCTGATCCAGGGTTTCGGCCAGGAGTGCAGCTTTTTCGTTGTTGAAAACTTTAGCAACCTGCTGCAAAGAGGGAACGAGGGCACAGAACTCACCGAGTGAGTCCCAGCGCAAATGTCCCTCTTTTAAAAACTGCTGCACATGCTTAGGCGCTGACCCCCCTGCACCTGTTTCGAACAAGCCGCCACCCTTAATAAGGGGCACAATTGAGAGCATTTTAGCACTGGTGCCAAGTTCCAGAATCGGGAACAGGTCAGTGAGGTAGTCACGCAGAGCGTTGCCAGTAACTGAAATGGCATTCTCACCGCGACGAACCCGCTCGATGGAGAACTTCATGGCTTCAAGGGGTGCGAGGATCCGAATATCCAGCCCTGCAGTATCAAATTCGGGCAGATACTTGTTCACTTTTTTGATGATCTCTGCATCGTGCGCACGGTTTTCGTCCAGCCAGAATACCGCAGGCTCACCGGAGTCCTTAGCGCGCGTTACCGCCAACTTGATCCAGTCCTTGATGGGGATATCTTTGGTCTGGCACGAGCGGAAAATATCACCCTTATCCACTTTCTGCTCCATCAAGGTTTCACCCGCTGAATTTACCACGCGGATGCTCCCAGCACCTGGTGCGATGAAGGTCTTATCGTGCGAGCCGTACTCTTCGGCCTTCTGCGCCATGAGGCCAACGTTTGACACACTGCCCATAGTAGCAGGATCGAACTGACCATTGCGCTTACAGTCTTCGATGATCTCACGATATATGGTCGCGTAGCAGCGGTCAGGGATCATCGCAATGGTATCCTGCAATGCATCATCCTTGTTCCACATCTTGCCACCATCACGTACTACGTTGGGCATGGAAGCGTCAATAATGATGTCGTTGGGCGCATGCAGGTTGGTGATCCCACGGCTGGAGTCCACCATAGCCAGGGATGCGTTTTTCTCGTAGCACGCGTTGATATCTGCTTCGATCTGTGCCTTTTTATCGGCGGGGAGACGGTCAAGTTTAGACAGTACATCACCCAAGCCGAAGTCCACACTAGCACCAATCTCTTTGAGCTCTGCTTCGTACTTATCCAAAGCATCGGCAAAGTAAACAGACACTGCGTGCCCAAACATGACGGGGTCAGAGACCTTCATCATGGTCGCTTTAAGGTGAAGTGAAAGGAGAACCCCCTTCTCTTTTGCCTCTTTATTGATCTGGGTATAGAACTTGCGCAGCTCTGCTACTTTCATAGTTGATGAGTCAAGAACCTCACCTGCGAGCAACTTCAAACCTTCTTTGAGTGTGGTGACCTTGCCATTATTGTCGACAAACTCATATTTAACCGTGTCTGCCTTGTCCAGAGTCACTGACTGTTCAGTAGCGTAAAAATCGCCAGACTCCATATGCGCAACACGACACTCAGATTTCTCTGGCCATGCTTTCATCATTCTGTGTGGGTTTTTCTGTGCATTTTTCTTAACTGCAGCAGCAGCGCGGCGGTCGGAGTTACCCTCACGCAGAACTGGGTTAACTGCGGAACCGAGACACTTTGAATAGCGCTCTTGCAGAGCTTTTTCTGCATCGTTCTTAGGCTCTTCAGGATAGTTCGGCACATCATAGCCTTTTTCTTGCAATTCCTTGATGCATGCCTGAAGCTGCGGTACTGATGCACTGATATTAGGCAGTTTGATGATGTTGGCTTCGGGATCCTGAGTCCAGTCACCAAGCTTTTTCAAATTATCTGCTACCTTCTGATCTTCAGTCAATTTCTCGGGGAAATTGGCGAGTACGCGACCTGAAAGTGAAATATCACTGGTCACTACTTCGATATCTGCATCATTGGTGAATCCTTGTACAATCGGCAACAACGAGTACGTTGCCAACGCAGGTGCTTCGTCAATTTCTGTCCAGACAATCTTCGACATGTTCTCTCCTTAATT
>CAZDRL010000020.1:0-39498 GCA_964508035.1 uncultured Desulfuromonas sp.
GTAATGCGAATTTAGACGGGATTTAGGATTTACATATGAGCCATAAAGCCGAAAATAAAATGATTCGTCTCACCATTGATGGGCAAGAAGTTGAGATAGAAGCGGGTTTGCCCATAATTGCTGCAGCTGAGAAACTTGGGATCAAGATCCCCACAATGTGTTATCTCAAAAAAGTTTCCACTACTGGGGCTTGTCGTGTGTGTCTGGTAGAGGTCGAAGGGGTTGAAGCTCCGGTTACTGCGTGTAATACCATCGCTATTGCCGGTATCAACGTGACCACATCCACACCAGAGTTGGAGCAGAAACGTCGCGATATGATCCGCCTAATGCTGGTTAACCATCCGTTGGATTGTCCAGTGTGTGACGCGGCAGGAGAGTGCGATCTGCAGGATATCTGTTTTGACCACCATGTCCTCGATCAACCTTTTAAGGCCCTCGATGTAGCGGTGCCGAAAATTAAAGATTGGCCGCTGATTGAGAACGTGCCTGCGCGCTGTGTTCTGTGTGAAAAGTGCGTCAAGGTTGGGCATGAACTTACAGGTATTGGCGACTTTTACGTCAATGAATTAGGGGATAGAGCATACATCGAGCGGAAAGAGGGGCAGAACACCATTGACCCCTATATAGAAGGTAATGCAGTTGCGGTATGTCCGGTAGGAGCGATGATCTCTAAGCCGTATCGCCATAAGGCGCGGTGCTGGACCCTGGACAAGATTCCTTCCCTTGGCTTTGGTGGCGGAAGTCTGGAGCAGGTAGAGCTGAATGTTAAAAACGGTAAGCTCTATCGCATCACCTCTGAAGATGATGTCACCATCAACAACGGTCTGCTCAGCTTCGATTCAAGCTTTGGGTACGAGTTTGTTAACTCCACCCACCGCCTTGGTGCCCCTCTGGTAGATGGAGTAGAAGTTAGTTGGGATGCTGCTTTAGAAAGTGTGGACAAAAAAGCACGTTCACTGGGTGGAGATGCGATTGCGGGCTTGAGCTCAGCACGACTCACTCTGGAAGAAAACTATCAGTTTCAGAAACTCTTCCGCGCTGGGTATGGAAGTAACAACATCGATTCAGCTACCCGTTTTGGCATTCGGGCTGCGAGTGAGACCCTGCGCACAACGCTCGGTCTTAAGGGAGGAAGCGCTCCGGCAGCAGATATCGCCTGCGCCGATGCCGTTTTGGTGTTCGGTTCTGATATCACTTCAGAGCAGCCTCAGGTCAATTATCAGATTCAACGAGCCAAGCGTGAAAACGATGCGTACCTGTGTGTAGCCAACATGCGCTCTGTGCGCATTGCAGATAATTCCAATGTGTTCCTCAATTATGCTCCCGGTTCAGAGGTTGCTCTAGTGGCGGCATTGGCAAAGCTCATGCTGGGGCAGGGGTTAGAGGACAGCGCCTTTATCAAGAAATTTGTCAAAAACAGCGCTGATGTGAAAAAGTTCATCGCCGGGATTGATGCGAAGAAAGCTGCAGCTGACGCTGGGGTGGATTACGCTCTTCTCGAAGAGGTAGCGCAGAAATTTGGCGCCGCCGAGAAGGTTGCGATTGTCTTTGGCGCTGATGTTACAGGTGCTGCAGCGGTTACAGATATTACCGCGGCACTGGCTAACTTCGCTATCCTAAGCGGAGCGCTGAACGGCAATGGAGGCGGAGTTTTCCTTGTTGATGAACGTCCTAATACACAAGGTCTGCTGGATGCTGGTGTATGTCCTGCTCAGCTTCCGGGTGGACTGGATTACGCTAAAAAAGCAGCAGATGCTGCCGAGGTTTGGGGTTGCGATTCATTGCCTCAGGGTGGTTTGGACGCGGCACAGATTCTTGCGGAAATTGAAAAGGGCAAGATAAAGCTTCTGTATCTTGCTGGAGTTAATCCGCTGGTAACCTATCCTGAAAGCCAGCGCTGGCGTAACGCACTTCAGAAACTTGAGTACCTAGTGGTTCAGGATATTCTCGAGTCTGAGTTGACCGAGATGGCGCACGTTGTGTTGCCTGCGGCTTCATTCGCCGAGAAGAACGGCACTTATATCGCATGCGACAATACCGCAGGGCTGTTGCAGCAGGCGTTGAAGCCTTACGCAAATTCCAGGACTGATGTAGAGATTCTGACGACACTTTATAGTTATGCGCGTGGACAGAAGTGTGAAGCCGATCCTGCTGCAATACGCACTGAGTTCAATGCGCTAACCGGGATGTTTACAACGCTGGAAGTAAGCGGGGATAAATATCTTTGCCCTGGAGTTAAGAAACACTATGCGCCTGCACCAGCTGGGTTGATTTTTTCTGAGTTCAAAAGTGCAAAGCCTGTGTCTGGTTCGGTTCTGGTGGTGGGTAAAATGCACGCCCATACTGGGGTTACTTCAACTTACGCACCCGGCGCCCTCGAAATCGCGCCGCGCGGGTATATCGAGATCAACACAGCGGAAGCAGAAAAAGCCGGCATTAAAGATGGAGAAACTCTCTCTCTAAAGAGTGACGTCGGTTCGTTCAACGCACCGGCGCGTGTAAGTACTTATGTGCCTGCCGGAGTGTTGTTTGCGCCTTACCATTTTGCGGATATCAATGCTATGCAGGCAATCCCTGTAACACAACGCAGTGTGGTAGTAGAGATCTCCAAAGGCTAAATAGGCACGTTCTTAAGTTATCGTGTAGGTGTAAAAAACGCCCCGCCTGACTTTATGTCACGACGGGGCGTTTTGTTTGTGCGGGCTGACTGAAATGGGTCGCTTTCGGCACGGGGGATCGGGCAGAAAGAGCGTCGTAGGTAGTTTGTCAATGTCCGCCGCTGAAGTTTAGTTCAACCAGCAGGCAGCTCCCATCCGCAATGGTATTTATATCATTCTGACGGCACAGGGCTACTGCCTCAGCTCCCTCGGCACCTGGTTGCATCCAGACATGTTTTATCCCTTTGCTGATGGCTTGTTTTACCACTTCTAGCGTAACCGACGGCGGAGTAATGATGGAGAGCGCTTCAACTTCTGGCGGAAGTTCAGCCACGCTTGCGACGCAGGGGAGCCCTTCTATTTCGTCCACACCCGGATTTACAGGAATTACGTCATAGTTGTGTTCCATGTAGCAGCGGAGCACTTTGTTACCGAACTTATTGCGCTGCGTCGACGCTCCAACGACAGCAATTTTTTTTGCTTGCAGAAAGCGTGCAATATCTTCACGGTGTTTCATAGAACCTCCATGTATGGGGGAGCTCCTGGGGGAGTTTCCCGTGGCGGACTTATTCGGTATCCACAAGGGGCGCACGGTCTGTTATGGCTTGGCGTGCGAGTTCATCGCAACGCTCATTCTCCGGGTGTCCAGTGTGGCCCCGCACCCAGTGCCACTCAATATTATGTGTCTGCGCCAGCTTGTCAAGGCGCTGCCACAGATCTTTGTTGAGGACATCTTTTTTCTGAGAGTTTTTCCAGTTCTTTTTTTTCCATGCGTGAATCCATTTTGTGATTCCATTCAGAAGATACTGAGAGTCAGTGGTAAGTTTTACGTTGCACGGAAACTTAAGTGCCTCTAGACCTACGATTGCACCTAGCATCTCCATGCGATTGTTAGTGGTTTGAGGCGAATATCCGCTGAGTTCTCTCTCGTGTCCGTTGCAGCGCATTATCGTACCAAATCCCCCTGGACCCGGGTTGCCACTGCACGCCCCGTCACTGTATATTTCAACGGATTTTTTGAATAATTTCTTGGACATCTGGTGTTCCTTTGCCTGTCTTATATAACTCTGGATAGGATAAAAATATCTAAGTAGGTGGTGTGGATATTGCTTGTGTGACTCAGAAAAGCGGAAGATAATCTACCAGATTTACGCAGTTTACGCGCCCGAATTCTTTACTCTACCAGTTTTCGTACTCAGCAGATCCTTTTGCTGCCCATTGTTGCTCAAAATTTCACGCGATTCCCAAGGTGGCGTGATGGTAGTTTTCTGCGGTTTTGTCATGTCGGAGCGCGTCTGTGCTTGCATCTGTGCGCATAAAGTGATATTCGTATATTCGAATATGTGTGTAGGAGTATGGATTGGAGGTGTACGTGAATATAAATATAGAAAAAGCCAATGAGTGGGCAGATATTCTGAAAGCTCTTGCTCATCCGACTCGTGTGCAGATAGTGGCAGAGTTGCTCGGAGGAACTCGGTGCGTTACGGATATGCAGGAGTTTCTCCCTGCGAGTCAGGCAAATGTGTCACAACATCTGACGGTGCTCCGCTATAAGCGCCTGGTAGACTTTACCCAAAAAGGGTCGCAACGCTGTTATTTTCTTGTTAAACCTGAGTTGATAGAGGGGATACTTTGCCACCTCAACATCCACTTAGTTCAATCACCAGCAGATGAAAGGGGATAAAATGCAGGTAAAAATTGTTTATTGTGCTCCTTGAGGACATCAACCGCGCGCAGCGAGTCTCGCTGCGGCATTGGAGGAACAAATCTCTGGGCTCGAGGTAGAGCTTGAAGCCGGGACGCAAAAAAGTGAATTTGCTGTATTTATCGATGGGAAACAGAGGTTTTCCCGTCTGGAACAGATGCGCTATCCGGAGGCGGAAGAAATTGTGCAGTTATGCACAGAGGGTAGCTAAGGTTTCGCTTATTTATTTTGCACGCGTAAATTTTATGAAGTTTAAAAAAAGGAGTTTGTAACCATGAGTGATACAGCAGAAAAATCTCAGCATCATAGAGTGATTGTCCTTGGTTCTGGTCCTGCCGGCTACACTGCTGCTCTGTATGCAGCACGTGCGAACCTTAACCCGGTAATTATTAGTGGAATACAGCCCGGGGGACAATTGACTACCACCACTGCAGTAGATAACTGGCCGGGTGATCATGCAGGAGTAGAGGGTCCGGAGTTGATGGAGCGGATGCGCAAGCATGTGGAACGTTTTGATACCCAAATCATAATAGATCACATCCAAAAAACCGATCTGAGCCAGCGTCCATTTGTCCTGAATGGAGATAGTGCTACCTATACCTGCGATGCCCTCATTATCGCTACTGGAGCTTCTGCGCGCTACCTGGGTCTCCCATCTGAAAAAGCCTTCAAAGGCAAGGGTGTTTCTGCCTGTGCCACCTGCGACGGTTTTTTTTACCGCAATAAACCTGTAGCTGTTATTGGCGGAGGCAATACTGCGGTGGAAGAGGCACTCTACCTCGCCAATATAGCGAGTAAGGTTACGGTAGTGCATCGGCGCGATCAGTTTCGTTCGGAGAAGATTCTGGCTGACAAACTTATCCAAAAGAGCAAAGAGGGCAATGTTGCCATCGCCTGGTTTCATGTGCTCGAAGAAGTGTTGGGCGATAACATGGGGGTGACTGGTATGCGTATCCGTGATGTGCGCGATGATTCTACCCAAGATGTCGAAGTGGATGGTGTATTTATTTCTATTGGGCATACTCCCAATAGCGGCATCTTTGCCGGACAGCTGGAGATGGAGGATGGGTATATTAAAACCAACCTCGGTTCGAACGGGTTTGCAACTCAATCCAGCGTGCCTGGAGTTTTTGCTGCAGGCGACGTACAAGACTATATCTACCGCCAAGCGATCACCTCAGCAGGAACTGGATGTATGGCCGCCATGGACGCCGAGCGCTTCCTCGATGGTTTGGGTCAAAGTGATTAAAGGTAATAGCAGGTCACTATATTGGCGCGGGGACAGATTCCGCGCCAATATAGTGATTAGGTCTCAAACCATTGTGTACGAGTTGCATCCTCACCTCTCCCCGATCTTTCCCGCATCCTCCCACTGTAAGTGCATGAAATAGAAGCTTTTTTAGGGTGATTGCGCTTTGCCTTTTCCCACGCCTTCTAAGGCATCTCCTGGAAATGCAATTTAATATTTATATTATTCTATTGCGCCATACGCACAAAAAAATATTTCATATTGCTAGTGCATGCTAACTATCTGTTTGTATTGCGTTTTCATGCAGTTGTTTTTGTCGTGCTGGAAGAAAAGCTCAATAAAAATTGCCCAATGATTGGACATGGGGGGTAAAAGTATGTATCCTTCGCAGATTGTTCGTTCCCTGATCATTCGCTCACGCAGATGATTGAGGGTGCAAGGCGATCGAAGAGCCCATCTTCCCGCCAAGTTCGGCGCGCGTGCTGTTTGTTTCACACGTTGAGCCGCGCAACATAAGGGTGGGCGCAAAGAGTACACAACGTTTTGGCGCAGGTATTGAAAGGAGTCAAGCATGGCTACTGTCACACGTAACGATATAGAGATTCGCAAGCCTCAGATAGAAGATGCCTTCGGGATTTGGTCACTGGTAAAAAACTCACCACCACTTGATTTGAATTCGAAGTATTCCTACATGTTGTTCTGTACCCACTTCCGTGATATGTCCGTTGTGGCTCTCGACCCCACGCAGGAGAATAAGATAGTGGGTTTTGTGTCAGGCTATCGTCCCCCGACACAACCAGACGCCCTGTTCGTATGGCAGGTAGCGGTAGATGGATCCATGCGCGGAATGGGGCTGGCTCCCAGGATTGTTCGGAATATCCTGGAGCGAGAAGAGAACCAGGACCTTGTGTATATTCAGGCAACCGTAAGCCCATCCAACAAGGCTTCTGCAGGGCTGTTTCGCAAGCTCGCCAAAATCTACTCTGCCGATTGCTGTACCTCAACCCTTTTTAGTTCTGAGCACTTCGGCGAAGGTGACCACGAAGAAGAGGTTCTGTTCCATATTGGGCCCATTAAGAGGGGGTGACTCGATACACGCGCATAAAGGTACCGAAAAAGAATTTTAAAATATGAAGTTTATAGAGATAATGAATTACATACCGAAAGGGGTAAGTTGTGAGAATATTTGAACAATTAGAGTCAGAAGTTAGGGGATATATCCGTTCTTTTCCTGCTGTTTTCGAAACTGCCAAGGGCGCTTTGCTCTATGATGAAAGCGGCAATGAATATATCGACTTTTTCGCTGGGGCTGGCACTCTTAACTACGGCCACAACAATGACAAAATCTCTCAGGCACTCATCGAGTATCTGCAAAAAGATGGCATTGTTCACGGGCTGGATCTCGCCACTAGTGCAAAAAAGAATTTTCTGCAGAAATTTTACGACACTATCCTTGCGCCACGGAACATGGAGCACAAGATTCAGTTTACTGGACCTACCGGTACCAACGCGGTGGAGACCGCGATAAAGATAGCGCGCATGGTCAAAGGGCGCTCCAACGTGGTGTCATTCACTAACGGGTATCACGGCCTAACCATGGGAGCGTTGGCGCTGACCGGGAATGCGTTTTACCGCGATGAAGCCTATATAAGCCGGAGCAATGTTTCTTTCATGCCCTTTGATGGTTATTTCGGCGATGAGGTCGATACTATTGCGTACTTCCGCAAATTTCTCGAAGACCCCAGCAGTGGCCTTGATCTGCCTGCAGCAGTGATTCTGGAAACGGTACAGGCCGAAGGGGGGGTAAACGTTGCCTCAAGTCAGTGGCTGCGCGATCTGGAGCAGGTGTGTCATGACTACGATATCCTCTTGATTATTGATGATATACAAGTGGGTAATGGCCGCACCGGAAGTTTTTTCAGTTTTGAAGAGTCCGGCATAAATCCTGACATTATAGCCATGTCAAAAGCCATTGGGGGCGGGTTGCCTTTGGCGATTGTGTTGCTGAAGCCGGAACTCGATCAGTGGAAACCTGGCGAACACACCGGAACCTTCCGCGGCAACAACCTTGCCTTTGTCGCCTCCGCTGCCGCGTTGGAATACTGGGACAACGATGACCTGAGTGAGGCGGTGAAGAGTAAGTCTGAGGTTATGCAGGGGAAACTCAAAGAGATCGTGGAAAAGTACCCAGATGCTAATGCTTTGGTACGTGGACGCGGTCTGATTTATGGGCTTGAACTTCCAGATAAGAATTTAGCCTGCGAGGTCTCAGCCAGATGTTTTGAAAAAGGGCTCGTAGTTGAACTTTCCGGGGCTACGGATCAAATTGTTAAGTTCATTCCGCCCCTTACTATTAAAGAGGAAGTGCTGAAAAAAGGTCTGGATATTATCGATGAGGCCATGGGCGAAATTCTTGCAGAGAAAAACAATAGGCTTACAGGGGAGTTTTAATGATAGTTAAACATGTCAAAGATCTGAAGGGGACAGAAGACGAAGTCTACGGTGAAAAGGAAACCTGGGTAAGCCGGCGTTTTCTGCTGAAAAAAGATGGCATGGGATTCTCATTTCATGAAACCATTATCTTTGCCGGCACGGAAACCTACCTGTGGTATAAAAACCACCTTGAAGCCGTGTACTGCGTGGGGGGAAAGGGTGAGATTGAAGACCTTGGCACCGGTAAGATCCATCCTATCAGTGATGGCACCATGTATGCCCTCAACAACCATGACAAGCACTACCTTAGAGCTACAGAAGATATGCGCATGATCTGTGTCTTCAACCCGCCTCTGGTGGGGAGGGAAGATCACGATGAAGATGGAGCTTATCCTCTCCTGGATGAGTAGAGAAACATATAAAGGCAGGGTTAATACCCTGCCTTTATTATTTCTATTTTGCTGTCAAGGGGGCGAATCCGCAGTGATTACTGCGCCGCTACAGCTTCCAGTGCTTGATCAAAATCAGCTTGAATGTCGGCAAAATCCTCGATTCCAACTGATACTCGGATAAGCTCCGGCGTGACCCCGGCTACCCGTTTTGCCTCGGCGCTGAGTTGCTGATGGGTGGTGGTGTCCGGATGGATCACGAGGGTCTTTGCATCCCCTACATTAGCGAGATGTTTTGCCAGTTTTACATTGTCGATGAACTTAACCGCGCCTGCCCTGCCGTTGTCTACTTCGAAGCCGAAGACCGAACCAAACCCGCCATTGAAATACTTTTTAGCTGTAGCGTAGCAGGGATGCTGAGGCAGCCCTGTGTAGTTGACCGATTTTACCATAGGGTGGTTTTGTAGGTGCTCGGCGAGTTTCAGGGCATTCTCGTTGTGTTTTGCCATGCGTAACGGCAAGGTTTCGATTCCTTGTAGAATCAGGAACGAGTTGGTCGGACTGGGTGCTGGACCAATATTGCGCATCCCTTGAACACGGGCTTTTACCGCAAAGGCGATGTTGCCTTGGCCCGGCACATCCTTCAGGGCATCCCAATACACCACGCCGTGGTAGCTTGGATCGGGCTGGGTAAATTCGGGAAAGCGTCCGCTGGACCAGTCAAATTTCCCTCCATCCACAAGTGCGCCCCCTACAGAAGTACCATGCCCTCCGAGCCACTTGGTGGTGGAATAGAGCACTACATCTACCCCGTGTTCGATAGGGCGTATTAAGGTGGGAGCAAAGGTGTTGTCGAGTAAAAAAGGGAGTCCGGCTGCATGCGCCGCCCGAGAAACAGAGGCAAAGTCAGGCACATCTCCCTTGGGGTTACCGATGGTCTCTGCATATACCAGCTTGGTGTTGTCCTTGACCGCGCTGCTTATACTCTCGGGGGTAAACTCTTCCAGAAAAGTCACCTCAATATTGAAGCGGGGTAGAGTGTGGCGAAATAGAGTTTCGGTGCCACCGTATAGTGACCCGGAGGCGATGATATGATCCCCGGCGGCCGCGAGGTTAGTTATTGCCAGAAAAATTGCAGACATGCCGCTTGCAGTAGCCAGTGCGGCGGTTCCCCCCTCCAGCGCGGCGAGCCGCTCTTCTAGGACTGCATTGGTCGGATTAGTTATGCGTGAGTAGATATTGCCAAACTCCTTGAGCCCAAACAGATTTGCCGCATGTTGCGCAGACTTGAACTCATAGCTGGTGGTTTGGTAGATGGGGGTAGCGCAAGCCCCAGTGGTAGGATCGGCTTTCTGTCCGGCGTGGAGCGATAGGGTGGAATAACCGTAAGTGTCAGACATAATATGTTCCTCATGACGCTAGATGTTTGATTAAGTGCTATGTTTTGTGCCGGAACCTAGCTGCCTGCTTGTGCAACACAGGCAGCCAGGGATGGAGAGACGCGGCTATGTTACCCCTTGCCCTGATATGGAAAGAACTTTGCTTGTGCAGGGAAGTTTGGGCCGTTGCTGCAGGATAGGAACCACATGTGAACAGGGGAAGTCAGTAGTACCCGCTTAGATGACTGTCGAAAATCCAAAATACCGCAGAAGCAGCAGCCAGGAGGTAAGTGGTCGATGGAGTCATCTTGTACCGCAAGGGTTACAGTTTCGCACTCAAGCCCCCATCCTCCTTTATATTGTATCTATCTCCATCCTCTTCATAGCGAGTAGAGAATCGGCAAGAAGCTTACAGGGACTCAATGATCTGGCGGAGCTTGTCTCGCACTGCGGTGGCAACGGTAGTTAGCTGCGGATTTTCCACTCCCTGCATAGACTTGATAGGGTCAACTGCAGACACTTCAATCCTGCCGTCATCCAGTTGGCGTAGAATTACATTACACGGCAACATGGTGCCGATGTGGGGTTCAGCTTGTAGCGCCTCGTAGGCGAATTTGGGATTACATGCCCCGAGAATCGTGTAACCAGGCCAGTCAACCCCGATTTTTTTCTTCAGAGTCTCCTGTACATCAATTTCGGTAAGTACACCAAAGCCTTCCTTGCTCAAAGCTGCGATTACGCGTTCACGTGCTTCGGACATGGAGGTATCTAGTTTGCGGCTGAAGTGGTAGCTCATGATGCTGTCCTTTCGTTTGGAGGCAGTAAAAGCTGAGGTTTTTTATTCTGTCAATCCCGCAGTGATTCTGTTTGAACAGTGGCAGTAGTCAGACAGAAAATTCTCAGCCCGATCATGTCAAATGCGATAATACAGTAATACTACCACCGAGCTGTTGCGATACCAAGCTGCTAGGCAAAGAAAGTGAATGGGCTGGTTTAATTGGCGGGAATAAAACAAAAGCCCCACCGCTTTCGCGATGAGGCTTATTGTTTGGCGTCCCCAGGGGGATTCGAACCCCCGTCGCCGCCGTGAAAGGGCGGTGTCCTGGGCCAGGCTAGACGATAGGGACGTACAATACTATAAATGGTGAGCCGGGGGGGAATCGAACCCACGACCATCTGATTAAAAGTCAGATGCTCTACCAACTGAGCTACCGGCTCACAACGTGGAGTGTTATACGCGATGCAGTTTTTGAAGTCAATGCTTTTTGTTAAAAACTTGGCCACTTTAGTGGCATTTCAAATAAAAAGCTTATTCTCCGTTGAATGGGTCGCGGATTTGGATGGTTTGGTCACGGCGCGGGCCAACAGAGGCAAGTACAACCGGACACTTGCACACCTCCTCAAGTTTTTGCAGATAACTGCGCGTCTGGTGTGGCAGTTCCTCGTAGATGGTGACATTACACGTATCGGCGCACCAACCGTCAATCTCTTCATACACCGGTTTACACTGGCTGAGGATATTGGCATCGCTGGGGAAGTTGCTGAGCATCTCCCCTTTGTAGGAGTAGGCGGTGCACACCTTGATGCAGTCAAATTTATCGAGCACATCGAGCTTGGTGATTGCAATTCCAGTAAGGCCGTTAGTGCGTACTGCCTCCCGCAGAGCAACTGCATCAAACCAGCCGGTGCGCCGTGGACGCCCGGTGGTGGCACCAAATTCCGACCCTGCCTGACGGATCTCCTCTCCAACTGCGTCATCAAGTTCGGTGGGGAAGGGGCCTTCCCCTACACGGGTGACGTAGGCTTTGGCGATGCCAATAACTTCATCGATAAAGCGGGGACCAAAGCCAGTGCCAATGGTGGCGCCACCTGCGATAGTGGATGAGGAGGTTACGTACGGGTAAGTGCCGTGGTCGACGTCAAGCAAGCTCCCCTGGGCGCCCTCAAACAGGATGTTTTCCCCTTTGTTGCGACACTCTTCCAGGAGAACAGAGCTGTTGCCTACAAAGCGCTTCAATACCTCGCCGTAGGCAAGGTATTCTGTCAGGATCTGCTGCTCATCTAGGGGTTTCTGCTTAAGAAAGTGTTCTAGGAAGAAATTCTTCTCCGGGAGTTGCTCTTTGAGTTTGGCGCTAAAACGCTCGGGATTGATCAGGTCGATAAGTCTGATTCCTCGCCGTCCAACTTTATCCTCATAGGTGGGGCCGATGCCACGTCCAGTGGTGCCGATGCGGCGTTCGCCTGGTTTGTTCTCGCGCGCGATGTCGATCTCTTTGTGATACGGCATAATGATATGCACATTGCGGTCAATCACCAGTTGAGACTCGTCGCGCAGGTACCCTTTTTTCTTGAGTCCCTCTATCTCTTCGATGAAAACCTTGGGGTCGAGCACTACGCCGTTACCTATGATGCACTTCTTTCCTTCATGTAGTATGCCGGAAGGGATGAGGTGGAGAACGGTTTTTTCATCTCCCACAACCAGGGTATGTCCCGCATTGTTTCCCCCCTGGTATCGCACTACCGCCTGCGCGCGTTCCGTATAAATATCGACTACTTTACCTTTACCTTCGTCGCCCCACTGAGCGCCAACGACTACAACGTTTGCCATGTGAGTTTTCTCCTTTGTATGTTACAGAGCAACTGCGCCGCTGAGCAGAGCAGAGACTGTTGATTGCCTGGTTTGTTTGGTTTTGGGTGAAATAAGGGTTGCCTTCTCGCCATCGGCGTCGATGCTGATCAGGGTGCGGCAATGGAATTTGCGCAGTTCGGACGCATCTGGCTCGGTGCCAAAGCGGGTGCAGACAGATTTGCCCTCTTTGCGGAGCTGGCGTGCAAGCTTATATGCCGTGCTGTCGTGGTTTTCAGCTGCGTTGATAAGAATATCAACCCCAGGTTGCGCGGCTTCTTCCAGGGTGTTTGGCATAGAAAACAGTAGATTCAGCAGATTAAAGGCAAAACCTGTTGCCGGGGTGGGACGCCCGTAGTTGGCCGTGAGTTCGTCATAGCGTCCACCGAGACAAACCGCTTCGCCAAAGCCGCTAAGGAAGCCCTGAAAGGTAACGCCGGAGTAGTAGTCGAGTCCGCGTAGTTCGCCGAGATCAAGGGTGATGCGAGCATCAGCTTGATAGAGCTCGAGGATGCGGATAACTTCGTGTAAATTCTCCAGCGCGCGTTTAGAGCGATCGTTATTTACCACTGTTGCAGCGTGTTCCAGAACTTCGCGTCCGCCGAACAGGCGTGGTAGCGCGAGAAGTTCGTCCGCTTGCGCACTGCTGAGATTGAGGTTCTCGATCTCAGTTTTTAGACTAGAGCTGTCTTTGTGCAGCAGGTGTTGCTCAATTATGCTTTTCTGCTGTGGAGTGAGGTCTAACCCCTGAAGCACGCCACGGTAGAATTCCACCTGTCCAATATCGATGGTGTACTCTGGTGCGTTGAGTTGTTCCAGGCATTCGAGTGCCATAGCGATCATTTCTGCATCCGCTGAGGCTGAAGCATTGCCAATCATCTCAACCCCAGCCTGGAAGATTTCGCGATTTTTGCCCGCCTGTTGCTCGGTATGCCGCAGTACGCGCCCGCAATAGCTTAACCGCTGAGGTAAGGGTGCTTCGTGCATGCGGGTAGCGAAAATACGTGCTACCTGCGGAGTGATATCCGGAGGGAAGGCGAGGAGTTCTCCACTGTGGCGATCATCAAAGCGCTGGGTGCAACCGTGGAGATCGCTGCCAAGACCACGTTCAAGCACGTTGAGAAACTCAAGCGCCGGCGGAATAATGGTTTGGTAGCCCCAGGCCTTGAAGGTTTGGTGCAGTTGCTCTTGGATATAGTGGATTTTTACCGCATTAACCGGAAGAAAATCCCTAACTCCTTTGGGGATCATAGCTTCGCTGGATAGATTATGGACATTCATTTAAGCGTATCCGTACTGAAGGGGGTGAAGTTCATCTGCCATGAGGGGCAAATTTACCTGCCGGGCAGAAAGAATGCGTGGATCCTGGCGGAGTTGCTCCATCACTGCATCGGGGATGGACTGGTCAACGGTGAGCAGTGAAACTGCTTTACCGCTGATCTCGCGCCGCGAGAGATTCATCATCGCCACGTTGATTCCGGCTTCTTCAAGGACTCTGCCGATCAGAGCGAGGACTCCGGGCTTATCTAAATTGTTTAATACCAGAATAGTGCCCTCAGGGATGTTTTCTACCTGATAGCCGTCGACGCGGATAATGCGACATTCGCGGTTTAAAAACAGCGCCCCGCTTACTGACTGAGTTCCTTCATCTCCGCTGATTCTGATAGTGAGGATGTTGGAATAGCCATCGCTGACGTTGGTGCGGGTTTCAGTTAGCTCGATACCGCGTTTTTCGACAATGTGGCGTGCGTTGACATAGTTTACCCCAGAGCCGATGATGGGGGTTAGAAGCCCCTTCAGGGCTGCCATACTCATAGGCTCAGTGGGGAGGTTGATGATAGAGCCAGCGTATTCAACACTGATGCTATTGAAGGGCTTGTTCAGCAACTGTGCCAGAAAAGATCCCAGGCGTTCCGCCAGATTCAGATACGGGCGCAAGGTTTTGATCTGATCCGCATTAACCGAAGGAACATTGAGGGCGTTATTGATCACGCCGCGCGTGAGAAAATCGATCACTTGGATAGCGGCCTGCTTGGTGACATTAATCTGAGCATCTATAGTCGCGGCGCGCAGATGGGGAGTGCAGATAACGCTATCCATTTGTAGCAGGGTGTTCTTTATATCCGGAGGTTCAACGGCAAACGCATCGAGAGCTGCCCCAGCGACAGTGCCGTTGTTTAGCGCGTCAACCAGATCTTGTTCATTGATGAGGCGTCCCGAAGCGCAGTTAATTATATGACATCCAGGCTTCAGGCGCGCAAAAGTTTTGGCGTTGAGCATCTCTTCGGTTTCCATGTTTAAGGGGACATGGAGGGAGAGGAAATCAACACTTTCCAGGAGTTCATCGAGGGACACTTTACGCGCCCCGAGGTTTTTTATTATTTCGGCGGACAGGTATGGATCGTAGAGGATGGTCTCCATGCTCAGACCGCGGGCAAATTCGATTACACGGCGTGCAATTTTCCCTCCACCGATAATGCCCAAGGTTTTGCCATGGATATCAGAGCCATTGAAGGGGGAGGAATCCCACTTACCCTGTTTGACTGCGTGGCTTGCTTGAGGAATGCGGCGCGCCAGTGCTAACATCATGGCAATGGTGTGTTCCGCCATGGTGGTGGTGCTGCCGGAGGGGGTATTTGTAACTATAACCCCCTTCTGGTTGACCGCCTGCATGTCAATGTTTTCTACTCCGATGCCGGCACGGGCAATGATACGTAAACTCTCGGCCGCATCCAGCAGGTCGCTGTCTACCTCGGTGCCGCCGCGCACTAAGAGTGCGTGGGCATCAGCAATAGCACTGCGAAGTTCTTCCGCCTCGATGCTCGGGCGGTAATCCAGCGTTACCCCTTCAGTGCTCTTAAGAATTTCAAGCGCTTCGGGGGAGAAGTTGTCACATACAAGAATTTTCAATGGCTTGCCCTGTCGGTGAAGAGGCGTGATCAGCGTGCATAAAGGTTTATGCCCTGAGAGTCAGGGGGGCCGCCGCGCACATCAGCTTCAAACTAGCAACAGGGTATATTGCTGTCAAGTATCAAAGCGTGATTGAAACATATCCTTTATTTAGTGTCCCTGGATCGATGTGCGCATGGTGTGGGAATAGATTGGGAAAGGGGCTTGAGAGGCAAAGCCCATCATTTCGTTGAATAAAACTTAGGGTTTGTGATACATCTAGCGGGTTGTAGCCTGGCGCTGGGCTTGTTCTTTCGCTCCTGCCCGTGGCTTTATGCTTTCGCTTCAGCGCTTCTGCTTCTGCTCTGTTATAGCACTAATACCTGGCGTGAAGACTGGCGTGAAGAGGGGGAGGATATTCTATACCATGGGCAGGTTGCATTAGCTCGATATAGAGGGGCTGATGCCTTGCGCAAGAAGTTAGAACCTAAGCCGTTGGTATCGGTTTTATGCTTATAGATTCGATGGAGTAGCTATGAGCCATGCTGTGAATCTATATCGTTAATTCATAATGCAAAAAGGTGAATACACATGAGGGAAAAAATTACCCGCGAAGAGGTGGTACAGGTCGCTAGTTTAGCGCGTCTTGAATTCTCGCCTGCAGAGTTAGACCTTCTTACTAACCAACTTGATGCGATTCTGGAGCGCGTGGAGCAGTTGAATGAGCTCGATACCAGCGCCGTGGAGCCTACTTCCCATGCCGTTCCGCTAGAAAACGTATTCAGAGACGATGAGGTTCGGGACTCCCTCGGGGTTGAACAGGCACTCCGCAATGCCCCATTACAGGCGCAAGATTGCTTTGTCGTGCCAAAGGTGATTGAGTAATATTCAATCTCTTTGTTGGCGCTGGCCGATGTATTAAATTGCGCCAGATTGATGCGCAAATAAATGAATAGAAAGATGGAGCAGAAATGGAACTGACTGATCTGACAATCCACGAAATGATTCAACAACTACGCGGCGGAGAGGTAAGCTCGGCAGCCCTGACTCAGGCTTGTTTGGATCGTATAGCTGCTACCGACACCCATATCAACGCTTTTATTACCGTGTGTCGTGCTGAAGCGCTTGCGGCGGCACGCCAGGCAGATGAGCGCCTGGCGCAGGCCAAACGGAATAAAGAGGAGACCCCTTTGTTGACGGGAATTCCGGTGGCACTCAAAGATCTCTTTGTCACCGCAGAGATCCGTACCACCTGCGCGTCGAAAATGTTGGCTGATTTTACTCCACCTTATGATGGTGCTGTGGTTAGTAAACTTAAAGAGCAGGGTGCCGTTATTGTAGGGAAGCTCAATATGGATGAGTTTGCCATGGGGAGCACCGGCGAGAACAGTGCCTACGGGGAGATCCATAATCCGTGGAATCTCAACCACGTCACTGGCGGCTCCTCTGGCGGCTCCGCTGCCTGCGTCGCTGCGCGCCAAGTGCCCGCCAGTCTTGGTACTGATAGTGGCGGCTCCATCCGTCAACCCGCATCCCACTGCGGCGTGGTAGGCCTAAAGCCTACATATGGACGCGTATCGCGTTCAGGGGTAGTCGCTTTTGCGTCATCTCTCGACCAGGTTGGGCCGTTGGCGCGGAATGTGCGTGACTGTGCCATCATGCTCCAAGCCATAGCAGGATACGACCCCGCAGACTCCACTTCGGTGGATACCCCGGTGCCTGACTATCTTGCTGGGCTAGAAGAGGGGGTTGCGGGCAAAAAGATCGGTCTGCCGCAAGAATATTTCATCCCCGGTCTGGACCCGGAGGTAAAGCAGGCGGTGGAAAATGTGGTTGAAGTGTATCGCAGCCTTGGTGCCGAAGTGGTTGAGGTGAGCCTGCCCCACACCAAATATGCTGTTTCGTGCTACTACCTTGTCGCGACAGCTGAGGCTTCAAGCAATATGGCACGTTATGACGGTGTGCGCTTCGGTACGCGCGTAGATCCGGGTAAAGGACTCACTGAGATGTACACTGCGTCGCGCTCACACGGTTTTGGTGCCGAAGTTAAGCGGCGTATCGTGCTGGGAACCTTTGCCCTCTCTTCCGGGTATTACGATGCTTACTATCTGAAGGCGCAAAAGGTGCGCACCCTCATCCGGCAGGACTTTATCACTGCTTTCAATGAAGTGGACTATATCCTCACCCCTGTGGCCCCTACTCCGGCGTTTGCTCTGGGCGAAAAAACCACAGATCCACTCCTGATGTATCTGTCGGATCTTTTTACCCTGTCGGCTAACCTGGCTGGAATCTGCGGCTTGAGTCTGCCCTGTGGCACATCAACAGCCGGTTTGCCTATCGGGGTTCAGCTGTTGGGTAAGCCTTTCGACGAGGCTGGCTTATTGAGCGCTGCATATGCGTATGAGCAGACCGGTGCGTGGCACAAAGCCAAGCCGGAACTGTAACCTTAGCGGCATAAAAAAGGCAATTTATTCAATAGGTTTGACTGAGTAGACGGTAGAGAAAGGGCGCATAGAGCAATGAGAGAGCGATACGAAGTTGTAATAGGGCTGGAGGTGCATGTCCAGCTTACCACCAAAACAAAAATATTCTGCGGGTGTAGTGCCACATATGGCAGCAGGCCAAATTCTCACACGTGCCCTGTATGCCTTGGGATGCCCGGAGCGTTGCCGGTGTTGAATCGAGAGGTGGTGGAGAACGCTATAAAAGCGGGTTTAGCCACTAACTGCAGCATTGCTCCACGTTCGATTTTTGCACGTAAAAACTATTTTTACCCAGATCTGCCCCCAGGTTACCAGATATCTCAACTTGAACTTCCTATCTGCGCGGGCGGGTATCTCGATATCGAGACCGATGCGCGGGGTGAACGCCGTATAGGCATCACCCGCATCCATATGGAGGCAGATGCAGGCAAGCTTCTGCATAGCGATGAATCGGGAGGGGGATCGCTGGTAGATTTGAACCGCGCAAGCACTCCATTGCTTGAGGTGGTATCCGAACCGGATATGCGCAGCAGTGACGAAGCTATCGCCTACCTGAAACAGCTACATCAAATAGTCCGCTATCTGAATATCTGCAGTGGCAATATGGAGGAGGGGGCATTTCGTTGCGATGCCAACGTTTCGGTGCGTCCTTGTGGACAAGAAGAGCTGGGTACCAGGGCCGAACTTAAAAACATCAACTCCTTTCGTTTTATTAAAGAGGGGATCGAGTACGAGATTGAACGTCAGATTGAATTGATCGAAGATGGAGGCAAGGTGGTGCAGGAAACGCGTCTGTTTGATAGCGAGTCTGGCACAACACGCTCCATGCGGGGCAAAGAGGAAGCGCACGATTATCGCTACTTTCCCGATCCCGATCTGGTTCCAATGGTGGTTGCGCCAGACTGGGTAGAGCGCGTAAGAGAGGCGCTGCCGGAACTTCCGCAGGCTAAAATGCAGCGTTTTATAACAGAGTTTGGACTCTCTGCTGCTGTTGCCGAAGTGCTCACTGCGGAACGTCTCCTCGCTGAATACTTTGAGGCCTGCACTCAGCTGCACGATGATGCGCGCACCTGTGCCAACTGGGTCATGGGCGATGTGCAGCGGATGCTTAACGAAACTGGGCTGGATATAGCCGAAATCCCGATCGCACCTGCGCAGCTGTGCGGAATTCTGCAGCGTATTGCCGACAACACTATTTCCGGCAAAATTGGGAAGAAGGTGTTTGATCTGATGTGGGAGAGCGGCAAAAGCGCAGACAGCATCATTGAGGAGCAGGGGCTGAAACAGGTGAGTGATACTGGTGCCATAGAAGCGATGGTGGATGAGGTTATCCAAGCCAATCCGGCACAGGCACAGGAGTTTCGCGCAGGGAAGGATAAACTCCTCGGATTCTTTGTCGGCCAAGTGATGAGAGCGAGTCGGGGCAAAGCCAATCCGGCTATGGTGAATGAGTTGTTGTGTAAAAAACTTCGTTCTTAATCTAATCAATTTGCGCAAGGAGACTATCCCTTGGAAGAAACTACACAAGCTGTGCGTCCCATCTACTACGCGGATGGTAGTTGCTATATGTTGGATCAGCGTCTGCTTCCCGTGGAGGAGAAGTGGTACGCCTATCGCGATTATCGCGAGGTGGCACAGGCCATTAAAACCATGGTGGTACGCGGTGCTCCAGCCATTGGGGTGGCGGCAGCATATGGAGCCGCTTTTGCCGCAGCTGAACTGGCACAGCACACACAGGACAACTTCTTGCGGAGTTTTGCCGCTTGCTGCTTCGAGCTCGGTGCCACCAGACCTACGGCAGTGAATCTGTTTTGGGCGCTGGAACGGATGCAGCGCTGTGCCGCTGAAATGGGTCCTGATGCGATCCCCGCGCAGATTGCGGTGCGCTTGCTTGATGAAGCGCACACCATTGCGCGTGAAGATGAGGCGATCAATCGTGCCCTTGGGGCGCATGGGCAGACTTTGTTGCCCCAACGCGCTACGGTGCTGACCCACTGCAACGCCGGTGCCCTTGCCACCGCAGGATACGGCACCGCTCTGGGGGTAATTCGTGCCGCAGTTGAGGCAGGTAAGCAGATCGACGTGGTCGCGGATGAAACGCGCCCCTTTCTTCAGGGTGCGCGCCTTACCGCGTGGGAGCTGCAGCGCGACAAGATCCCTGTGACCCTGATATGTGATAATATGGCGGGCTACATGCTACAACAGGGCCGCATCGATGCCATTATTGTGGGGGCAGATCGAGTTGCAGCTAATGGCGACACCGCGAATAAAATCGGCACCTATTCCCTTGCAGTGCTGGCGCAGGCACATCAGGTGCCATTTTACATTGCCGCCCCGATATCCACTATCGACTATGTTATTGCCGATGGTAGCCATATCCCCATAGAGGAACGTGACGCCACCGAAGTTACCACCTGTGGTGGGCAGCGCATTGCACCGGAAGGGGTGGAGGTTTACAATCCCAGCTTCGATGTTACGCCCGCACCCTTGATAAGTGCAATCATTACCGAACGTGGAGTGGTGCGCGGCAATTACCTCCAGGCCCTGGCAGCATTCAAATAGAGTATTTGTGCCAAAAGGTTTAACCGCAACAGCTAGGTAAGAATCGCCGCATGTGGGGTACGCAATGGTCTGACAATGCGGCGTATTTACTGGCGTTGAAGCAGGGATGCCACGGTAGCAATGTCGCAGATTGCGCCGCCATATAACAAGGACAACACCTTATGCCCAGTGCTATACAGCTAGAGTTGGGGCACCTGCTGGAGCGGGGCGCAAGTGAAGACGTTACCGAGAGGATTACCGCGCTGTTTGCCCGCGCTGGCTTTCATGAACCCCTTCGCGCCTGCGTCAATATCGAGCTACTGCAGGAGCTCCTTGAAGCCAGTGCTCCCTTAGCGGCCGCAGCAGAACAGGCCATGAGCAGTGCCGATCCTGATATGGCACTCAATAATCTAGAACGCTGTGCCCAGAATCTTGATCGTGCACAGTTACGCCAGTGCCTTGAGCACGCGGATCAACGCCGCGCCCTGATGGTTGTCCTTGGCGCGTCCAACTTCCTTGCTAATATCATCTCCCGCTATCCGTACGTGTTCCCAGCGCTGTTTGTGTCGCCTGATATCTTCTCTACCAAAGAGATTGCACAAATGGTGCACGAACTCGAAGCGATGCTCACAGAACAGGACGACTTTGCCACCCTGCAACAGGTTCTGCGCCAGTACAAATACCGTGAGATTTTACGCATCGGCGCGCTGGACTTGAGTCTGGATGCGCCCCTTGAATATGTGACGGCAGAGCTTTCATCCCTCGCAGCGGCCACCCTTCAGGTGGCGGTATCCTTCTGCAACAAACTGCTCCAGACCGAGTATGGAAGCCCTGTTCTGGCTGAACCTGAAACCAGGAAAGGGGTTGAGGCGGAGTTGGCCGTACTGGGGATGGGCAAACTTGGGGGGAACGAACTCAACTTCTCTTCCGATATCGATCTTATTTTCTTCTACACATCCAGTCATGGCAAGACCAGTGGAGTGGAGGGGAAAGAAAGCTCTCGCATTGAGCTACACAACTACTTCATCAAACTGGCAGAGATGGTAAAGCGTGCCATCAGTCAGGTTACTGAAGATGGGTTTGTGTTTCGCGTAGATCTTGATCTGCGTCCTTACGGGCGTCATGGTGATATCGCGTGTTCTGTCGCCGCCGCGGAGGCGTACTATGAAAGCTGGGGGCAAAACTGGGAGCGCAGCGCCATGATGAAAGCGCGCCCGGTGGCGGGGAGTATTGCGTTGGGGGAGAAGATCCTCAAAACTCTCGAGCCCTTCATCTTCCGCCGCTATCATGACTACGGGATGGTGGAAGATCTAAAGCAGATGAAGCAGAAAATCGATAGTAACCTTACTAAACAGCATGAAAGCGAGATCAATCTGAAGCTTGGCCGCGGGGGGATTCGTGAGATTGAGTTTTTTATCCAGGCACTCCAGTTGGTGTATGCGGGCAAGAATCCCCGCGTGCGTGAGCGCAACTCCCTTAAGGCGTTAAGCTTACTGCACGACGAGGGATATCTGAGTGAGAAAGAGGTACGCTTTTTGCGCCAGGCGTATATTTTCCTGCGTACGGTGGAGCACCGCATTCAAGTGGTTCAAGAGCGCCAGACCCACAACCTCCCAAAAGGGGAGCGGGAAATGCTCCTCCTTGCGCGGCGGTGTGGGTTTGAGGATACCCCCACTTTTATGCACGAGCTAGAGCTGCATCGCGGCAATGTTACGCGCCTGTATCGCGATCTGTTTTATTCCAGCGAAGATGAAATACGCGAAGAGATCAGCCCTGAAATAAATCAACTCTTCGACCACACCACCGACCCAAAGCTGGCCAAGGAGATTCTGGAGAAGAGCGGATTTCTCGATATAGATACCGCCTTTAACTCCCTGATACGCTTATGTGAAGGCACCATCGGGCCCCCAATGACCCGCCCAGTGCGGCGCTACTACGACCGCATTGCCCCGTTGCTGATGCAAGAGGTGTTGAGTTCCCCCGAGCCCGATATGGCGTTGCGTTACTTAGAGAGATTTCTTCAGAGTCTACATTCACGCGGCCCTTTTTATGCACTGCTGGCGGAAAATCACAATATTATCCATGTCCTGATCTCCCTGTTTGGCACCAGTACTCTGCTGTCGCGCTTTTTTATTCAACATCCGGAATTGCTTGATTCCCTGGTTTCCAGTGCTTATGCAGAAAGCTATAAAACAGTTGAACGTCAGCGTACCGAACTTCAGGAGCGGCTGGAAGTGTGTGGGGATAACTTCGAAGCCCAACTTGACGCCTTGCGCCGCTTTCGCAACGAAGAGTTTTTGCGCATTGCCCTCAATGACCTGAAAGGTTCCACTGTTATTGGGGTTGGCCCCAATCAACTTAGTGGTCTTGCACGCGTATGTCTAGAGGCGGCAGTGAACATGGCATCTTCACAGATGCCAACCCGTTTTGGAAAGCCATACTATACCGACGCAGCAGGAAACACTGTAGAAGCTGAGCTGGCGGTGCAGGCGATGGGCAAGTTGGGAGGGATGGAGCTTAATTACCATTCTGACCTGGATATCATCTTCATGTTCAGCGATCGGGGACATACTCGGCAGGTGGGTGAAGAGAGCGCAGCTAGTTTCAGGCAACTGACTAATCAGGAGTATTTCTCCAAGCTGTGCCAGCGCATTATCTCCGTTCTGACCTTGATGACCGCCGAAGGGCGAGTGTATGAAATTGATACACGCCTGCGCCCCTCCGGCAACCAAGGTCCCCTGGTCACAAACTTGGCAGCGTATGAAGACTATCACCGCACCCGGGCGCAGATTTGGGAACGCCAGGCTCTGACTAAGGCCAGAGTGGTGGTGGGGTCGCCTCATATGATGGAGCGGATCGAACAGATCAACACTTCAATTACGTGGGAACGTCCGGTGCCGTCCGCCCTGCGCAGCGAAATATATCGTCTGCGTGAGCGGATGGAAAAAGAGATTGCGCGGGAAGATTCAGGACACCTCAACATCAAGACCGGACGTGGAGGTTTGGTAGATGTTGAGTTTCTCACGCAGTATATTCAGCTTAAGTATGGGGGGGAATATCCACGTATCCGCCAGTCTAATACGTTAAAAGCACTTCAGATGATCAAGCGCGAAAAACTCTTACCCGAAGAGGTCACGCACGAGTTGATATCCGGCTATACCTATCTGCGGCGGCTGGAGAACAAGCTGCGGCTGGTACACGATCAGTCCATCAGTGAAATCGCTACCGATCGGCATAATCTCCGCAAGTTGGCGCGCCTTATTGGATGCAGTGGAACTTCAAGACCGCCTGAAGAGGTATTCTATACTGAATACAAGGAGCAAACCTCGACTTTGCGGCGTCTGTTTAATCAATATCTCAACCCTGCTCTGGCAGAGCCGGGGGAAGAAAAAACTATCGCATAAACTTTATTTTTTAAAGGAGGAGCAATGTTGCGCTTGTGTAAAGGTGTCGTTGTAGTGTTGGGTGTAGTAGCTCTGGGGGGATGTGGGTGCTTGAATGTTCCGTTAATTCCATGTATCTAGCGTAAAGCTTAGCTTCTGTCTGAAGAGATAGTAGCAATGCGATATTGTGTGTCGCTGGGATGTGTGGAGTTGAGTTTATAATAGTTTTGCATCAGATAGTGTACGGGTACAGGAGCTGCATAAAAAGAGGGTGGGCATATCAATGATATGCCCACCCTCTTTATTTCACGTTGCCAGTATTTCAGGCAGCGATTTATCTCTTACTCTTTATTGCCAGAGTAGTAAGTTGTGGGCTTGGCCCGTTTGTCAAGACTGATGGTCTGAGTCCACTCACGCCACAGCTCTGCGGCAGACATGTTGCCAAACGGCTTGTACCACAGCTGCACAGTTACATCCATTTCACGCTCTTCAGCAACTTGCGCGGTGCCACCGTCGGGGGTGTCTACCTCGGTTACCGGGAAGAAGATCTCAAAACGTTCCTCAACCTTTTGTCCCGGATGCAGGGCAGTGTCCTCATAGATGCCACTCTTTTCGTAGGGACCGCGACCCATGTTGTTGCCGCGTGCCATCAGTGCCGGTGTAGGCATGTAGATAATTTCTTTTTCGTACAACTCGTCATCGTCAAATGTGCTGGCTTTTACCGACAGAACCAGTCGGTTAGGGGTCGGTCAGCCATCAGGGATGCCGTGACCCGCTCTGTTTACCATCGCAACATTTACAACGGTCTTAGGGCGCAGGTTGCGACCGTCAATCCACTGTGAAGCGTATGCTTGCACTTCGAAGTCAACCGCCATTTCCTGCATGGTTTTGTTGGAGTAGCTGACCATCTCATGTCCAAGACCACTCTTTCTCATGTGGCAGTCCTGACATGTTTCCTGTCCGCCGCCAGCCTGGTAAGCCCACAGGTAGCTACCGTAGGCTGTAGCGCACTGGGTTGGATTCTCAAGCTCTAGGTTCGGCCCCAGTCCGTGGCACTGGCCACACAGAATCGACTCGTCCATGATGAGGCTGCGCTTGGTTTTACTGAACTGTGGATCCATATGCGCACCATCGGTGTATCCGTACACAGTATCGTGCTGTGGGTAGCCATCGGTCCACTTATGCACGATAGCATTACGGTTATGGCAGATGAGGCAGTTGATGTCGAGAGCTTGGAGGGTCTCCGCGAGACGCTCACTGGTTTCTACTGCATCCTCATCGTCCGGATCGTTCGCAGCAGCAATCGCGTTGTCGTACCATTCGAGCAAGGTGTCAGCCAGCTCAACTGCAACGGCGTCGGTAGCGTCTGCTAGTTGCGGCAGATGGCACTTCATGCAGCCCATCCAGTGCTCAACCTTGATATCTTTGGTAGACTCAACACCGGAGTACTCCCAAGACATGAAGCCGTTTTTCATGGCAGTGATCATGGTGGCAGCCGCACGACCAGTACCGTAGATAGAACGAGAATGGGGGGAAGCGTCCCACTGCTCATGGTTGTTTGGGTGGCAAGCGATACATGAGGACACATCGTACATGTCGATGAGCTCTTGCAGGCTTTCAGCCTTACCCTGCTTGTTGTACTTAGCAGCTATAGTGCCGTCACGCCCAACCCCTGCTCCAAGAGCAAAAGCGAGACTGGTGCTGAGGCACAAAACCACTGCTGTCAAGCCAATGACTTTCAGTGACTTCATAGTTTCTCCCTATAGTTTCTATAGATTTAGAAGAAAAGAAGCCCCCGCATGGCAGGGGCTTCGATGCAACATGTTGTTATTAGCAGCCTACGAGAGCTGATCCAGCTGCAGAAGGCTTTTTCTTACCACTTTGTGTCTTCATTTTTACGCTATCGCCTACGTTAACTTTTTTAGCATCAGACTTGCTTACTTCAACCGTTACCTCGGTGCCTTTTACTTTAGTAACTTCACCGCTTACAGTTGCAGCCAGTGCGGCGGTGCTGATGCTTGCGATAAATGCGAGGGTTACAATAAGTACCATAATTTTTTTCATGTGTGGTTCTCCTTTGGTTGGTTTAGTTAGTTACCGAATCCCGACATACTTAATGTTACATGGCTTACTTCTTAGTCATAGATACTATCTTGGATTTATATCCATGTCAACTAATGCGAGTATTCTTTTTAGAACCATGCTTCTAACGTCAGGTATACCTGGTCCATGCTGTCGATAGGCGCAAAGAACTGGGCATTAAGCGGATCATCGAGCTTGTCGATGTCAACTGGGGCACCGAGCCAGTTGCCACTGCCGGTGTAGTTGTATTCGTAATGCTGGTAACCCAGACGCATGAACGCTTTAGCTTTGTCGCTGAGCAGATGGCCTACGGGTAGATCCCAGACCATGTACACTTCCCCTACGTGGCCACGGGTCGCAAGTTTTGCCTGGGTCATGTCATCGTGCGCTGGAGTCATGGAGATCCAGTTTTTTGTGCCGTAGTTGTACTCAAGGCCGAATTTCAGTCCCTGATCTGGCATGTCATAGCGGACACCACCGTAAATGGCGTAACCGTCCTTGTTGCCCGGATCTTCCCACCATGAGCCGAGGAGGGTGGAACCCATCTCATCGGTGCCAGAGGGGTCAGTGTGACTCCATCCACCAGCGACGAAGTAGTTCAGGTCTGCAGCTTTATCCAGATAGACAAAGGAGGTGTGGTAGATGTCGCCGAGATTTTCTTGATCAAGCATCCCATTGCCGTTGCCCATGGCGATTTCAAGTGGATTGGCAAAATCTACTCCGGAAGGCACATTAACAATATTGGCAGCGAGGAACACCTGAACGTTCATGAAGCGATCGCCGTTGTTGATGATATCCCAGCTGATGCCGCCAAAGTCCATATCGTCGAGTTCATTGGAGCTGTCAGTGGGCCCAGCTTCAAACCCGCGGCCATAACAGAAGCGGAGCTTGCTGTAGCCCATAAACTCGAATGGATTATCAAACAGCACCCCGATAGTTGCGCCGTCGAAGGCGTAATCCATAAAGTTGACCGGAGTGGCCATCCGGGTGGCGCTATCCAGCCCCATCCGCAGTTGTGCAGGGGGACCATCAGTGGTAGGGCGCCGCCCGACAGAAAACCACACAGGCAGGTCGGCAATGTTGTTCCAGTTGATATAGGCGCGATCCACACGCAGAACGCTATCGTTGGGCTGACGCGAAGTGGCTCCGTCCATTTGGCTGAAGCTGTTCATGTAGTAGGGGCCAACGGCGGTGGGGTTGTTTTGCATCCCCCACGCTTTGTACATAGCCAGACGCCCTTTAAATTGAAGGTTGTCGGCGATATCAGTCTCCATGCCGAGGCGAAAACGGTTGGTATAGAGGATGTCGTTTTCCCAGCTGTTTTTTGAGGTCATGTTGTAACCATTGGTTACACCCGCAGCGTTTACCTGCGCTAGAGCAGCAGGAAATGCTGCACCAAAGGATGCGGTACCTGGCATGATCCCTTGTTGCATCAGTGCCATTTCGGCCAAAGCACTGGGCAGATTTTCCATCATCCCTTTACGCTGGGCAGGAGTATAGCTGCTCATGAGTCCAAGGATAGACTGGGTATCCATTCCTGTAACTGCATTCATGTCAGAAACAGCATTTGCAATGTCCATTGCGCCCCAATACCCTTTGGTGTCGGCGTCGCTGTAATCCATACGGAAGCGGTAGTCGCCGGAGAACCGGATGCGGCTGGCAGTATCCCATTTTTCTGCACTGTCTTCGAGGATCTCCACCGAGTCGCTGTTGAAATCAGAAGCGTCTTGCACCTCTTCCAGTTGTTCGCGCATCTCTTCGAGCTGTTGTGCGAGCATTTGTATCTGTTTTTCGAGCTGAGCCGTTGACGGTGCTGCAAACACACCTGTGGGCAGCAGCATCAGGGTTGCAAGTAGCACTCCTAGTGTTTTCCTTACCATAGTGTTGCCTCCTGAGCGGTAAAAGTTAAGGGACATAGCCCACTGAATTCTGGACACAAAACCTCTGTGGCATGGCGTCCAATCAACTAATAATTTAGATGTTCGCATATCCATATAACAAGATGTGTGCCAATTTATATAAATTGCTGGATATACTCAATGTGCGCTGTGGTGATGTGTCTGGGAGGTGTTTTGTCACGTAGAAGTGTGCGTATGCACAGCGCGGATAAGGTTATATGGCTGGACATCTAGGCTAAATGACGGAATGGTGAAAGGCACGCATAAAAAAACGCCTTCTGTTCTCCGTGGGTGGAGTTTGCAGAAGGCGTTTTAAGTGGCGTGTATGTGGTTTCAGCTTAGACCATGGTGATCCAGCCGTGGGTGTCTTCGATGTGACCATACTGTATGCCGGTGAGGGTTTTGTACAGCTCCATGGTTACTGAGCCGGTTTTACCGCCGCCGATGGTAACGGTTTTATCCTTGTAGGTGAGCTGCCCCACCGGAGAAACTACTGCCGCAGTGCCGGTACCGAAAGCCTCCTGCAAACGGCCTGATTCTGCCCCTTCAATCACTTCATCAATGCTTAAAGCGCGTTCTTCCACTTCATACCCCATCTCTTTTACCAGCGTGAGGATAGATCGACGTGTAATTCCGTTGAGGATTGAACCGTGGAGAGGGGAGGTGACCACTTTTCCATCATACACAAAGCAGATGTTCATGCTTCCCACCTCTTCAATATACTTGCGTTCCGTACCATCGAGCCACAGCACCTGATCGTAGCCTTTCGCAGCAGCCAGGTTGGAAGCATACAGGCTAGAGGCATAGTTGCCACCGGTTTTAGCTTCGCCGGTCCCGCCTGGGGCTACGCGTACATATTTATCTGATACCCAGATATTAACCGGGCTCACCCCCCCCTTATAGTATGCAGCTACAGGGGAGAGGATAATGTAAAATAGATATTGCTCTCCTGGCTTAACCCCAAGGACTGGTTCGGTGGCGATCATGGTGGGGCGGATATAGAGGCTGGTCCCCTCAGAGTGGGGGACCCATTCCTGCTCCAGCTGCAGAAGTTGCCGCAGCGCCGCAAGGCAAAAATCGACATCCAGCTCTGGCATGCACATGCGGCGTGCACTCTGGTTGAAGCGTTCAAAGTTATCCCGAGGCCGGAACAAAGCGATACTCCCATCTTGGTGGCGGAACGCTTTTAGCCCTTCGAAGATCTCTTGGGCGTAGTGAAGAACCAGCGCAGCTGGATCAAGGCTCAGGGGACCATAGGGCTCAATCTTGGGAGAGTGCCACCCCTTGCCTGCAATGTAGGGCATGGTGAACATCCGGTTGGTGAATTCCTTGCCAAAGACAAGTTTAGTTTCATCCTGGTTGGGTTGTTTGGGTTGGACAACAGGGAGAATTTCGATATCCATGCGGTTGCGCTCCTTTAGGGGCCGATCTGTGCGTCGGGTTCATGAAAAAGTTTAATAAAATCCAGCCAATGTTGCCAATGGCTGGAGTAGATGTCATTTAATGTTGCCCAGTTACAGCCGTTGAGGTGGACGCGTGCTCATGCCGGGTATGCAGGTCGCAACTCTAGCGTTATAGCAAACACGCGCGCGTGGGCGTAAATTAACTAGCATAGAGCTATCAGGTAGTGCAAGGAGATTGTTGGGCGCGGATTTAGCGTAGGGACATGGACACACGGTTATTGCGATCCTGTGTGGCTTCCTGCCTGTTCTATTGGTATGTGCCATGCTGATAAAAGGATGGTCAGGTCAAATGAGTTCAGACCTGATGCTACTTATACAGCAGGTGTAGTCAGGTATAGTCTTAACTGAAGCCGGCAAGATCACTCCTTGTCTTCCTTGTGCGGGTAGCTGTACAGAAGTGTGTTGCGATTGTTGTGCTCCTCCGCCGAAGTGAAATCTGCTGCGGTACGCTGTTGTCGTGCGAGTTCGGCTTTGTGTTCTAAGACTTTCTTGGTGCTGTCCTCTGAGCATTGCTTAGTCATAAGATCCTCCTGCCTCAATATCTGAGATTTTGGTGGTGTCTCAGCAAAGTTGTGCGCTGCTTTGTCCGACTGAGGCATCATCAGGTTCACGGTACTGGTGCTATTGTGCCAACGGCAGCGGCAGATTGCAAAGAAAATACCATTAATGGGATTGTTTTTTGTTGAGGCGTCCGCTTTGTTCTAGGTCTCCAGGCGCGTGCGACCAAGGGCGACTACACACACTTCATGCCCGGCGCGGGTGAGAGTGCGAGAACATTCTCGGCTTGTAGCGGTGGTAGTAACTACATCATCTACGAGTAAAATCCGTTGTGGCGCCATGGTGCCATGCAGGGTGAAGGCCTCTTTGAGGTTTTGCATCCGCTGCTGGCGGCTGAGGTCGGTTTGTGACCTGGTTGCGCGGATGCGGACTAGATAACTTGAATTGACGCTAATGTTTAGCGCGCTGCCAAGTTGTTGCGCAATAAGCTGAGATTGGTTGAATCCACGTTCGCGCAGACGTTTAGGGTGGAGAGGAACGGGGATGAGAGCCTGGGGCGCAAAATCGGTAATCTCTGAATTAAGGCATTGGCGCAGTAACTGTGTCAGAGGAGAGGCCAGATGAAAGCGTCCCGAATATTTAAGTTGCTGCACTGCCTGTTGTAACCTTTCTGCATGGATCCCCATGCTTTTGAGCCACCTAAATGGGGGAGGGTGATGCACACATTGAGCGCATGGATGGACGACAACCATGGAGGTGGTGTAGGGTTCGGCGCAGATGGGGCACGCTGCAACGGGTTGCTGAATACAGCCTGTGATGCATGTAGGGCATAAGTTGAGTTTTGCTGAGTAAAGAGGGAGTGCTTCACCACAGAGTTGACACGCGGGAGGGAAAAGATAGCGTAGGGCGTGCCAGAGAATTGAGGGTGGACACTCCTGTAGCGCAGTTATTTGAGGGTCAAACAGGTGGTTTGGCGGCGCAGGCGTGGAGCGAGGCACAGCGGTGAATTTTCCATGGGGTGACATAGCCACCTCCGCTAGGAGATCAGGGGCGGTGGAGCAGGTTGTGTCCTGTCATCGCTGCGGGTTGTTGGAGCCCAAGCATATGCAACAGAGTTGGAGCTACATCTGCAAGGATTCCGTTGTCGATGCTGGTCCCGGCAGGGGTGTCGGTACTGAGGTAGATCAGGGGTACTGGATTGCTGGTGTGAGCCGTATGGGCCCCGCCATCAGCAGCGAGCATCTGCTCGCAGTTGCCATGGTCAGCGGTGATCAACATGTGCCCGCCGACTGCGGTAAGTGCATCACTCACCTTTGCGCAGCAACGATCCACACACTCTACCGCTTTTATTGCTGCTTCAAGGTTTCCTGTATGTCCCACCATGTCGGGATTGGCGAAATTGAGGATAATCAGATCAGGGCAGTTGGATTCTATTCGCGCCACGACCTTGGCGGTCACCTCTTCGGCACTCATCTCCGGTTTCAGATCATAGGTGGGTACATCCTGGGGTGAAGGGATCAATATCCGCTCTTCACCTGGATATGCGACCTCTTCCCCACCATTGAAGAAAAAGGTGACATGCGCGTATTTTTCCGTCTCCGCAATACGCAACTGGGTCAGTCCGGCCTCAGAAACAATCTGTGCCAGTATGTCCGGATAATGCTCCGGCGGATAAGCTACCGGCAGATGCAGCGTTTCATCATATTCGGTCAGACATACATACCCCGCCAATGTAGGGAGTACGTTGCGTGGAAAAGCGTCAAAGCTCGCGTCAGTCAGGGCGCGAGATATCTCCCGCGCGCGATCGGAGCGAAAATTGAACATGATGACCCCATCCCCATCTTGGATCCGGCTGGTATTGTTGACAGGTTCTATAACACAGGGTTCCACAAACTCGTCAGTCGTTCCGGCAGTGTATGCTGCCTCGATGGCATTTATGGCGGTGCTGTAGTGAGTTCCCTGCGATTCTGTCAGACAGGTGTAGGCGCGCTCAACTCTGTCCCAGCGTCGATCGCGGTCCATAGTGTAGAAACGCCCACTGAGGGTGGCAATGCGCCCACACCCTGCGGTGGCAAGGTGTTGTTCAAGCTCTTGCACATAGGTTACAGCGCTTTGCGGCGGGGTGTCGCGCCCATCCAGAATTGGATGGATCCGTACATGCTTTATCCCCTGTTGTTTCGCCATGTCAATTAGGGCATATAGATGGGAATTATGCGAATGAACCCCCCCATCGGAGAGGAGTCCCAGAAGGTGCAGAGTGGTGCCTGTGTTACTTACCTGTTGCATGACTTCGCTCAGCACCCGATTGGAAAAAAAGTCTCCATCGGCAATGCTTTTGCTGATACGGGTCAGCTCCTGATACACCACACGACCGGCACCAATGTTCATGTGCCCCACTTCGGAGTTTCCCATCTGCCCCTCAGGTAGCCCCACAGCAAGACCTGAAGCCTGCAGTTGACTATGCGGACAGGTGGCAAACAACCGATCCAGGTTCGGCGTATGTGCCAAGGCTGCGGCGTTCCCCTCAGTCTTGGCACTAATCCCCCAGCCGTCAAGAATACACAGCATTGTTGGGCGCTTCGCGCTGGTGCGTTCAGGATTAAGCATCGCTGTATCAGGCTCCGTGCGGGGTGGGTCTGGGTTCTACCACCTCACGATTGGCTACCGCTTTGCGGAATACGATGCTAAAGCTCCCCCAGGTGCCGCACTCGGGACAGCGGCTATTCCAGTCGCTGGAACTGTTGCCGCAGGTATCACACACATAGCCAAGGTTGATCTGATTGTCCACGCCGAGAGCTTTCTGGTATTCATCAATCGCTTCGTCAATACGCTCACGCCGGCGATGCGCTTCTGCCAGAAGGATATGCAGCTGCGGGAAGTCTGGGGCGGAGTTTTCTACCATATATATCTGCTCTAAGGCCTCATCAACCATCTCCAGGCGTAGACACAGTTTGGCATAGAAAAAGTGGAGCACCAGATCGCTTTTACTTTGCGCCAGAGCTCTGTTGTAAAAGCTCAGCAAACTCTGGGGGTCTTCATTTTCAATGTAGAGGTCTTCAAGGCGAGAGAGGAACACGCTGCGCCCGAGCCGATGATACCCCTCCTGCCAAACCTTTGCAGCTTCCGCATCATTATCTTTTTGTACATAGGCATCCCCGAGGGTGACACAGGCAGCGGTGAAGGTCTGATCTTCTTTTATAATTTGCTTAAGCGCACTAATAGCCTGATCTTTTTCTCCCGCAGCGAGTTTTTGTTTCGCTGTTTCGTAGCGGATGGAGAGCATTAGCTGCTTTTCTTCTTGAATCCGGTTGCCACTCAGACCGCCTTTAAGTAGACGGGTCTGCAGTTCTAGCGCCTTATCCCAGCGCTCATGTTTCATATGCAGGTTGCGTTGCTTACGAATCGCCTTACGGTTTCCTCTGTCGCGCTCAAGGATCTCGTCATACTCAATGCACGCCGCGTCGTCTTGGCCTTCTCTCTCATATGTATCTGCGAGTTTAAACAGCACCTCAAGACTTTTACCGTCAATACTTTTGGCCTGGCGCAACAAAGAGATCGCCTCTTTGTTGTTGCCTTCTTGCGCCAGCACATTGGCCATGGCGATGTAGCCATCAACCTTATTAGGGGCTTTGTCGATAACTTTTTGCAGTAGGCTATGCGCACGTTTGATGTCGCCGGAGAGCAGACGTCCCACCCCTTCGCGGTAGGTTTCGTTGATCTCGTGGTTTTTCTTTTCGTCGCGTTCACGCAGCCAGTTGCGCATGATCTGGGTGAAATTGCCATACAGGTGGATGCCGTATCCGATAAAGAGCCCGACAATCACACACCCGAGAACCACAACCGTAACTGGATAGGTTACGGACTGTTCCGGAGTGAAAAAAATTGTCATCTCCTGCGGGTTTATCCCCGAGAAAAAGACGAAAAACGCCAGAAAAACAATAACAATTAGCAAGAATGACATGAGGGTCATGCGGTCCTCCTGTGGGTGTGAACCAGGGCAACTAGACATTAACAATAAATTTGGAATAACAGCATGGTGCAGTCTATAAAATTGAGACTAGATTTGTAAATATATAAAACAATGTTTGAGTCTTACCTGTTGTGGTAGGGCTCCCCACGCATAATAGAAAAAGCACGGTATAGCTGTTCCAGCAGGAGTACGCGCGCCATCTGGTGGGTCCAAGTCATGCGCGATAGAGACAGGACCGAGTCTGCGCGGCGACGCAGGGTTTCGCTGATACCGTAGGCTCCTCCAATAACAAAGCACCACTCACTGTCACCGCGGAGCATGCGACGCTCCAGCGTGGTGGCAAATTCGACCGAGCTCTGCTGCTTCCCTTTTTCGTCCAGGACAACGCAGTAGGTTCCTGCTGGGATACGCTCCAACAGGCGTTCCGATTCACGTTCCCGGATGTAGGTGCTGGCGTCCTTCTTTGAGCCACCTTTTTCCTCTTTGAGCTCAATAATCTTCAGGGACGCGTAGCGTTTTACTCTAGTGCTGTACTCTTCCGCCCCTGCGCGTAAGAAGTCAAGACTAAGTTTTCCGATGCAGACTACGGTTATCTTCATAATAACGTAGAATCAGGAAGTAATCTCTTCAGCAACTTCAATCTCGGGCGCTTCAATCCACAGCCCTTCAAGGTCGTAAAATGTACGTACATCCTCCTGGAAGATGTGCACCATAACATCGCCATAGTCGATTAGCGCCCAGCGCCCTTCGTTGACCCCTTCGAGCGCAAGCGGGACACTATCATGCTGTTGTTTCAGCTCTACGCGCACTGCTTCAGCTATCGCCTGTACGTGGCGGTCAGATGTGCCGGTAGCTATTACCAGATAGTCCGTCAGGGATGAAAGCTCGCTGATGTGCAGAATGCGCAGATCCAGAGCTTTTTTGTCCAAGGCGCTTTTGGCGCACTGTTGCGCCAGTGTGTCTGAGTTCAAGATATGTATCCTCGGCTTAGCCATCCAATGTGATGCTTGTTACACAAGCACCGATGTCAGGCCTGATAGAGTTTGTGTTGGGTTATATATTCCTGTACCGCTTCGGGCACCAGTTTCGCAATAGAGTGGCGCTCGCGTACCCGGCACCTGATCTCAGAGGATGAGATATCCGCTCGGGTTTCGCGTAGAAAATAGAGTCTGCCGCATGCACTGTAGTGCGCTGTAGTGCATGCGTCTGAAACCTGCTCAGAGTTGCCCGTAAAGACAAAGCTGCTGCGCGCGGCATCATAACAGAACAGGTTCCGCAGCGCAACGGGGAGCTCATGCGGGCGCGTGCATTCAGGCAACCCCGGACGCTGGGCTACAACGATGTTGCTCAACTCGAACAGGCGCGAATATTCTCTCCAGCTTGTCAGGTTCGCAAACGAATCCATCCCCATAAGAAAATAAAAAGCTGCGTTTCGATATACACCATGCAGACGCTCGAGGGTGTCTACCGTATAGCTCTTCCCGGGGCGTTGCGCTTCGAGATCGCTGACGCTGAAGGAGTTTTCGGTGCGAACAGCGCGTGCAACCATAGCGTAGCGGTGCTCAAAGGCGGTGATATGCCGGGAGTCTTTATGGGGGGGCGAGGGCGCCGGCATAAAGATCACATGGTCCAGTGCAAATTTAATGCGCATCTCGTGCGCAATTTTTAAGTGTCCGTTGTGTATCGGATCAAAGGTGCCGCCAATGATGCCGATCTTGTCCCCGCACTTATCTTCCTCAGGCACGAACTTGTCCGGCTCCGAACACGATGAATTTTCTTGTGGTCAAGTCCTCCAGTCCCATGGGGCCAAATGAGTGGAGCTTGGAGGTGGATATCCCAATCTCGGCTCCAAGGCCGAACTGGCTCCCATCGGAAAAACGGGAAGACGCATTGACCATGGTAACGCTGGAGTTGACGCGGCGCATGAACTCCTGGGAGCTGGCATAGCTGTTGGTGACAATCACCTCCGTATGGAGGGAACCGTGTTTCTCTATATGTGCAATGGCTTCCTCCATGTCTTCTACAACCTTAACCGCCAGAGTAAGGTTCAGATATTCGGCATCCCAGTCTTCTGGTGTAGCAGGTTTTATTCCAGATGCAAGATCGCAGCTGATAGAACAGCCCCGCAGCTCCACGCCGTGCTGGCGCATATCCATGGCGATGCGTGGAACAAATGTGTCGGCAATATCCTTGTGAATCAGCAGGGTTTCCATGGCATTGCACACCCCGGGACGCTGAACTTTAGCGTTGATACAGATGCGGCTTGCCATCTCCTCGTCGGCATCGGTATCTACATAGGTGTGACATACCCCTTTGTAGTGTTTGATCACCGGAATGCGCGAAGTTTCGCTTACAAAGCGGATCAACCCTTCGCCACCGCGGGGAATGATGAGGTCGATATCCTCGTCACATTCGAGCAGAGTGTTGACCGCGCTGCGCTCTGTAGTTTCCACCACTTGCAAGGCCGCGGCGGGAAGCCCCATGTGCTCAAGTTCAGCTTTAAGAATGTTGCCAATGGCAGTGTTGGAATGGATAGCCTCGGAACCACCGCGTAAAATGATGGCATTCCCGCTTTTAAGACACAATCCAGCTGCATCGGCAGTCACGTTGGGGCGGGACTCGAAGATGATCCCGATCACCCCCAGGGGGATGCGCATCCGCCCCACCTGAATGCCGTTGGGACGGCGCCACATGCCAGTAACTTCCCCTACGGGGTCGGGCAGTGCTGCAACTTCGCGCAAGCCCTGAGCCATGGCATCGATACGTTCATCGGTGAGGATGAGGCGATCAATCATGGCGGGGGCAAGGTTGTTGGCCCGCGCCGCACGCACATCGAGATCGTTTTGTTCTTGGAGCGTGGTACGTTGCTGCTCCAGCGCTGTCGCCATCCGCTCCAACAGCTCATTTTTAGTCGCTGAGCTTAGCCCAGCCATCCGGATGGACGCCGCACGCGCCTTGCGCGCCAAGTTTTTGATTTGGATAGAAACATCAGAAGCTGTACTACTCATGCTGATCTCCTTACTAGTTTCAGTCATCTTCGGAGGCAAAGACAAGGTTGTCGCGGTGAACTATTTCGTCACCGTATTTATACCCTAGAATTCCACTTATCTCTGCACATTTGCGTCCGCGGATCTGAATAACTTCATTTTTGGAGTAGTTGGTAATTCCGCGGGCAAATTCTTTTTTGTCTTCATCGCACAGACATACCGAATCGCCCCGGTCAAAGCCACCTTCAACAGCGATGATCCCCGAAGGGAGCAAACTTTTTCCTTCGTTGCGGATAGCATTGCATGCGCCGGAGTCGATAATGATCTTGCCACGTATTTTCTTGGTGAATGCGATCCAGTGTTTTTTGCTCGCCATGGGAGCCGTGGTGGGGAGGAAGAACGTTCCCACATCTTCACCGGCAAAAAATTGCGCGAGGCTGTCTGGTTTAAGACCATTGATGATAGCGGTAGCGATGCCGTAGCGCGTGGCACGTTTTGCTGCCTTGATTTTGGTTACCATGCCGCCGGTCCCCAAAACGGTTCTGGCTTCGCCTGCCATCGCTTCAACTGCGGGGGTAATCTGTTCCACCTCGTGTAGCAGGGTAGCGTCCGCATATTTGCTCGGATCTTTGTCAAACAGTCCATCCACATCCGATAAAATAAGGAGCAGATTGGCTTCCACCAGGCTCGCCACCATGGAGGAGAGATTGTCATTGTCGCCAAAGCGGATCTCATCCACTACGACGGTGTCGTTTTCGTTGATAATAGGGACGATACCGTAGTCGAGCAGGGTCATGATGGTGTTGCGCGCATTCAGGTAACGGCGTCGGTTGGAAAGGTCATCGCGGGTTAGGAGGATCTGGGCGACGTTTTCTCCTCTGCTGCGGAACACCGAGCGATAGCTGCGCATCAGTCGGCTCTGTCCAATCGCCGCCGCCGCCTGCTTCAGCGGGATGCTCTGCGGGCGCCCGCAGATGCCGAGATCTCCCTTGCCTGCTGCTACGGAACCGGAAGAGACCACAATAACCTCATAGCCGTTCTGGTGCAGGTTGCACATCGCTTCGGACAGATGCTGCAATTGGGTAAAGTTGAGCCCTGCGGGGGTGGTGATAACCCCGCTACCGATTTTTATAACCACCCGCTTCACCGGTGCGAGAAGGCGTTTTCTGGTCATGGTTACTGCGCACGCTCCTTGTCGAGACGCTCACCGATCGCGTGTACCAGTGCATCGAGGCCATCCCCGCTGATGGCGGAGATGGAGAAAACCGGGTATCCCTGCTGTTCAAACAGCGGGCGTGCTACCTCTGCGCGTTGGCGCACTTCAGTGACATCGTTTTTGCTCAACACCACTATCTGAGGCTTCTGTCCCAGTTCGGCATCGTGTTTTCTGAGCTCGGTGTTGATGATATTGAAATTGTGCAGATAGTCTTCTTGCTCATCCAGACTGGGATCGCTTAGATCAACCAGATGGAGAAACAGGTCGGTGCGCTCCACATGGCGCAGAAAACGGGTGCCGAGCCCGTGTCCTTCACTGGCGCCGGCAATTAAACCGGGGATATCTGCTACCACAAAAGATTTATAGCTCGAATAGGGTACCACTCCCAGATTGGGAACCAGAGTGGTAAACGGGTAGTCGGCAACTTTGGGGCGAGCCGCAGAGATGGCGCGGATCAGCGTGGATTTACCCGCGTTGGGCATCCCCACTAGGCCAACATCTGCAAGAAGTTTAAGCTCCATGCGGATGCTCAGAGCTTCACCCGGGGTTCCAGGCTGGGTGTGGCGTGGTGCTCGATTAGTGCTGGTGGCAAAGCGTGCGTTACCGCGCCCACCCATCCCACCTTGAAGAAGCTTGATCATCTCGCCCGGCGTGGTCAGGTCTGCCAGAAGTTCGCCACTGGTGTTATCGTACACCAGGGTACCCGGGGGAACCATGAGGGTGAGTGACTCGCCGTTTTTGCCGTGGCGGTTTTTCCCCATTCCATGGGCGCCGTTGTGTGCTTTATAGTGCGCATGGTAACGGTAGTCGAGGAGGGTGGAGAGGCCTTCATCCACCTTCAGATACACGTCGCCCCCATTGCCACCGTCGCCGCCATCAGGGCCGCCACGCGGAATAAATTTTTCGCGCCGGAACGAAAGACAGCCTCGTCCGCCGTCTCCAGCTTTAACTTGTATTTTTACTTCATCGACAAAGCGCATAGTCTAATCTTGGAACTCAGCCTCAGGGCGTTCGCCCGCTGGTTGGAAAGGTTTTCTCGGATTGTGTCCGGGCACGCTCCGCAGCGTTGTTGAGGAGGTGCGAGGGTGCGGCAGCATCGTAACACAAAAAAAGCCCGGAGTTCCAATGTTTGAACCCGGGCTTTTCCATGTGGTGTGCGTGCAAGGATCTAACTGGCGGCGTAAACGCTGATTTGCTGACGCTTTTTGTCCTTGCGCTCGAACTTTACTTCACCATCAATCAAGGCGAATAAAGTATAGTCCTTGCCGCAGCCTACGTTTTTTCCGGGGTGGAAGGTAGTGCCACGCTGACGTGCTAGAATGGAACCAGCAGTGACTTGCTCACCGCCGAAACGCTTCACACCCAGGCGCTTACCTGCGCTGTCGCGGCCGTTTCTGGAACTGCCGCCTGCCTTTTTGTGAGCCATAACGTGTCTCCTGTTAAGCTTCAATGGCGTCGCAAAAACTCACCAATTGCTGCGGTGCTACAATGGTCTCACCAACGTACGTAAGTACGCCGCATTGCTCGATCATTGCGCGTCTTGCATTTGGTGCTTTTTACTTAGCCATCGTGCTTGATGCATTTACAAGTGCATCAAGCTTCGATGCCCGTAATTCTCAAACGAGTGATGGGCTGACGGTGTCCATTGGT
>CAZDRL010000021.1:0-3595 GCA_964508035.1 uncultured Desulfuromonas sp.
AAGGTGGATATTTTGAACAGGGTACCGTAGGTGCTGGACATAATGATCCTCTTTTACTTACGCTAAGGTTTGTCAAACAGCTAAGTCTAAGTCGGGATTTGTGGCACCCATTCCAAGAGACACTTTGCGCCGACCATGGCGACAGACGCCCTTTCCATGGGTGCCACAAGTCCCTACCGGTAACGGGTGTTAAACAGTTACAAGTTTACAAACATCGATAAAGTCAGTTTTTTCCAGAATGATAGAGAAGGGCATCTCCAACTTCGCAGCCTATGTGCTGTGCAACTACAGGGCACTTGGCTTTGAGCAAAAAGAAAATATTTGCCGGGTGGTCGCTCAGGGTTTCGTAGTTTCCCTGCCCCTTGGCGATGATGAGGTCTGCCGCCGCAAATATCGCTCTAAACTCAGGCGAACAACGGTGTAGGACCGTACCCGGAGCATCGTCACCATTGTCGATGAGATGGGTGACTAGTTTATCAATTCCAGCCTGACGTGCATCGGGGAGGAGGGCATCGTTAATGATAGCTCCACCCCGTACTGCGTAAGTAACGCGCTTGTGTTGCAGGTGGCGCAACAGGAAACGATCAAAAACAATCTCCCCGGCATTATCTCCGAGAAACAAAATATGCTCTGCGTTTTCAAGCTGGACAAGGAACTGTTCCAGATCCCCTTTAATGTCAGTGTGTAATCCCTGTTCTAAAAACGTCCGGGCCTGGGCCGAGCTTAAGTCATGATAGACCCCGTGGTCCAGACTATTTCCCGCTATCGCCATCTGGAGTGCGGCATAGAACGGATCAGAAGCCCCCTCTACCTCGGGCTCAATCAGGGTAAACATCTCCAGGGCTAGTGTCGTATCCGCCTGTTTCTGCGCCGCATAGGGGTCAGCATTGTTGCACAGCGTCCGGATCTGGGCGTGAATCTCCTGTGCCAGTTGGGGCGGGCTCTGATTGAAGCTGGCAGCGCTTAGGTTAGCCAGCACAGCACGCATGAGCTGTTCCCGTGTGGAAGCATCTGACTCCACCATATCGAGAACACTCAAGGTTTGTTTGACAAAACAGGGTAGACACTCCAGATGTATATTCATCCTTGCTCCGATTATTTCAGGGTATTATGTGCGAAAGCAGAGGTAAGACTATCCGCCATTGTGCACTCGTACCCTTCGATACGCGCCAGCACTTGGTTAGATTCTGGCGCGATAAAGTCGATATCCGCTTCCACCATCGCTGCTGTACAGGTGTTTATGCAGCAACGTATCTCCATGGCATCTGCCGGCACACTCTCTACATACTGCCGATAGCGCCTGATATAGCTGGGCAATGAACCTTTCTGCTGCGTTGCATGGCACCACAGAATCATAAGCTGAAAACTGCAGTCCAGCAGGAGTGGGGCGCTCAGCCAAGTCTGCCGCAGAGGAGATCTCATCCACTCTGCGGGGGTAGCGGCGTTGTGTGCCATGGCATTAATCCCCGTGTTATCCAGCCCCAGAACCTGCCTTAATCCCTGAAATGCAGGGCCGTGAAACAGACGGGTGTCGGCATAGATGGAGGAGTGGTCCTCCTGCGCGCTATCTGAAACATCCAGAACCAGCGGTGAGAGGTGTTTTGCTGGGAGGCTGTCAGCCAGAATCACTTCAGCGCTACTGTACACTTGGCCCGAGGTGGCGTCACATATCTGCATGGGAACCATGTAAGTACCCACATCCGCTTTTGCTGGTTGCATCTGCCCGCAGCGTAACTCAATGTGCTGCTCAGCACCCTGCTCCAGGGTGATGCCACGGCAAATGCGCAGGTTGTCAAAGCCGAAAAAAGTCATGCCGGGGTAAGTGTGCATCGCCCCCAGCGCAAGCCATTCGGCACTGAGTGCAGTTGGGACCACAGCGCGTGCATTAAGGACATGGTCACGCAATGCGGGGATATGGGTGCAACTCACCGGTATCTGCAACACGCTATTGGGCAACTGCGGAATTGCAGTCTGTGCTGGGCGCGGCTCGGGTGTATTCCCCCCGGCACCACCACTTGAACCGGAGATTACCAGTTCCACCTCTGAGCCAACAGCGGTGAGCTCCTGCACCAGATAGCGCGCCCCAGCTTCGAGGTCGATAACCTCAATCCCTTCGCTGGCAAACAGTTTTTTCAGTCCGGCATTGACCATTCCACCGTCCCATGGTCCCCAGTTCAGCGCTACAACACGGCACTCCTCACGTTGGCGTGCCAGGGCTTGGGCAGTCTTGTTCAGCACCTCGTTAGCCACGGCGTAGTCAATCTGGCCACTACGTCCGAAGCGTCCGCTGGAGGAGGAGAACAGGGCGATGAACTCCAGGTTATCATCTACGGTCGCCTGCAACAGGGCTTGGAGCCCTGCAATTTTAGTGGAGTAAACCAGATCAAACTGCTCTGCCGTTTTATCTTCGATCTTTCTATCTGCCAGCACACCGGCACCGTGAACAATTCCACGAATAGTGCCCTGCTGGCGTGCCTGCGCCACAGCGGCATGTACCGCCTCTGCATCGCGGATATCCAAGGCCTGATAGATCACCTTTGATCCAGCTGCTTCGAGGCGCGCAATGTTTGTGCGCAGTTCGCGCTGATTCAAGATGGCACTGCATTGCGCGCCGATCTGTTTCGGGCTCAGCTTTGTGGTGGCGTTCTGCAGGAGTGCTTGCTTTATCTCTGCTGCATTGGTGGCACTCTTAAGCCACGATTCTTCCGTTTCCGGCAGAGGACTGCGTCCAAGCAGTAGCAAGGCAGGCTGTGCGCTCTGTGCCAGGTGCAGGGCAACCTCTGCTGTCACTCCGCGCCCTCCACCGCTGATAATAACTACATCGTCGTTGGTCAGATTCATGGATGCAGTTTGAGCCGCAAGGTCTGCATCTTCCAGCATGGGGGTGGTGGTTCCGCTACTGCTGATCCCCACTTCTACAGGACCAGTGTGCTCCAGTTCGTAAACTACCTGCGCCACCTGTTGTTCCAAGGGCATGAAGGGATCAATATCCAGCGCGCGGCAGGTGATATCAGGCCATTCGTGCGCCGCAGTTTTGCTTAACCCGGCCAAGCCGCCGGAGAGTGGGTCCTGCAACATCGAGCCTGGAGTAAAGCCGAAGTTTCCGTCCAGACGGGAGAGGGTGAAAAATATCGCAGCGGCGTCTGTTGCGGCTGTATGTAGTGCCGGTGCACACCGTTGTAGCAGGCTGAAAGCATCGCGCAGAAAATCGCTGTCGGTGCCAATGGCTGGTGCCGGGATCAGCAGTCCACCTAAGCACTGGGGGATATCGCAGTTCGTGGGGCTGATAATTTTTGCGCTGTACCCATTGTTTACCAGCGCTCGGACAATCTCCTCACTTAAAGGGGAGGCGTCATCCACAACCCAGATAGGAGCTTCTACTTTTAATGCAGTGCGGGGCTGCTCCAGCGCGCGTGAACGTATTATCTGACGTTGAATGCTGGGGCGCTGCGGGGTGGGGTTTTCTGGGGCAGGTGCGTCTATGCCCTGGGTCGCTCCACATTGAGCTGGCGTAGGAGTCGCAGATGCTTCTGTTTCCAAGGTCTCTACAATCTGGCGCAGCGTCTGCAGCGCTGCAAGTTGCTGCGGCTCCACA
>CAZDRL010000021.1:3695-38854 GCA_964508035.1 uncultured Desulfuromonas sp.
CGGTGGGATAGCCGGTTTTCTGCGCTACAATGGCGAGCAGCTCAGCTGCTACATCTGGACCGGTGGGGATCTGTGGCGCTGGCGTGCTCTGAGTCTGTGGTTTCGTGCTCGGCTGCGCTGCACCTGCGGCGGCAGAAACATGCAGTGTTGTTGAGTCCTGGGCTTGCACCGGTGCTGGAGTTGATGGATGTGGTGCGGTGTAGGTTTGTGTCGGCTGTGACGCTGAGTCGTGCGGCTGCCCCATTAGCGTGCGCATGCTCTGCAGAGCCTGAGTTTGTCCAGCGAGAAACTGTTCGTGCAGACGCGCGGTGTCCTCTTGCATCTTCTGCAGCACACTCATCTGTGAGCGCAACATGTGTAGCGATGCTGGTGCCCTTCCACTGGTGCTTTCTGTGTCGGTATTTAAAATGCTTCCGGTCACCGCTGTGGTGGCAGGGGTGGGGTGGTGCATTTGCTGGTGCGACTTGGCTTGGGGTTGAGCTTCTTGAGTTTTAACCTCCCGCGCATCCACCAAGATACGCGTACTGGGGGGGATCGGATCGCGTTTTTTTACATAGTTGGAACCGTATATTTCAATGCTCATGCGTGGTTTTTTATCATCCTGAAGCGGTTTTTTCAGCCAGGTGCGCGCGTAGTTTTCATCCCACCGCTTCAACTCAAGGGGCAGCCCCAGAGCTGCAAGTTGTGCAAGGCAGCGTGCGACATCAGTCATGCCGTTGCGTTTGCCGTTGGAGGCATCCAGAGTGACAATGTGGACATCCTGCGGGAGGATTTTCTTGACCATCCCAGAGAGGCGCGCTCCGGGTCCAACTTCGATAAAAATGGTGATGCCATCAGCATACATCTGTTCAATCTGGCGCACAAATTCCACCGGGCTTGCGATCTGTTCTGCTAGCAGGGTGCGCATTGCATCTGTCTTAGTGGGGTAGAGAGCAGCGCTCTTGTTTGCGTATACCTGGGTTTCTGGAGGGTTAATCGCGACGTGCTCCAATTCAGCGCGAAACGGCACAGAAGCATCAGCGACCAGAGCACTGTGGAACGCCGCTGCAACGTCGAGAGGGATAGAGCGCATCCCCCTTTTTTTGCACGCCGCCGCCGCCCGTTCAATCTCAGAACGTGAGCCGGAGAGTACCCCTTGTTGCGGAGTATTCTTGTTCGCAATGATTAGCTCCAGCTCTTCCTGCTCAATGAGCTCTTCAATCTTTGCCAGAGGAGCAGAAACCGCGAGCATAGTGCCTTTGTCACTGCCATCGCCGCGCATCAGACTGCCGCGCAGATGGGAGAGTTTATATAGATCCGTTGGCGCGTAGGAGTGGGCGGCGCACAGGGCGGTAAGCTCACCATAGCTGTGTCCAGCAAAGGCCTGTGCTTCGAGACCGTAGCGCTGCAGATAGCGCCATGCTCCGAGGCTTACGCTGCCAATGGCGGGTTGTGCATGCTGGGTAGCTTGAAGATTTTGTGCCGCTGCCTCTTCCTCTGCCTTGGTGAAGATGCTGTGGGGATAGATGAGGTTACTGAGGTGTTGCCCCTGCTCCAGGCTCAAAGCGGCATCGGCACGTTCGAGCTCCTCCAGCATTTCCGGTGCGTGACACGCCAGATCGCGTAACATGTAGGGGTATTGCGCCCCCTGTCCGGGGAACAGCACTGCAGTTTTAGTCGCAGTGGCGGCGGCTGGTTGTATAGCGCTGTAGTAGATACCGTTTGGAGTAGAGGCATGCTCTGTGCCGCTATCCACCAACGTGCAGGCTTGCTCCAAGATTTCGCAGGCGCGTGCCGGATCATCGATGCAACAACACAGGCGCTGAGCCGCACTCGGCTCGAAAGCAGCGCGGGTGCTGGCACCGAGCTGGCGAATCTCCTCGGCTTGTGGTTGTTGCTTTAATTGCGCAAGACTTTTTTTGATGGAGGTTTTAAGTTCCGCTGCAGAAGCCGCGCTCCACGCCAGCAGCTGGGGAGTTCCATCCCAGTCACAAAAACGCTTTTTATGTCGGTATTCTTCCAGAATACAGTGGAAATTACTTCCGCCAAAACCAAAGGCACTCACCCCAGCGCGGCGTGGTTTATCAGCATGGGTTACCCACGGACGCGCTTCGGTATTTATATAGAAAGGGGTGTTTCCTGTGGTGATAACCTCTTGAGGTTTGTCCACATTGATAGTGGGAGGGAGAATCTTGTTGTGAAGCGCAAGGATGGTTTTTATCAGGCCTGCAGCACCAGCGGCCGCTTTAGCATGTCCAATCTGTGATTTAACCGAGCCGATGGCACACCATGGGCGTCCATCGCTCTCGCCAAAAACTTCACGCAGCGCCTTTATTTCCGTCGCATCACCTACTTTAGTACCGGTACCGTGCGCTTCGATGAGACCGATCTCGTGCGGCTCTACGCCGGCCAGTTTCTGGGCGTTAAGCAGGGTGCGCACCTGTCCCTTGACGCTGGGCTCATAGATCGCCCCCACTTTACCGTCGCTTCCACTCCCTACGCTTTTAATTACAGCATAGATGTGGTCGCCATCACGCTCTGCATCTTCCAGACGTTTTAGGGTTACCAGCCCCAGCCCTTCGCCAATGAGGGTGCCGTCGCTGGATTCGTCAAATGGACAGATACGGTTGGTTGGTGACAGTGCTGGAGTTTTGCTAAAACATGTGTACATGAAGATATCGTTGAAGGTGTCGATCCCACCCGTAATCACCATGTCTGCATGTCCGCATGCCAGCTCCATCGCTGCCATGTGTACCGCACTCAAAGAGCTTCCGCACGCCGCATCTACAACGCTATTGCTCCCTCCAAGGTTGAACTGTTTGCTGATCCGTCCTGCCACTACGTTGCCGAGAAGACCAGGGAAGGAGTTTTCCTGCCATGGCACATATTCGGCACCGATCCGCTCCACAACTTCATCTGCCACCTCAGCAGGCACCCCTGAATCGAGCAGCGCTTTTTTCCAGATGGGGTAGCCGAGTCTAGCTCCAAGGGGGATCACCATCTCCAGGGCGCCGGTAACCCCGAGGAGCACACTGACGCGTTCGCGTGCGAATTCCCCCGCAGGGTCGTAGCCTGCATCGCGCAGTGCTTCGCGCGCGGCGATCAGGCCCAGCAGCTGAGAGGTGTCGATCGCTTCAAGGATATTGGGCTGGATATTGAACTCAAGGGGGTTGAAATCCACCGCATCGAGAAAACCTCCCCGTTTGCCATAGGTATGATCTGGACGTTTTGGATCTGGATCATAGTGATCTGCCAGGCGCCAATGGGTTTCAGGGACATCGGTGATGGCATCCACCTTGTTTTTGATGTTGGCCCAAAACGTAGACTTGTCTGCAGCCTTGGGGAACAGACAGCCGATCCCGACAACGGCCAGGGGGATGGATGGAGTAGTTGAGTTGGAATCTGATTTTGTATACATACCTTTGGTCCCTGTATTTGGATGCTTTGCATTAATTATCGAATGCAATGGCTAAACAAAAAGCGCCAAATGTGCGGCGCAAAATTATTGAGCAATGAGTAACGTATCTGTGCGCTGGGGTAACGAGCTAATTGTAGCAGTCCGGCATGGCACATATATGTCGTCATTTGTATCAAACTTGCTATGGCTTTAATATGGCTATCAATCCTGTGCCTGATCCTGCGTCTGTAGATACGTGTCGATTTGCTCACGGGTTAACGGGCGCAAGATAAGGGTTTCATCGGGGTGAACCCGTTCGTAGCAGGCGCGCGCCGGTCCGAGCATGTTAGCTCGTAACCACGTAGCGGCCCCCAGCAGCAGATTGAGGTTAACATCCACCACCTTCCGTTGCTGCGGTTGCTGCAGAAAGGTCCCTTTGGTCCAGGCATTGAACGCCGGAAGTGCAGGGCCGCACCAGATCTGATAGTCGATGCGGCGTTGTGGATCACCATCAATAGCCCAGTGGGTTGCTTGCCCTAGATAGGAGCGAAACACAAGGGCCATTTTATGTTTTGGATCCCTGTCAGCACGCTCAATCTCACGCGGGTCGCGGCGCGCAAAAAAAGCGCGCGTATTTCTCCATGCCTCGTCCAAGCTGGTTTTGAAGATGGTCTTTTCTAACCTGGAGCGTTCAGCGTGGGGAATATCTTCAATGCTGGAGTAGTTACGGTATATTTCGTACAGTGACCCCGCGCGCATGGAAAACATGGTGCCGCGCTTTAGTACCTGCACATCAACACCCATCTCGAACATATCTGCTGCCGGCGCCATGGCGATGTCAGCCTGTTGCGCTTCGGCTAACATCTGTTTTACCGCATCACAGGTGCCCGCTTCTACACATGCCTGATTGACACTGCCGGTTACAATATAAGCAGCCCCCATGGCAAAAGCACCCGCAGCAGCGTAAGGGGTAGCAATGCCCCCCCCCAATCCTATCCGCGGAGGTTCTGGGTAGTGAAATTGTTGTTGCAAGGTGTCACGCAGGGCAACGATCGTGGGAAATAGTGCCATGGCGGGGCGGTTATCGGTATGTCCACCGGAATCTGCTTCTGCGGTGATATCCTCCGCCATGGGAACTTGTTTGGCTAAGGCTGCTTGTTGTGCGCTTATTTTACCCTGCTCTAGTAGACGCGCGACAATTTTTTCCGGTGGCGGAGAGAGAAACAGGGTTGCAATCTCTTCGCGCGAAACCTTTGCAATCACCTTGTTGGGGGTGACAATAGAGCCGCTGGTATCGCGGTGAATCCCATGGAGACGGTATTCAACCAAGGGCGCGGTGATCTGTAGAAAAGCTGAAGCTTCTATCAGCTTCAACCCAATGCGCAGATACATCTCCACCAGTTCCTGTTCCAGCTCCGGCTCATTCGGGCTGTGGATCAGGTTGCAACCGTACACATACTCGCCCGGATCAAGATCACGTTGCAGCTGACGCAGGTGGGCTTCAACCGTGTCCACATCGAGCCCTGCACTACCCAGAAATCCGAGCATTCCAGCTGCGCCCATCGCTTTAACCATTGCGACAGAACTTATCCCTTTTGCCATTGAGCCTGCGATAACCGGATAGCGTAGTTTATGTGCCGCAAGAAAAGCGGCATCCCCACAGCTGTGCAAAGGGAGGGGAGCAGCATACGCCACTAGATCCTGCGCAGAAATTCCATCCTCTGTGGATGGGGTTTCTGAATCTCCAAGGATGGCGCGACCCGAGGTGTGGACTTGGTACTTAGCATGTGGAGCGCGGCACAAAAAAACCGGTTTGTGTACCTGCATCAAAGCCGCGCGCAGGGTGATATGTTCAGGTGCTTCAGTTCCGAGCCAGGTTCCTATGGTGTTACAGGTATCGATCTTAGCTTCGGATGAGGAAACGGTGTGTGAAGATGTAGGTGTGTTCTGCATAGCTCCCCAACGTATTAAATATATACAAAAGGCAAAATATACAAAAAGTTTGGCAGAAGTATTTATATAAAATGCAAAAATATGAAATGCAAATTGCAGGCAAAGTGATGCCCAAAGTCAAAGTGATGCCGTATGCTGCATCTGTGCATCTGTGCAACTGGGCTGAAATCGGGATGAGCCAGGATGAGCAGGTACGCGCAACTTCAACCAGGCACTGAACCCTGTTTTACACAAAAGCGAAATTATGCCACTTTTGCCCCCCGAAGGCAAAAAAAAACACCATGGGACAACCACGAGTTATATTCAGTACATACGCTCAGCACATACGCCAGTGGTTTTGTTTAGTGTAAAGAGTGGGACGGAGAGATCCCAGCAGGGGGATCCTGTTCAAAAGCGCGGGTAAAGTCCACTTGTGGTATATGAAGCGGCGGAAAGCCAGCGCGGCGGGTAATGTCTGCAATGGTTTCACGCAGATATGGAAACATAGCTGCGGCACAGTATTGTTTTACCAGGGGTTGAATCTCAGCTGGAGCAGGGGGATGCCGGAGCTTAAATGTTGCCTCACCTTCTATATTGAGCATGAACGGAGTTGTGCGATCCGGGTTATCCGTGAATTTTATCCGCAGAAACACCTTAAGCGTGGTGCCATGCAGTTCATGGCGGATTTTGAACTCTGTATGCACCTCTGTATGCTGTTTGACAGCATTGAACTCTTTGTTGAGGCCAAAGTTGAGGCGCAGAATACGAAAGTTGGTAAATTTTATGTCGGTATGAGGTTTATACATGGCAGATGTTTAGCACCGAAGCACTCTTCTATTCAAGCGCTACTTATTTGTGGAGCTGTTTTTGTATCTTTTGCTGGTTTCGCTGCTGGCGCTAATTGCATTTTTGCTTGACGCACCACTGAAGCGATAGCTCCGTCCAGTTTAATTTTCCGCGGATTGTGTGTTATATTTCGATGGAGTGCCCCTGATCCTGGCGTTGATAAATGGCCGGCACGGTGTCAGGTCCATTATTCTTGAACAATAATGATTGTGATCCAGGTTTGGCTCGGTCCAGATACACCGTGGCTGCAAGTACCAGTGCGCTCACGGTAACCACAATAAGGCTGATAGAGAGAAGGTCTTCAACCCACCGCCGCAGTGCGGAGAAGCGGTGGAGTTTTGCAGCAACTTTGTTCCAGGATGTGGGGTTAGAAGGGTGCATGAGATTCTCGTCTGTAGATTATATAAATGGACGGTATTGATACTATGGCAAATACGCCATATATGTATAAAGATGTATTCACAACAAATGGGCATCTCTACGCTGCTACTCATCGACACAAGGATTTTGAATCCTTAGGATTAAATTTGGGACGGTGATAAAACCCCTCTGCTACGGGCTTAGTGCGATTACCGCGCTAGATTATCTCGCTACTTTAGCCTGCCTGTGTCTATCTTACTGCCTGGCGAGGACATGCTGCGTATGTGATCTTTTTACCCGACCACGAAATATAACACTTTTAGTGAAAGCATCTTATTTCTTTACAAAGAAATTGAATCTGACTAGTCTTACATCCGATTTATAGCCCGCCGAACTAGTGCCCTGTTTAACTGAAGTTTCGCCCGCCGATTGCACCCTTTTGGTTCGCAGTTGCTGCAATACTTCAGTGCACTCATGCAGGTAACAGGCATATCCAACAAGTGCAGGAGATTATGAAACAACAGAACATTCGCAATTTTTCCATCATAGCGCATATTGATCACGGCAAATCAACCTTAGCCGACTGTTTGCTAGAAAAAACTGGAGCTCTCAACGAACGTCAGAAAACCGAACAGTTCCTCGATAAAATGGATCTGGAGCGGGAACGCGGCATCACCATCAAGGCGCAGGCTGCGTGTCTGAAGTATAAGGCCGATGACGGAGAGGAGTATATCCTCAACCTTATCGACACTCCGGGGCATGTGGACTTCAGTTATGAGGTAAGTAGGTCTCTCATGGCATGTGAGGGGGCACTGCTGGTTGTGGATGCGTCCCAGGGGGTGGAAGCTCAAACCTTGGCAAACGTGTACTTGGCGCTGGATGCGAATCTGGAAATTTTCCCAGTGTTAAACAAAATAGATCTTCCGGGGGCCGAGCCAGATCGGGTTAAGGAAGAGATTGAAGATATCATCGGGCTCGAAGCGCAGGATGCCATTGTAGCAAGTGCCAAGGATGGGATCGGGATTCACGAGATTCTCGAAGCCATTATTAAGAAGGTGCCACCTCCAGAGGGGGACCCGGATGCACCGTTGCAAGCATTGCTGTTTGACTCTTGGTACGATCAGTATCAGGGGGTAATTGTGTTGGTGCGTATAGTTGATGGAACCTTGAAGAAGGGGGACAAAATCCAGTTTATGGCGAACCGACGCAGCTATGAGGTTCTGCAACTGGGCGTATTTACTCCATATCCACTAGAGCGCGACAGCCTCAAAGCAGGTGAAGTAGGATTCATGATTGCGGGTATCAAGGTGGTGAAAGATGCCAAAGTGGGAGATACCATCACCCACCTGCATCGCCCGGCCGCAAAGGCTTTGCCTGGGTTTAAAGAGGTAAAGCCGATGGTGTTTTCCGGCATGTATCCTATAGATACCAGTGAATATGAGCTGTTGCGCGATGCGTTGGAAAAGTTGCAGCTCAACGATTCATCTATCTCCTTTGAGCCGGAGAATTCCGCCGCCCTCGGGTTTGGTTTTCGCTGTGGGTTTTTGGGACTACTCCACCTGGAGATAGTGCAGGAGCGCCTGGAGCGTGAGTTCGGCATTGATCTGATAACTACGGTCCCTACGGTAGTGTACCATGTCACCACCACTAAACAGGAGGTTCTCAACGTCGACAGTGCGTACAAGCTGCCTGAGGTGCAGGACATTGAAACCATTGAAGAGCCGTTCATTCTAGCGTCGATCCATGTACCGAACGAGTTTGTAGGGCAGGTGCTGAGCATGTGTGAGGAAAAGCGTGGCATCCAGCGCGAAATCCGCTACCTCACTGCAACGCGGGTAATGATAGTTTACGAATTGCCTCTAAACGAGATTGTTCTCGATTTCTACGATCGTCTGATGTCGATATCCAAAGGGTACGCTTCGTTGGACTACGAACACCTTGACTACCGTCCGAGCAATTTGGTGCGCATGAATGTGCTTATTAATGGCGATAGCGTTGATGCCCTCTCTCTGATTGTGCATCGGGATAAAGCACATGAACGTGGGCGCGATTTGGTATCGAAAATGAAAGAATATATCCCGCGCCAGCAGTATGTTGTCGCAATTCAGGCTGCCGTAGGGGGAAAAATAATTGCGCGCGAGACAGTTAAAGCACTGCGCAAAGACGTTACGGCTAAATGTTACGGTGGGGATATCTCGCGTAAACGTAAATTGTTGGAAAAGCAGAAGGAGGGCAAAAAGCGCATGAAACAAGTTGGAAATGTAGAGCTGCCCCAAGAAGCCTTTCTTGCCATACTTAAGTCAAAAGATTAATTATATGAAAAAAATATTTGGAAAAAAAGAGAAAGCCATCAGCAAAAAGCCATGGTATCGCGAGTATTCAGAAGCATTGGTGATAGCAGCGATCCTGGCATTGATTATCCGCTCTTTTATTGTCCAAGCGTACAAAATCCCTTCCGGTTCCATGGAAGATACCCTGCTGATTGGCGATCACCTGCTGGTGTCCAAGTTTATGTACGGCACCCAGATCCCCTTTACCGATATCACCATCCTACAGTTTGATGAGCCGGAACGGGGCGATATTGTGGTATTTGAATTCCCCGAAGATGCACATATGAGTTGGTGGAAGCGGCGTGATTTTATCAAACGGATCGTTGGTGTGCCGGGTGATCGGGTGGAGATGCGGGATAAGAAGGTGTATGTGAATGGCGAACACTACACCATTGAGCAGGAGATTCACAAAGAGCCGCGCACTATTTATCCCGGTACTATGCCCAGCCCCCAAGATCGACGCGATTTCATGCCTGCGGTAACGGTTCCTGAAGGGCACTATTTTGTCCTCGGAGATAACCGTGATCGCTCTTACGATAGCCGTTTTTGGGGGTTTGTCGCCAAGGATAAAATTAAAGGGCAGGCGTTTATCAAATACTGGTCCTGGGATAGTGAAACCCATAGGCCACGTTTGAGTAGAATTGGACGCCCCATACGGTAAAGTTTAAGTTTAATTTTTCATTGCAGTAAAGTGATTTTATATGGCAACACAAACTCCAATGATGCGGCAGTATCTGGAGATCAAGGCGCGTTATCCGGATGCCATCCTGTTTTTCCGTCTTGGTGATTTTTATGAGATGTTTCTGGATGATGCGGTGGTTGCAGCCCGCATCCTCGACATCTCTCTCACGAGTCGCAACAAGGGTGCAGAGGAAGAAATTCCTATGTGTGGCATCCCGTATCACAGCGCCCAGCCCTATCTGGCGAAACTGGTTGGGGCAGGGCATAAGGTTGCCATCTGCGAGCAGGTAGAAGATCCGCGCGCGGTAAAGGGGCTGGTTAAACGTGAAGTGGTACGGGTGGTTACACCTGGTACTGCTATCGAGCAGGAACTTCTTGACGCGGATACGCATAACTTCTTTGTGGTTGTAGCTACAGGTGAGGATGGTTACGGGGTCGCCTCGCTCGACCTTTCCACTGGGCATTTTCGCGTAACCTCTGTTACCTCCTTAGATGAGGTGATACGGGAGCTTAGCGCCATTGCGCCGCGTGAAATCCTTGTTTCTGCCGCGCATGTCGATTCTCTGCAGCGCGAGCTTGCACAGGCTGTCGAGCACATCCAGCTTGACTCTCTTCCGGACGGGGTGTTTGCTCAAGACGCTGCCTCTCAACGTCTGCTGCGGTTTTTTGACACCGAACATCTCGGAGTCTTTGGCTGCGTGGATCGACCCGCTGCCATCAGTGCCGCAGGAGCGGCGCTATTCTATGTAGAAGAGACCCAGTGTGGTTCCGTTGGGCATATCCGCCCGTTAAATACCTATCATGTCAGCGATACCATGGTTATCGATCCAGATACACGCCGTAATCTGGAGATAACCACGTGCATGCGCGATGGCAAACGTTCTGGTTCTCTCCTCGGGGCGATTGACCGTACCGCAACCTCTATGGGAGGGCGTATGTTGCGTCAGTGGCTAACCATGCCGCTGGTGCATACCGATGAGATCAAAGCTCGCCACCAGATGGTTGCAGAAGCGATCCAGTATCCGATGTTGCGCGCAGATATGCACAGCGCCCTGAAGCAGGTGCACGATCTGGAGCGATTAAATACCCGAATCTCAATGGGGAGTGCTAACGCCAGAGATCTGCGCGCTGTTTTGGTATCGTTGCAGAACATTCCCCATCTGCTTGAGCAACTGGCGCAGTTTCAATCTGAGCTTGCGCATACATTTTGTGCCTCGATTGACCCTCTTGAAGATGTTGTTGAACTTCTCGCTGCTGCACTGGCGGAAGATCCGCCCCTTAGCGTACGCGAAGGGGGATTGATTCGTACTGGGTATGATGCGGTCCTGGATGACCTGCGCACCATCAGTCGCGAGGGGAAGGGCTGGATTGCACGTCTGGAGATGCAGGAGCGCAAAGCCACCGGGATCAGTACTTTGAAGGTGCGCTACAACAGGGTGTTTGGGTATTTTATTGATGTCTCCAAAACCCAGCTCGCCAAGGTGCCGGATCACTACGAACGTAAACAGACCCTAGCTAATTCAGAGCGCTACTTCACCCCTGAACTGAAGGAACACGAAGATAAAGTGCTTGGCGCGCAGGAACGCTTAACCGCGCTTGAGTATGAGATTTTCCAGCGTCTGCGTGCATATGTTACCCAGCAGGGGAGTCGCATTCAGGAGACTGCAGCCGCATTGGCAGCCTTAGATGTGCTCCTTGGCTTTGCCGAACTTGCACATGAGCGCAATTATTGTTGTCCGCAGATGGATGATGGAACCCTCCTTAATATCAGGCAGGGGCGCCATCCGGTGGTGGAAACCATGACGCTGGGGGAGAGTTTTGTTCCTAACGATGTAAAGCTCGATGCCACAAAGGAGCAGATCCTGCTCATCACCGGACCTAATATGGCTGGGAAGTCCACCTTCATGCGCCAGGTTGCGCTGATTGTATTACTGGCGCAGGCTGGATCTTTTGTTCCGGCGGAAGAAGCGCACATCGGTGTGGTGGATCAGATATTTACCCGTGTTGGCGCCAGCGATAACCTGGCACAGGGGCAATCAACCTTTATGGTGGAGATGAGTGAGACGGCAAACATCCTTAATCACGCCACCCCGCGTAGTTTGATTGTGCTGGATGAGATTGGACGCGGAACCTCTACCTTCGATGGAATCAGTATTGCGTGGGCAGTGGCAGAATATTTGCATGATAACTCGGAAGTGGCTGCCCGAACCTTGTTCGCAACCCACTATCATGAACTGACTGCTCTTGCTGATATCCATGCGCGCATCTTCAATTTCAATGTTGAGGTACGCCAGTGGAAGGATAAAATTGTCTTCCTGCGCAAGATTGTACCCGGCGGGGCAAGCCACTCCTACGGGATTCAGGTCGCACAGCTGGCCGGATTGCCGGAGCCAGTGATTGCCAGAGCCAACGCGGTTCTCCACACCCTGGAGCAGGAGACCATTGGTGCAGACACTGGCGTGGCAAGAAGTCAAAATAATGACTCGAGTCAGCATAAACATCTATTTGAGGGGCAGGAAGATCAGGTGCACGCACGTTTGAATAGTGTGGATATTAACCGAATTACCCCTCTGGAAGCGATTAATGTTCTGGATGAACTCAAAAGACTCCTTACCTGATTGCTGCTGTTCCTGCGCAGGACACTATACGCCATTTCGCCATCTTCTCCTTGGCGGTGTGACTCTGGTGCTGCTGTTCCTGTATGCTGGTTTGGCACATGCCGGACCACAGCAGGATTATCTTAATGCGCGCGCCGATTTCTACACCCTTATGAAGTCAAATGCCAAGCAACAGTATCGGCACAATTGGGATAACGTCCTTACTCCGCTGCATAATTTCGTTAAAAATTACCCCCAGCATCCCAAAACCGCGTCGGGTTACTACCTTCTTGGCAAGGCATACACCAGGCTTTCCGAGATCTCCCATCTACGCTCCGATTTGGACCAAGCGGTAACTATGTTTACCCATCTTGAGCAGAACTTCCCCCGCAGTAGTCTGGCAGATGACGCCATGTTTCTACGTGCACAGCTATATCACGAACGCTATGCTGACCCGGAACGCGCAGCGCAGGTGTGCGCTACCCTTATAGAGCGCTACCCCAAGGGCGATATGCGCGCTGCTGCAGAGCGCCTCATGAGGAAAAGCGGCTTCGCGCATGGTTACCCCCGCACTCAGGTAAAGCGCGAGACCCAACCGAAACGTGAGACTGTGGTGCCGCGAAACACAAGCGTGGCACGCAATGCCATGGCAGATGTGCGCTATTCCATCGCGCCGGAGCGCGTTCGTGTTGTGATTGAGACCACCGCCCCGGCACGCTTCAGCGCCCAGAGTTTAACCGCTCCGGCACGGGTGTATGTGGATGTTCCCGATGTTCCCCCTGGGGCTGGTCTGGCACAAGAATACACCATCAACGACAGTGGCAGTGTGGTGCAGAATATCCGCCTGGGACACAACAACGAAGGTTCCAGGATCGTGTGCGATTTAAAAAGAAACGCGGACTACAACATCTTCACTCTCGATAATCCCGCGCGCATAGTGATGGATATCTCCAACAAAGCTGGTGTGGTGATCAAGTCTGACACGCAGGAGATCCGCACGGCTCCACGTGCCGCTGACGATCATGTGGACACCCTGCTTGCCAACGCTTCCGACAACTATGCAGACATGGTGACGTTGCCTTCTAAGAAAAATGGCAACGGGCGCTTGTGTATCGTGGTTGACCCCGGACACGGCGGTAAAGACCCTGGTGCGGTGGGGCCGAACAACCTGTACGAAAAAGATATCACCCTGGCATTGAGCAAAAAGTTAGCCCAAGTGCTGCGCAACCACCTGAATTGTGATGTCCACCTTACCCGCACCGAGGATGTATATCTTACCTTGCGGCAGCGTACCGCTATTGCCAACCGCTTAGGGGCGGATGTGTTTATCTCTGTGCATGCCAACGCGAGTGAGAACAAGAAAGTACGCGGCACAGAAACCTATTTCCTCAATTTTTCCAAAAATAATAAAGCGGTTGAAGTTGCCGCGCGCGAAAATAATATGAGTCTACAGGAGGTGGGAGATCTGGAGCTTATTCTCTTCGACCTCATGGCAAACTCCAAAATAAACGAGTCCAGCCGTTTGGCTACCGAGGTACAGAGCTCGATGGTCTCGCACTTGCAGCAAAGCTTCTCCAATATTCGCGATTTAGGGGTCAAGCAGGGCCCGTTCCACGTTCTTTTGGGTGCAGATATGCCTTCCATTCTGGTTGAAGCGGCGTTTATCAGCAATACCAGAGAGGCAAAACTTTTGCGGGATCGGAAGTTTCAGGAAACTACCGCCAATGGGATTGCCCGCGGGGTGAAAGCGTATCTGCGGGGGCAGAATATGGTGGCAGAAAACTGAATGGATGCAGTAGAAGAATTCAACCTCTCCGAGCTGGATCAACTCATAATCCTGCGGCGTGCTGGGGAAGATTTTAATCCCCTACGCTCTGAGTTTCTGCGCCATGCACAGGCGTATAACCAGAAATATGCAGAGCAGATAAAGCAGCGCCATCGCAACGGAGCTGCGGGGCGAGAGATTGTTGCTGCACTAGCGGCGTTTACCGATGCCATGGTGACCAAGGTCTTTGAGTTCTCCTGTCGTGATCTGGATCCACCTCCATGCGCAATGCTGGCTTTGGGCGGCTATGGACGCGCAGAGATGAATCCCTATTCAGATGTCGATCTGATGTTCTATGTCTGCGCCTCGGAACGGGACAACTGTGCCCAGCTGTCGGAACACGTTTTGTATCTGCTCTGGGATCTGGGCTTCAGCGTGGGGCATAGCCTGCGTACACGGGAAGAGTGTCTCGATATTGCCTCTACTGACCTCAGTGCATATACCGCGATGCTTGATGCACGCTTTATCTGCGGTTCCACCCCGCTGTATGAGGAGTTCAGCACTAAAGTTCTCAAGCCTTTGATGCATCGCAGCACCCGCACCTTCATAAAAGCCAAAATGGATGAAAATGCGCAACGTTTAAAGCGCTTTGGCTCCTCAGTTTACATCTTGGAACCCAACATAAAAGATGGTGAAGGGGGGTTGCGCGACCTCCATACAGTGTTGTGGATATGTAAGGTGACATATAAGGTGCGCTCTCTGCGCGGGTTGTTGATGAAAGGGGTTATCTCCGAACATCGTTACCACGAATTCATCGCATCCCTCGACTACCTCTGGCGTATCCGCAACGAACTTCACTACTTATCTGGACGCAAGAACGACCAGCTCCATTTCGACAAGCAGGAGAAAATCGCTGCGTTCCTCGGATATCTTCCTGATAGGTCGGGGCTGGCGGTAGAGCAGTTCATGCAAGACTACTATGCTGCAGCCAGCAAGGTGGAACACATCGCTTCCACTATGATTGCAGCAGCAGAGGAGTCACTGCGTCCACAATTGCGTCATGCGCGATATATGCAGCGGCGTAACCTGGATCGTTTTTTCTTTGTGCTGCGCGGAGAGCTTTACGCCTTTAGGGATGATCTGTTTGAGACCGATCCCACCTTGATTATGCGGACATTCTGGCTGTGTCAGCGTCACGGTGTGAAGTTGAGCCTGTCGCTGAAGGGGATGATTCGGGAAAACCAACACCGTATTAACGATAAAATGCGGCGCTCAACCAAGATGGCCGGGGTGTTTCTGGATATTCTGCGCTATAAAAAAGATGTCTACCAGATTCTCGAACAGATGCACCATGTCCTGTTTCTCAACTATTTCATCCCGGAATTCAAGCATATCTACTGCCGCGTGCAGCACGATGCCTATCATATCTACACCGTGGATACCCACACTCTGTTTGCAGTGAAGGAGATCTGCCGTCTGTGGGAGGGGGAGTACCAGGAGAGCAAACCCCTGTTGACCAGGTTGGCACAGGATATTGACAAACCCGAATTGCTGATTCTAGCAGTGCTTTTGCATGACATCGGCAAAGGGCAGGGGGGCCAACATGCAGATAAGGGCGCAAGGATGGTCCCCACCATCGCGCGCCGTCTGCGTCTAACCAAAGAGAGTAGTCAGCGGCTACAATTTATCGTTGCACATCATCTTGAGATGTCATACATCTCTCAACGTCGTGATATCAATGACGAAAATCAGATTAAACAGTTTGCGCATACTATACAGGGGAGTGAAAACCTCAACATCCTCTACCTGCTCACTTTTGCCGACATCAAGGCTGTAGGCCCCCTTTCGTGGACAGAGTGGAAAGGGTTTCTCTTGCAGCAGTTATACGAAAAGACCTACGCCAGGCTCGAACGGAGCAATTTTGAGCAGGAGAGCAGTTCGGAGAAGATTCGCAATCGCAAGCGCGCCGTGGCCACAGAGCTTAAAGACGAATTCTCCGAAAAACGTGTGCGCGAATGTTTGCGTTTTTTTAGTACCAGGCACCTGATGTCTCACTATTCCAGCGAACTCGCTGAGCAGATCAGGGTGATCCTCGCGCGCGGAGCCAAACCGCTATCCATGCAGGTGAGCTTTAATGCGGAACTTAAGCTGAGCGAGGTGATCATTGTCACCCTGGATGTTCCGGGGCTGTTCACTACAATTGCAGGGGTGATGGCGGGGCATGGTATCAATATTCTCGAAGCGCAGATATATACCCTGCATAACGGCATGGCGGTGGATATCCTGCAAGTTGATTCCCCCTCCCACGGTATGTGTTGCGAAGAAGACTGGGACGAGATAGAGCACGACCTGGTCAAATATCTGCAGAACCGCAACGATCTGAGTGACTTTGTGAAGCAGCGGCGCAAATCTATGCAGTTCGCAGAGTTGAAGGCTACACCCGATGTGCCACCGCTGGTTTCTGTCACCAATGATGTTTCGCATGACTATACTGTTGTTGATATCACCACCAAGGACAAAGTGGGACTTTTGTACTCTATCAGTTATACCTTGAATCGGTTGGGCCTCTATATCGGAGTGGCAAAGATCACTACCCAGGGCAAACAAGCTGGCGACACCTTCTATGTGCAGGACATTGCCGAGCAAAAATTAACCCAGGAAGATAAAATCACCGAGCTTAAGCAAGCGCTGCTGGAGCAGTTGTAATGGTGGCGCAGAACGCCTTTGAGCGTCTGTTGGATGCCTTTACCGATTATTTAAGTGTTGAAAGAGGGCTCGCACCCAACACCATGGTGGCTTACAGTGCAGATCTGCTGCGCCATGTTGAGTTCTGTATCGCATCTGGAGTTAAAGAGCCCGGGGCCGTTGGTTGTGAAGATATCCGCGCTTTTTTCTCAGAGCTGAAAAACAATGGGCTGGGAGTGCGCAGCCGCGCTCGTTATCTTGCGGCATTGCGTGGGTTTTATACCTTTGCCCTCGATGAAGGGTGGATCGGGCATAACCCCGTGAGCGAGATTGAAACACCGAAGTTGCTTCAAACCCTTCCACACGTGTTGAGCCTTGCCGAGGTGGAAGCGCTGCTGGAGAGCTGCTCCAGCGAAACCAGCCTCGGCATGCGTGATCGGGCGATGCTCGAAGTTCTTTACGCCTGCGGGCTACGAGTGACAGAGCTGGTTTCGCTGCAGCTGAACGATTACCACCCTGCAAGTGGATACATCAAAACCATGGGGAAGGGGGATAAGGAGCGTATTGTCCCCATCGGTGAAGCGGCGATGGAGGTGTTGCACCACTACCTTACGCATGGGCGTCCGGCTTTGCTGTGTGGTAGGCAGAGTAATCATGTGTTTCTGAATCGCTCGGCAGGGGGGTTGACACGGCAGGGGTTCTGGAAGATTATTAAGCGCCGAGCTGCAGAGGCCGGAATTAACAAGAATGTAACCCCCCACACGTTGCGCCACTCTTTTGCAACCCATCTGCTGGAAAATGGTGCGGATTTGCGTGTGGTGCAGGTGTTGCTTGGACATGCTGACATATCTACAACTCAGATCTACACCCATGTGACGCGGGAGCACCTGCGCCGGGTGCATGAACGTTATCATCCACGCAATTAAACGTTATTAAATACCCCGCTTGAAGCCACTTAAGGCAACTGAGGACGTAAATGAAATATATTGTTTTATTAGGTGATGGAATGGCCGACGAGCCCATGGACGAGCTCGACGGGAAAACCGTGCTCGAATACGCTAAAACGCCCCATATGGATACGCTTGCTGGCGTAAGCGAAGTTGGACTCGCTCATACCGTACCGCAGGGGTTCTCCCCCGGCAGTGATGTGGCAAACCTGAGTGTCTTCGGCTACGACCCCGCAACCTGCTACAGTGGACGTTCTCCGCTGGAGGCCGCAAGTATGGGGGTAGAGCTCGGCCCCGATGATGTAGCGTTTCGCCTCAATCTGGTGGATATCGTACACAACTATGGCAAGCTCTATATGCACGACTTTACCGCTGGACACATCTCAACCCCTGAAGCGCGTACCCTCATCAAGACCTTGCAGGAGGAACTTGGCGAAGATGGAATAGAGTTCTATGCAGGGGTGTCGTATCGTCATCTTATGGTATGGCGCAAGGGGAAACACCTGATGAAATGTACCCCCCCTCATGACATCATCAATCAGAGCATTGAAGACAAAATGCCTAAAGGGGAAGGGGCGGAGATCCTCATCGACTTGACAACGTCCGCGCAGATGCTTTTGTCCAACCACCCAGTTAATGAAAAACGGATTCAGGAAGGGAAGTCGATAGCCAATTCGATCTGGCTGTGGGGGCAGGGCAAAGCTCCTAAGATGGAGACATATCGGGAGAAGTTCGCCATTGACGGCAGTGTTGTATCGGCGGTAGATCTGATTAAAGGGATCGGTATCTATGCAGGATTGGATGCCATAGATGTTCCCGGTGCCACGGGTTATGTCGATACCAACTATGCAGGCAAGGTGGAAGCAGCGCTACAGGCGCTCCAGGTAAAAGATTTCGTGTATCTACATGTAGAAGCACCTGATGAGGCCGGACACAGCGGAAACGTTGCGGAGAAAATAAAAGCCATTGAGCTTTTTGATGAAAAAATCGTTGGAGCGCTGCTCGAGCAGATCGCAGATCTGGGACCGTATCGAATCCTTGTTATGCCGGATCATCCCACCCCCCTCCATTTGCGCACCCACTCCATGGACCCGGTCCCCTATATCCTGCACGATTCCGCTGGCGCCTATACCAACTCCACCCCCGTAACGGCTTACAGCGAAAAAGCGGCACATGCAAGCGGGGTCGTGTGTAAGGCAGCGCATATGTTGGTCCCGCGCTTGTTGCAGCACTAAGAAACGATGGGTGTGCATGTGGATTCAGATGAGCACAGGACAGGGCGAGGACGCCCCCTGAACAAGATGGCTTTAAGTGGTGCCTTGGTGGTGGCCGCGATGTTTCTTCTTGCTCTGTGTGCGCCCCTGTTGCCCGGAGACCCGGGGGCAGTGGATATCTCCCGCCAGCTGCAACCCCCCGGCTCCGATGCATGGCTGGGTACGGACGATCTGGGGCGCGATGTGTTTTTACGTATTGCGTACGGAGCGCGGATATCTCTGCTCGTCGGGTTTGTCGCGGTGGGTATTGCCAGCGTTATTGGGGTACTCATCGGCGCCGTGGCAGGATACTACAGTGGTTGGGTTGACAGCGTGGTGATGCGTTTTGTCGATGTAATGCTGTGTTTCCCCTCCTTCTTCCTAATCCTTGCGGTGATAGCCTTTCTCGAACCCTCCATCTGGAATATCATGATCATTATCGGACTTACCGGGTGGATGGGGGTGGCGCGTTTAGTGCGGGCTGAATTTCTCTCCCTGCGTGAGCGCGATTTTGTCATGGCTGCACGCGGGCTGGGTGCAACCGATATGCGCATTATTTTGCGCCATATCCTCCCCAATGCAATCTCACCGGTGCTGGTCTCTGCTACCTTAGGGGTAGCTGGTGCCATCCTTACCGAAAGCGCGCTTTCGTTCTTAGGGATTGGGGTGCAACCACCCACACCTTCGTGGGGGAATATGCTTATTGCGGGCAAACAGACGCTCGGTACTGCCTGGTGGCTCTCGGTGTTTCCCGGACTTGCCATTTTGGTAACGGTTCTGGGGTATAATCTCCTCGGAGAAGGGTTGCGCGATCTGTTGGACCCCAGACTTTAGGACACATATTGAGTGCGTATATGGATTTAAGTCTTACACAACTCCAGCATCTGGAACCTGCAACGCTCATTCAGGCGCGGACACATGCGCTTGAACGCGCCCACTTCAAGTTTATCTATGCCAGTTACCATCCCGATTCCACCTTTCGACGCAATTTCAGATGTTGTAACGACTATCTTGCCCATGTTCAGTCAGACGCAAGCGTGGCACCGCAGATTGATGAGTGCAAGATCTTATTTGAGGATATTGCGCCCAACCATGCGCAGGTGCTCTATCGGATGCAGATCACCTTGGCAGACGGAAGTAAGACTGGATACTACGAGGTAGCGCAACTCAATTACGATCAGGGGGGGTGGCGCTATTTTTGTGGCTACAAGGTGCCGTTGCACGAATTAAGTGGTGTATTGGTACAGCACATCAGTTGCGACATGATTATCCGGCGGGGAGTCTGTTTTTAAGCATGCCTGAGTTACCTGAAGTTGAAACGATCCGCGCCGGACTCGAACCGGTGCTTGTGGGGCACAGGGTGTTAGCGGTGCAGATCCGTCAAGCGCAGTTGCGCTACCTCATCCCTGCTGATCTGGAGCAGGTGTTGCGCGGGCAGACAGTCAGAGGGTTGCAGCGCCGGGCTAAATATCTCCTCCTGCGGATGGAGCAGGGGATCGTACTTATCCATCTGGGGATGAGTGGTTCCCTGCGCTTTGTCACTACCGACCAGGGACCTCAACGTCACGATCATGTGGATTTCGTGCTTGATCACGGCATCCTGCGCTATCGTGATCCGCGCCGTTTTGGCATGGTGTTGTGGCATCCAGACTCTGAGGTGCCCCATCGGCTGCTAGAAAAGCTGGGACCGGAACCCCTGGGGGAGGATTTTACCTCTGCGTATCTGGCCCACAAAGGGAAGGGGAGCAAAAGGGCGATCAAGAACTTTATTATGGATAGTCACGTCGTTGTCGGGGTGGGAAACATCTACGCCAACGAGGCGCTATTTCTTGCGCGTATCCACCCTTTGCGCCCAGCCGGAACCCTGAGCGCGCAGGAGTGGGAGGCGCTGCAGCGCAACATAGTTGCCGTACTTCATGCGGGGATCAAGGCGGGGGGAACCACATTGCAGGATTTTGTCGATGGTGAGGGCAAACCCGGCTATTTTCAGCAACAGCTCCTGGTGTACGGGCGCGATAATGCGCCATGTCTGGAGTGCGGTGAAACACTGCACAAGCAGGTGATTGGACAACGCTCCAGTTGGTTCTGCCCCCAATGTCAGCATTGATCCTTTAAGCTCCAAGCGCCACACTTTAAACTGCAGAGAGGAAGGGATAGCCATGCAGGAATTCGATTTTCACATCGACTATCGTGTACATATAGGCGATATCAACTACGGTGGGCATGTGGCCAACTCAGCAGTGCTTAACTTTTTTCAGGATGCACGGATCGCTTATCTCAAGCATCTGGGTGGATTCAGTGAGATGGATATTGGTGGCTGTGGTCTGATTCAGCCCGAAGCCCATGTAAAATACAAAGCGGAGATGTTTCACAACGATCTTTTGAAAATCTGGGTGGGCGTCAGCGACATAAAGCGCTCCTCTTTTGAACTGCGCTACCGAATTGAGCGTGCCGGGGAACTTACTGCCGAGGGGAGTACCCCGCTGGTGAGTTTCAACTACACGCGTAAAAAACCGTGTCGCTTGCCAGAGGAATTCCGTTGTGCGTTGGAGCACAACTTAATCGTCCCCGCGGGCAATGAAGATCAGGGGAAGGGAGTCGAGCGTTCATAGTCAGCCCCTTCTTTATGTACGCCGGCGCAAAGATACACTTCTGCAGCACTGCGGTTCCGCTCGCGGCGCGCGCATGAGGAAATAGCGGGTATTTATCTCTTGACGCACTTGAGTGGCCGCGCTACTTTGTGCCAAGTACGTTTTCTAAGCAGCACGGGGGGGAAATCCTTTTAAGTCGATCCAGAGAGGTCGGTAAGGGGTGTCACATGTATCAATATATCTGTAAAACTGCGTCTATCGTACCACTACTGCTGCACTCTCTATATTTACACTCCCTGTATTCTCACTCTCTGTATCCACATTCCCCGTACCGGCGCGCTTTGTGTCCGCGCTCTTTATATAATTTCTTCCTGCATCCTCACACATCAAGGCGCGAAGTTTCCGCCACTATTGAAGAACCACAGCCTTCTATTTCACATGCATACCTGGTTGTCACTGTGACAAGCGGGTTTTTTTGTGCCTTTTGCTCGGCCCTGCACTGTTTATCCGTCGATTCCGTCCGGATCAACAGCTCACCATCATTTTGACTGGAGGTCATATGCCCGGATCTTGCACTACGCTATTGAACAGGGAAGGGATTCAGCGCGCCATAGCCAGGATAAGCTATCAGCTGATCGAAAAAAACAAAGGATGTGACAACATGGTGCTGGTCGGTATCCGCACCGGAGGAGATCACATCGCGCGCATGATTCAGGAGAAGATTGCCGAAATCGAACAGGTGGAGGTACCCATGGGTGCCGTAGATGTCACCATGTATCGCGATGATGTGGGTAGCACACAATACCCGCGCCCAGTGGGAAAGACAGAGATCCATTTTAGCTTGGATGAGCGTAACGTAATCCTTGTGGATGAGGTGTTGTTCACCGGCAGAACCATCCGGGCTGCCATGGATGCAATTATGGATATTGGCAGACCTGCAAGTATTCAACTTGCAGTGCTGATTGATCGTGGTCACCGGGAGCTACCCATCCGCGCCGACTATGTCGGGCGCAATGTTCCTACATCTAAATCGGAACAGATTGAAGTTGAGTTTGACGCCAGTAAGCGGGCACAAGAGGTAAGGCTGCTGAAACCCTGACACTGAATATCACCAGATTATGGAGAACATCTATGGTTTTTGAACACAAACATATCATCAGTACCAAGGTTCTATCGCGCGCAGATATTGAACTTATCCTCACCACAGCCCAAAGCTTTAAAGAGATCAATCAACGCGATATCAAAAAAGTCCCCACCCTGCGGGGAAAGACCATCATCAATCTGTTTTACGAAAACAGCACCCGGACCCGCACCTCGTTTGAACTGGCGGGGAAACGCATGTCTGCTGATACCATCAATATTTCAGCGGCTTCCTCTTCAGTTACCAAGGGGGAAACCCTGGAGGACACGGCTAAAAATATTGAAGCGATGGATGCTGATGTGATTGTCATGCGTCATCCCGCTTCTGGAGCCCCTGACTATCTTGCACACCGCCTCAGCCGCTGCTCTGTTATTAACGCGGGCGATGGCGCTCACGAGCATCCGAGCCAGGCACTCCTCGACCTTATGACCATCAAGGAGCACAAGGGCACGCTGGAGGGGCTGACGGTGGCAATTATTGGTGATATTGCACGCAGTCGGGTGGCACGCTCCGACCTCTATGCGCTGAAAACCATGGGAGCCACGGTACGTTTAGCGGGGCCTGCCACCATGCTCCCTCCGGGGCTGGATCAACTGGGGGCTGAAGTGTACAGCGACATCAACGCCGCAATCAAAGATGCAGATGTAGTGATGATGCTCCGCATTCAACTCGAACGTGAAGGGGGGAGTAAGCTGTTACCTACCAAGCGGGAATATGCACAATTTTTTGCTCTCAATCCGGAAAATATGAAACTGGCGAAACCCGATGCAATTGTGATGCATCCTGGACCGTTGAATCGCGGGGTGGAGATTTCATCCTACGTTGCCGACGGGAAGCAAAACGTCATCCTGGAGCAGGTTGAAAACGGCGTGGCGGTGAGGATGGCGCTTTTATACCTGCTTGCAGGTGGAGGGGCGAGTGAATAAAAGTGCGTATCCACCCCTAACCTCAATTCAAGGTGGAAAAGTATGCATATTCTCTAAAGCCATAATACAGTTATTTTTCGCGATTTTAAGGTAGGTGCCATGAACACAATAATTAAAAATGGAAGAGTGATAGATCCATCCCAGAACATTGACGCCATCATGGATGTGCGTATCGCTTCAGGGCGGATTGCACAGATAGATAAAGACCTTGAGCACGGAGCCGATGAACAGGTGATAGATGCCACTGGGCTAGTCGTGACCCCGGGGCTGGTGGATATCCATGTCCATCTGCGTGACCCCGGTTATGAGTACAAAGAGGATATTGTATCTGGAACTAAAGCGGCAGCAGCGGGCGGATTTACTTCGGTTGCATGTATGCCCAACACCAACCCCAGCAACGACAACAAAGCGATTACGCGCTATATGATCCAGAAGGCACAGCTCGAAGGGTTTGCCAATGTGTTCCCTATCTGCAGTATCACCAAGGGGCAAAAGGGAGATTCTCTTGTTGAGATGGGAGATTTGAAGCTTGCCGGGTGTATCGGGTTTTCAGATGATGGCTTAAACGTAGAGGATGGAGCGATGCTGCGCCATGCCATGGAATATGCGCAAGGGTTTGATATGCCGATCATCGCTCACTCCGAAGATGAATCCATCAAGGATGGTGGGGTGATGAATGAAGGAGCCCTTTCCACCGAATTGGGACTTTCAGGAAACCCCTGGGTTTCAGAGGCGGCAAGCGTTGCGCGCGACATAATGTTGGCGGAACTTACTGGAGCCCATCTACATGTATGTCACATCTCATCCAGTCGGAGCGTAGAGCTGATTCGTGCGGCCAAACAGCGCGGAGTCCGGGTTACGTGTGAGGTGACACCGCACCACTTTACCCTGACCGAAGAGGCGGTACGCGGCTACGCTGTAAACGCCAAGGTTGGGCCCCCTTTGCGCACTGCAGCAGACGTTGCTGCGATGAAGGAAGGGTTGCGTGATGGAACCATTGACGCCATTGCCACCGACCATGCGCCGCACCATATTGACGACAAAAATATGGAGTTCAGCTATGCAGCCTACGGCATGATCGGGCTGGAAACTGCCTTGCCACTTGCTCTGCGCTTGGTTGATGAAGGGATACTCTCTCTGGCAGAAGTTATCGCCCTGTTAAGCTCTAAGGCGGCAAAAGCGCTGAAAATCCCACGCGGAACCCTTGCCATAGGTGTTGCTGCCGATGTCGCAATTTTGGACATTGAACGTGTATGGGAAGTTTCCCGACAGAGCATCCAGTCGCGCTCATACAACACCCCCTTTGAAAACCAGAGCATGAAAGGGAAAGCCGTGATGACCCTTCGGGATGGCAATGTGATGCACACTGAGATTTAGGTGCGAGCTGGAGGGGGAGAACTGAAGCAATATAAGCTGGTTTTAACAAAATGCAGGGATGGGACGCGAAGATCTTGACGTATCTTTAATGCAGGAGTATAATCGCCTATCAAATTAAAAAATACGCATTGCAGTGCACCTTGGCAGGATAAAATCTTTCTGAAAAGGGTGCGCGACAGTGCAGTCTGGTAGATGTGAAGTTACGGGTGGGCCGTTGAGCCTGCCCGTAACTTTATTACTTTAATACACATAAGATGCTTTTTACCCAAAGTATCAAATAGCATGGCCACGCAAATAAGCGCTAAACGCAAGGGCCAACCATTGCTACTGTTACCGCATTGCTCCCAAGAGTAGTGTCGCAGCCAATGAACCCTTACCGTGCCATCACACAGCAAAGGAAATTACCATGTCAGATTCAATTCCCATGACTCCGCAATCATACGAACAACTTCAGCAGGAGCTTAAACAGCGCATGCGGGTTGATCGTCCTAAGGTGGTTGAGGATATTGCTGAAGCCAGATCCCATGGAGATTTGTCGGAAAATGCCGAGTATGATGCGGCTAAGGACCGTCAGGGACATATTGAAGCACGTATAAAAGAGCTCAACGACCGTATTGCACGTGCCGAAGTTATAGATCCAAAGACTATTCAGTCGGATAAAATCGTGTTTGGCGCTACTGTGACTTTGTTTGATGTAGACAACGATAGCGAAGTGGTCTACCAGATCGTAGGTGAAGATGAAGCGGATATTAAGCTCAGTAAAATATCTGTCACGTCACCGGTGGGAAGGGCGCTTATCGGGCACGTAGTTGATGACGAGGTGCGGATACGCGTTCCATCAGGACTTAAGGTGTACGAAGTAACCGATATTGAGTACAAGTAGCTCGCATGAGTGCTATCGACCTAAACACTAAAATGGTAGAGATTCTGCGCCTCCATCCCGAGGCGCAGGCGATCCTTGCTGAATATGGTCTCCACTGTGCAGTATGTTCTGGCGCCAAACATGAGTCACTCAGGCAAGGGGCGATCAATCATGGTCTCGACCCAGAAGAGCTCTTGGCGCGCCTCAACGCGCTGCTTGCAGAGCAGGATTGAATCAAATAATTATAGTTATTCCAGCGCCAGGGTTCCATTATGGTTCCCTGCCATCTCACTCTAGGTAATTCAGGTATGGCGCATTCATCCAATGCTGCTGCACAGCTTCTGGCCCCGCTGGTTTCTCTTAAAGGGGTGGGGGAACACCTGAGTGCAAAACTCGCCCGTCTTGACCTCTTCACCATTGAAGATCTCCTCTATCAACTTCCGGTGCGCTACGAAGATCGGCGCCATTTGCTCTCCATAGCTCAATTGCGCCCCGGTGAAAGTGCCCCTTTTCGGGCGCAGATTCTCAGTGCTGCTGAAGTGAAGACAGGTGGACGCCGTTCCCGTGCGGTGTTTGAGGTTCTTGTCGGTGATGATAGCGGACAGATTGTGCTGAAATGGTTTCACTATCGGCGTGCGTGGATGGAGCGCTCCTACCGTCCAGGACGTGAAATTCTCGCTTTTGGCGAGGTGCGCATGTTTGGCTCCCAGCGCGAGATACTTCATCCTGAGGTGGAGTTTGATCCCGCTGCGGAACAAGGGGCTGCAATATTGCCGGTGTATCCGCTCACTGAAGGGATCAGCCAGAAACGGATGCGCTCTATAATCCAGGCAGCGGCGACAGAATACTCTTCTTTCCTCCATTCCGACATCTCAGCTTCCCTGCGCGATAAACGTACCCTTATTGATGTTGGAGAGGCGGTGTTGTATATCCATAACCCCCCTCTCGCCGCCGATGTTCAAGCTCTGCAGGAGCGCACCTCAACGGCACATCGCAGCCTTATCTACGACGATTTTTTTTATATGCAACTCGGGCTCGCCCTGCGGCAGCGCCGCCAGCACCAACTCAAGGGGCGTGCGTTTACAGTATCCCATCGCTATACCAAGCCGCTGATTCAGCAACTCCCGTTTGAACTCACCCCGGCGCAAATTCGAGTGTTGGGTGAAATCAAGCGCGACATGATAGCTGCAGCCCCTATGCATCGCCTTTTACAGGGGGACGTAGGCAGCGGGAAAACCATTGTTGCGCTGCTGAGCGCACTGATTGCGGTGGAGAATGGAGCGCAGGTGGGGGTGGTGGCACCCACAGAAATTCTTGCCGAGCAGCACTACCGTTTTTTTGCCACTAGGCTTGCACAACTTAATTTGTGCGCCGCACTTCTCACGGGGTCAACGCCAGCACGGACCAGGAGCGAAATGCTGGCAAGGTTGAAAAGTGGGGAGATCCATATCATTGTTGGCACTCACGCTCTGCTTCAGGACGATGTGGTGTTTAATGATCTCGGTCTAGGGGTTATAGATGAACAGCATCGCTTTGGGGTGCAGCAGCGCAATGCTCTGCGGCACAAAGGAGACAATCCCGATATTTTAGTTATGACCGCAACCCCCATTCCGCGGACGCTGTCCATGACGTTGTACGGTGATATGCAGATTTCGATCATCGATCAACTGCCGCAAGGGCGTATTCCGATAGTGACGCGGGTGTTGGCGGAAGCGAAACGGGATGGGCTATACTCCTTTGTCAAAGAGCAGGCTCAGGCTGGGCTTCAGAGCTATTTCATCTTCCCCCTTGTGGAAGAATCTGAAACCCTGGAGCTTAAAGCGGCGGAAGATGCTTTTACCCACCTGCAAGAGAAACTTGGAGCTGGGTGCAGGGTTGGCTTGTTGCACGGTCGTATGCGCAGCGGGGATAAAGAGGAGGTTATGCTGCGCTTTAAAGAAGGGGAATTAGACGTACTTGTAGCCACAACGGTTATCGAAGTGGGGATTGATGTGCCCAATGCCACGGTTATGGTGATCGAACACGCAGAGCGTTTTGGGTTGGCGCAGCTACACCAGCTACGCGGACGGGTAGGGCGGGGGACAGAGAAGAGTTATTGTTTTTTGTTCCACTCTCCCAACTGTTCTGCCCAAGGGCTAGAGCGCTTACATGTTTTAGAGCGCTATCGCGATGGCTTTAATATTGCAGAAGCCGATCTGAATATGCGTGGGCCAGGGGAGTATCTCGGCACCCAGCAGTCGGGACTGCCGGAATTCAGGGTTGCAGATTTGCTGGCAGATAGAGAGATCCTTGAACACGCGCGTGCTGACGCCTTCAACTGGATTGCACAACACCACCTGGACGAACCTGAATCTGTAGCGATGCTCCAGACTATGGAGCGGCGCTGGGGCAAGAAGCTTGAACTTGCCGGGGTTGGTTAAGGTCCACAGCTGGCTAAGGAACATCCTGCTGCGGCTCTGAGCGCAGATTTGCCCTGAAAAACTCCACAATTCTGCGCTCAAATTCAGCTGCTTTGTCGGTGTGGAACGCCACATGCTCTAACTCAGATTCAAACCAATATTGCGTGGCCGCGCCGCCAGCTTCATAGAGTTGTTGTGCCCCTTGTGGATTTACCACTTGGTCGGCACCCCCCATAAGGATCAGTGCAGGCTTTTGCTGCAGTTTTTCCATCATCAACAACGGGGAGATATGTGCTGCATCCAGATCAACATAGGGAAGGCTGAACATTCGGATTAAGGGGACAAACGGAAAAGGGGGGAGCCCGGTGAAATATTTAATCCCCTGCCTTAAACTATGCCGCACGCTCGCATATGGCGACTGCGCCACCACCGCTTCGATCCGTGCATCGCGTGCGGCATAACACAACGCCAGAGCTCCCCCCATGGAATTACCCAACAGCCCCAGACGTATCTGGGGTTCTGCGTGTGCGACAAAATCGGCCGCGGCCTGGATGTCGTACAATTCATGGCTGCCAAAGGTTATCAGCTCCCCTTCGCTATCGCCATGCGCACGCAGGTCGGGGATAATGACCCCGAAGCCGTGGCGCACCAGCATTGCGGCAATTGCAGCCATCTCCCCGCTGTCGCTTTTGTAGCCATGGAGCAGGATTACACTTGCTCCCGAGGTTGAAGGGACGTGCCACGCAACGAGGTTAAACTTATCCGCAGTGGTTAGTTCTACGCGCCGGGGGGTTAGGCCGTTGAGTTTAAATTTATACAGGGGGTGTTTTTCCGGTTCCTCTTGATAACGCAATGCGCGGATCTCTGGCGGATTAAACAGGAGCTCACGGGTGTTTTTGTACGAAATACCAAGAATAACAGCTACCGCAATGCCTATAAGTGCGGAAGAGATCCATAAGAACCATAAGGGTGTGGACATGGGTTCACCTGATGCTTTATGTTGAGCGTTTTAAATAGTTAAACAGTTTTGCCAACTTTTATGGCTAACTGACTGTTCGATAACTACGTTCCCGCGCGTGTGCGTGGAGACGGAAGGTTTAAGTAGCATGAAACTTTAATATCCTGCAGGAGAATATCACATGAGTGAAGACAGTAAGAAAATTATCTACTCCATGATGCGAGTAAGCAAGTACTACAATAAGCAGCCTGTTATCAAGGACATTTCGCTGTCCTATTTTTATGGCGCCAAAATAGGGGTGCTGGGGCTCAATGGTTCAGGAAAGAGTACCCTGTTGCGGATTATGGCCGGGGTAGATACAGAGTTTAACGGCGAAGCGGTTCTATCTGATGGCTACAGCGTTGGGTTTCTGGAACAGGAGCCACAGCTGGATGAAGATAAAACCGTGCGCGAATGTGTGGAAGAGGCAGTGCAGGAAACGGTAGATCTGCTCAAGGAGTTTGAGGAGATCAATATGAAGTTCGCCGAACCTATGGATGATGATGCAATGACCGCATTGTGCGAGCGTCAAGCCGTGGTGCAGGGGCGTCTGGATGACCTGGATGCATGGGAGCTGGATTCACGTCTTGAGCTCGCGATGGATGCGCTGCGCTGCCCCCCTTCAGATACAGAGGTAAAGGTGCTCTCCGGCGGAGAAAAGCGCCGCGTGGCGCTGTGCCGCTTACTGTTACAGAAACCGGACATTTTGCTGTTGGACGAGCCTACCAACCATCTCGACGCAGAAACAGTTGGGTGGTTAGAGCAGCATCTGCAGCGCTACCAAGGTACCGTCATTGCTGTTACCCATGACCGCTACTTCCTTGACAACGTCGCCGGCTGGATTTTGGAGTTGGACCGGGGTGAGGGGATTCCGTGGAAAGGGAACTACTCCTCGTGGTTGGAGCAGAAGACCAAGCGCCTGCAGAACGAAGAGAAAGCTGAATCTGCGCGTCAGCGCACCTTACAACGTGAGTTGGAGTGGATTCAGATGTCACCCAAAGGGCGGCATAGCAAGAGTAAGGCGCGCATCTCCTCATATGAGGATCTGCTCAATGCAGAGGCCAAGGAGCGGCAGAAAGATCTGGAGATTTTCATCCCTTCTGGTCCGCGTCTCGGTAATGTGGTGATCGAAGCTGAGCATGTGCGTAAGGGGTATGGTGACCGACTCTTGATCGAAGATATGAACTTTATGCTGCCACGTGGTGGTATCGTCGGAATAATTGGCCCCAATGGCGCGGGTAAAACCACGCTTTTCCGTATGATCACCGGGCAGGAAAAACCTGACAGCGGCACCTTGAATGTGGGTGAGACGGTGAAGCTTGCATATGTAGATCAAAGCCGTGACAGCCTTGATGGGGATAAAACCATCTGGGAAGAGATCAGCGGCGGGCAGGAGATAATGGAACTTGGCGAGCGCGAAGTAAACTCGCGTGCGTATGTAAGTCACTTTAACTTTTCCGGCAGTGATCAACAGAAAAAGGTGGGCAATCTATCCGGTGGGGAGCGCAATCGAGTTCATCTGGCGAAAACCTTGAGTTCCGGCGCGAATGTGCTCTTGCTTGACGAGCCTACCAACGATCTTGATGTGAATACTATGCGTGCGTTGGAGACCGCCCTGGAGAACTTTGCCGGATGCGCCGCGGTGATCAGTCACGATCGCTGGTTTCTCGACCGCATTGCCACCCATATTCTTGCCTTTGAGGGGGATAGTCAGGTGACTTGGTTTGAGGGGAACTACACCGAATACGAAGAAGACCGCAAAAAGCGTTTAGGACGAGATGCAGATCAACCCCATCGTATCCGCTACCGTCAATTAACGCGGCAGTAGGTGACAAGTAACAGGGGCGTAAGGGCGAAAACTTTTTCGCCCTTACAACTGCATCTCTAACGCCGTTTCTGGTGGCGTTTGAACGGGCGCGGCCAGCGCGCGATTCGGCATGATTTTAGTGCGGGCACCATGCGTAGAACCACCGCATACGAAATAGCGGAGGCGAGTACCGCGTAAATAAAGCTGCCCAAAAACAGAGGTAAAATCAGATTCGAACTGAAGTTAGACAAGGATTCAAAGTCAAATTGCGCCGGAAATGTGACGAGGGGGGTATCAAGCAAAAACCTCCCTGTCCTGTACTGGGCCAGATATAGAAACGGCGCCGTAATAGGGTTGCTAATCCACACCGCCATGGCCGCGGCAATTTTGTTTTGGCGCAGAACCATAGCCAGCGAGACAGCGATGGCGGTATGCAGCCCAAGAAACGGCGTCATCCCGACAAAAATACCTAAGGCAAACCCCTTAGCGATCTCATCTGGTTTGGCACGCAGACGTAAAAAAAGGAGTAGAAACAGTTTGAACTGTCTACTTATCCACCACTGACGCCACATAATCCTGCAGTATCTCCCCGTGTTCCTGTCTCAGGACGCTAAATCCAGCAATTCGGCACCGGCCTGATCCAGAGGCCAAGTGCTACATGCGTTAAGATCCAGATCCGCCCTTATTCCATGCTGCAGGTAGTATTCCCCTGCGACTGCCAGCATTGCGGCGTTGTCGGCGCACAGTAGTGGGGATGGAAAGTAAACCTCTATATCATCACAATGGACAAAGGCGCGGCGTAAAGCGCTGTTACACGCAACGCCACCGGCAATTACGATGCGCTTGAGGTTGTGGGCCTTAGCAGCACGTAACGTTTTTTGCTGCAACACCTCAACCACTGCGACTTGAAATGAAGCCGCCAAATCCGCAAGGATTTGCCCTTCCGGCATGGTGTCGAACTTTTTTAACTGTGTCATCACTGCTGTTTTAATCCCGCTGAAGCTGAAATCATATCCCTTATGCTGCAACATCGGGCGCGGAAAGTTGAATGCCGTTGGATCACCCTGGGTTGCAAGTCTATCGATCTGCACCCCGCCGGGATAACCCAAGCCACACATCTTGGCGACCTTATCAAACGCTTCCCCGGCAGCATCGTCGAGAGTATGCCCGATAAGCTCGTACGCGCCAATCTGTTTTACTATGTATAGATGGGTGTGACCGCCTGAAACAGCCAGGGCCAGGTAGGGGAAAGGGATATCGTGTTCGAGTAGCGGGGCGAGGATATGCCCCTCTATGTGGTGCACCCCCACCAAGGGGATATTCCGCGCAAATGCCATGGCTTTTGCGTAGGAGACCCCTACCAGTAACGCACCGATAAGCCCCGGTCCTCGAGTTACAACCATTCCATCTATCTGTTCCAGCGCAACACCCGCTTTGTTGAGCGCCTGCTCCACTACCACCGGACAGGAGCGCAAATGGTGGCGCGCTGCCAATTCAGGCACCACACCACCATATTCAGCGTGAATGTCAATCTGCGATGCAATGACGTTGCTCAGCACTGTACGTCCGTCACGTACTACTGCAGCCGAGGTTTCATCACAGGATGATTCGAGGTTCAGAAGAAGCATGTTTATCCCCTAATAATACAAAAGCAGGAACTGTGCAGGAGTGGTAGCATCCATGCAAAGGGGGGCTGTCGCCATGGACGCCCCCCAGGTGCAAACAGTCAAGTGCCTTGAAATGGGTGCTACAATTTCCGCTCAGTAACAATGTTGCATGTTGACACTCACAGCAGGTTGGCCGCCAGCTCAGCCAGACCAGAGCGCTCACCTTGGGTGAGGGTGATATGTCCGGCTATGTTTTGCTCTTTGAATTTTTCCACCACATATGCCAACCCGTTGCTCGATGCATCCACATATGGGTTGTCAATTTGGTACGGGTCTCCAGTGAGGACAATTTTAGTTCCTTCGCCGGCACGGGTGATGATAGTTTTTATTTCGTGCGGGGTCAAATTTTGCGCCTCATCCACAATCATGTACTGGTTAGGGATTGAACGGCCACGGATATAGGTGAGGGGCTCGATCTCCATAATCCCCATGTCCACCAGCTCGCGGTAGCCACGTTTGCGTTTTCCGCGATCCTCCACGCTGTTCAGAAGCAAATCAACATTGTCAAAAATGGGCTGCATCCAGGGGGCGAGCTTCTCTTCCACATCTCCAGGTAAAAAGCCTAAATCACGCCCCATAGGAAACACCGGGCGCGAAATGAGGAGGCGGCTGTACTGGTCATCATCAGCTACACGTTGCAATCCAGTAGCAATAGCAAGGAGGGTCTTCCCTGTTCCGGCTTTTCCTACCAGGGTTACAAGGTTGATAGAGTTGTCGAGTAGAATATCTATGACAAAGTGTTGCTCGCGGTTGCGCGCGTGAATGCCCCACATCCCCTCTTTCTGTGCTTTATACAAAGGCAGGAGGCGGGCTTCATTAGCATGGTAGCGGCATAACGCTGTGTGAGACGGATTGCCAACATCAATCAAGGTGACACATTGATTGGGGTAGAGTTTGCTCCCATCTTCTTTTGCGACATTGTCAAACTCGAGAAATCCCTGCCCATAGAATCGGTCAACTTCAGTAGCGGGAACTTCCAACTCTATGGTGCCGGAGTAAAGCTCGGAAATAGAGACTTTGTCAGACTCGTAGTCCTGCGCTATCAACCCCATGGCGTCAGCTTTAATGCGAAGATTGGTGTCCTTGGTGACAAAAACTACAGGGCAATCGCAGTTTTCCATCTCGGCCACTGCAATAGCAAGAATGCGGTTGTCTTCACGCCCGGCGTCTAACCCCGGGGGAAGTTTTTCCGCGTAGTCTTTGGCAAACAACACCACCCGCAATTTGCCCCCATTTTCCAGCGCCACCCCTTGAGTAAGACCACCCTCTTCGCGCAGTGCATCCAACTGACGCGATACTTGGCGTGCATTGCGCCCCACTTCGTTGAGATCTTTTTTAAACGTGTCAATCTCTTCAATCACGGTGATGGGGATAACTACCTCATTGTCATCAAACTTATACATCGCCTGAGAATCGTGTAGCAGTACATTGGTGTCGAGAATGAATTTTTTAGGCATACTTCCTCCATGCGAGGGTGGGTGGTGTGAATGTTATGCAACAATGCTTTTTACCGCCATGATTAAGGCCTGTATATCCCTGTCGGTGTTGAAATATCCAGGACTTACGCGCACAGTTCCTCCGGGAAACGTGCCTATACTTCGATGTGCGTCGGGGGCACAGTGCAGGCCAGTGCGTACGGCTATATCAAATTTATGGTCTAGGATAAAGCCCACCTCGGCGCTATCTTTTTTATCTAGGGTGAACGAAATAGGTCCAGAATGTCCGGGGCCAGGGCCTGCCCCATACAGTGTTGCTCCGGCAATGGTGTCCAGGCCATCCCAGAGATGCTTCAGTAGTCGCTGCTCATGGGCGCGAATTTTATCCATCCCTTCAGTTTCTATAAACTTAAGTCCTGCCTGCAGCCCCGCCAACGCTGCGGTGTTGAGGGTGCCACTTTCGAAGCGCTCTGGCAGCTGTGTGGGCTGTTCCAGCAGGCTGGATAAATTCCCCGTTCCCCCAAGGATAAACGGTTTAAGTTCGATTCCAGTGCGCACATAGATGAATCCGGTCCCTTGGGGGCCGAATAGCCCCTTATGCCCGGGCGCGACCAGAATGTCGATATCCATTTTTTCCACATCGATGGGGAGAGCCCCTGCACTCTGCGCCGCATCCAGGAGAAAGATCGTTCCATGTTCACGGCACCAAGCGGAAACAGCCTCAACAGGTTGGACCGTTCCGGTCACGTTAGAGCAGTGGTTCATCACCACCATCGCGGTGGGGGCGGCGTTGCATGCGCGTAGCATCGCATCCGGATCTACAAGTCCGTGGGGATTGGACGCAACTTTGATCACTTCAACACCCTGTTGCTCCAGATAGTGAAGGGGTCTGGCAACGGCGTTATGTTCCATACTTGTGGTAACCACGCGCTGGCCTGGCTTCAGAAGCCCAAAAAGGGCGGTGTTTATCCCCTGAGTCGCATTGAAGGTGAAGCAGACCTGCGTACTGGATGGGATGTGGAAAAAAGATGCTATAGCTTCGCGGGTGGAAGCCATTGAATGTGCGGCCTGGCGTGCAATGGTGTAGCCACCGCGGCCTGGGTTGGCGCCATAGCTGCGGGCTACGCTATCTTGGGTGGTATATACAGATTCCGGTTTGGGAAACGAAGTTGCGGCGTTGTCGA
>CAZDRL010000022.1:0-37725 GCA_964508035.1 uncultured Desulfuromonas sp.
TCCTGCTGCTCCTGCTGCTCCTGCTGCTCCTGCTGCTCCTGCTGCTCCTGCTGCTCTTGCTGCTCTTGCTGCTCTTGCTGCTCTTGCTGCTCTTGCTGCTCTTGCTGCTTATCCAGAAGATCCTTCACTATGTTACGGTTTATTATGGCGTCTTCCATATCGGGCTGGAGCTTAAGTGCCTCGTCATACGCCTCTAGTGCCTTCTGCAACTCACCCATCTGAGCGTGGGCGTTGCCGCTGTTGTACCAATCATCTGCGGTGGTGGCGGGCTGCCACCCCGCAAGCGCTTGCGCATATTTCCCCTGCCGATACAGAGCACTGGCGCGCCAGCGCTGATCCTGAAAGGTAGAGCTTGCGGTTTCATAGTTTTCACGCGAGAAATGTTGCGCCCCCTGTTGATCGGCATTGCGCCACAGAGAATCCCACCTTGTAGCGTTAGCCTGCACCCCCGGGGGCAACATAAAAAGGAGTGCAACACCCAGGAGCCAGCCACGCCGGAAAGTAAGGGCAACCAAAAGAGCGAGGGGCCACAACAGCCATATCCCTGCTTCGCGCCACACTTGACCCAAAGGGTTTTGTCGCTCCCCGTTCAGGCTGTTTTCCACTTCCCCTTGCGGGATAAGGGCACTAAAGTCTGAATCCTCCAGCCGCAGGCGCCGATACTCCCCCCCTCCGGCGGCGGCAAGTTGCTGCAGCCCCTCCTCGTGGAGCGCAGGGAGCACAATGTTGCCCCCTTCATCACGCACAAACCCACCTCCGCGCTGTGGCACCGGCGCACCCTCGGTGGTTCCGACGCCGAGAACACTTACCCGATACCCGCTTTGGTGAATCTCTCTTACCGCATCCACATAAGTTGCAGGCTCATCTTCATCCGTAAGCAACAACAGCGTGCCGCGATCGTGTCCAGCCTGACGCAACAACTGCACCCCTTTTTCCAATGCAAGAGCGGGGTTGCTTCCGGGCACTGGCATGATATCGGGATCGAGGCTGTCTAACAGCGCTGCAATGGTGCGGGTGTCATCGGTTAATGGAGTAACGCTATAGGGTTGTGCCGCAAACACCACCAGCGCGGTGTAGCCTTCGTGGCGCTGTTGCAGTAGATCGGCAATCTTCAAGCGCGCCTGCCGCAAACGGCTCGGCTTGAGATCGGTAGCATACATGGAGGGGGAGAGGTCGAGCACCAGCACCAATGCCGAAGTGCGGCTGAACAGGGGTTGCTCCACCCGCTCCCAGGTGGGGCCAGCGAGGGCAACGCTAAACAGAGCCAACGCCGTAAACATTGCGCTTAAACCCCAACGCTTCTGCGTGCTAGCGGGATTTACCAGGATATGCGGCAACAGGCGCGGATCGCACACCTCTGCCCATTCGCGGGTGGCATACGCATGGCTGCGCCGCACCCACAAGAGCAGGAGTGCCAGGGTGGGAAAGGCCAGAAGCCACAGAGGGCGTAAAAAGTGAAAGTCTGAGATATTCATGTCAGCTCCCTTGTTGCCTCCCCATCTCTTCCTGACTTGCTGTTTTCACCGCGAGGTTGACTGCCACCCAGGTTAACCTGCAACAAAAGCAGGGTGAGGAGCACTAGCGCCGTCCCCAAAGGCCAGGGGTAGAGTTCGGTGAAAGGGCGGTAGTAACGCGCATCGCTATCTACCGGTTCCAGTTCATCTATGCGGGCGTAGATCTCCTGCAACTCGAGCGTGTCGCGCGCGCGAAAATAAGTTCCCCCAGTGGTTGTAGCAATGTGGCGCAGCGCCTTTTCGTCCAGATCGGCAGAGGGGTTCACGGTCCGGGAGAACAGCATCCCCCCAACTTCCATCCGGTCGGCGCCGATACCGATGGTATGAATGCGGATCTTTTCTTGCGCTGCAAGTTCGGCACCCTGCGCCGGAGTGAGGACGCCACTGTTATTGCTGCCATCGGTGAGGAGAATCATCACTGCACTTGTGCGCGCTGCGCTATGCTCACGCAGCCGTTTTACCCCCAAACCGATAGCATCACCGATGGCGGTGCGCTCACCAGCAAGACCCACCACAGACTCATGCAGCAGTTGGCGCACCGTTTTATGATCGAAGGTGAGGGGGGTCTGGAGATAGGGTTTATCCCCAAACAGAATCAGGCCGATGCGGTCACCCTGACGCTGGCTAATGAAAGTATCGGCCACCGCCTTTAAAGCGGTAAGGCGATCCACCTGGCGTCCACCGAGGGTAAAATCTTTGGTATTCATACTGCCGGAGAGATCCACACACAACAGCAGATCGCGCCCCGTCAGGGGTAATTTAAGCGGCTCCCCGAGCCATTGCGGACGTGCACACGCCACCACCAGCAGCACCCAGATTAACCCCAGCACCAGTACACGCGCACGGGGTTTAGTCTTCCCCCTTGCGCGGCGTGGCAGGATGGCAAAAGGGGCAAGGCGCGGCACCCACAGCGCTCCCCCGCCCTCCTTGCGCTGCGGCGGAAAGAAGCGATACACCAGCAGAGGCAGTACCAGCAACACCCAGGCCCAGGGCCACGCCAAGGTCAACATCTCTTCCTCCCGAACTGACGCGGTAAATTGGCGTTACGTCCCTTTTTTGTTGCTAGCGGCGGAAGATTCTTTATCCAGCACCGCGTCAGTTCCACCAGCGCATGGGGGTCCACTCCGCTCTTCAGCGCAGGGCGGTAAGGTGCATCCGCCAGACATTGCCCCGCCCCAGTGCGGAAGGGTTCAGCTTTAACCTTTGAGTCCAAGGTGCGATCCAGAAATTCGAGCCATTCCTCCCCTGCAAGACCAGCGGAGGAGGGAGCGTGGAGAGTGGCAACACGGCGCAGAAGAACTGAAAGTTCGCGCACCAGGGTTGCAGGTGCACTCGAATGTTGCGCGGCGAGATGTTCAAGCTGGCGCAACGCCACGCGCTGATAGGCGAGCTGCTGCCATTTACGGCGCCATCGCCACACCAGGATCCACAGCAACACGAGTGTTGCGCCTCCGAGCGCACCCAGCGCCCACCACGCAGGTGCGAGGGGCCACCAGCTCACCTCTGCGGGGAGGTGGATGTCGCGTAAGTGCGCGAGGGGGGCTGCACCCTGAGCCTGAGCTTGAGTCTGCAGCATCAGCGCCTCCGTGGTTCCAGGGGACGAATTTGAGCGACACAAGCGGCAACTGAATCAGTGGTTGAGCAGGGGATATACGCCGCCCCGCGCCCACTGCAAAACTGCTTCAGTTGCGCACAGTGGGCGGCAAATCCCTGCGCATAGGTGGCACGTGTCTGCGCATCGAGGCGCAGGTGCAGATACTTGCGTCCATCGCTTAAGGGATATCCTCCGCGCGGCGGCAGTTCAGCTTCAAAAGGGTCGTAACAATGCACCAGGGATAAATCGCAGTGGCGCGTCAGAAGGGTAATCTGTTTTTCCACCGCCGGAGTCCACTGGTTGAAATCACTTATGAGGACGATAAAACTCCCAGGGCGCACCACCCGCTGCATCTGCTCCAGCGTATGCTCCAGGCGTTGGTGCGGTTCAAAGGGCTGGTGCATATCCCGCTCCCACACGGGGTCTGTTACCATCTCGCGCAACACGCGGAGTACTGCGTTCTTTCCCAGGTGCGGACGCAACCCGAGGGTGCGCTCTTCCGAGAACAGAAAGGCGCCGAAGCGATCGTTGTGATACAGGGTCTGCCACCCGAGCAAAGCGGCAAGACGCGAGGCCTGCACCGCCTTGAAACATCCACGCGTGGCAAAAAACATCGGGCGTCGATAGTCCAGCGCCACCAGAACCGGGCGCTCCCGTTCTTCATCAAATACCTTGGTATGGGTTTTGCCGCTGCGCGCGGTAACGCGCCAGTCGATGAGGCGCACATCGTCGCCGGGCTGGTATCCACGCACCTCCGCAAAAATGATCCCCCGTCCCTTGGCGCGGGAGCGATGTTCCCCTTCCGCCACCGCACGACTTTGGCTGCGGTGGCGCTTTCGCTGCACCAACTCCTGGCGGCAGGCGATAAGGTTTGGCAGGTCTATACGGATTGGGTTGCTGTCACTTAGGTCCGACATGGTTCAAGCTCCTACGGCAGCGGTACACGTGCGAGGAGTTCCCGAATGAGATGGTCGCAGCTGATCCCTTGCGCCTGCGCTTCGTAAGTGAGGAGAATTCGGTGGCGCAAGACATCGTACGCCAGACTCTGGATATCTTCGGGGGTAACATAGTCGCGTCCGCTGAGCCATGCGCGGGCGCGCGCGCATCGATCTAAAGCGATGGTGGCGCGTGGACTGGCACCATACTGAATCCACCCCGCGATATCGTCCCCGTACGCCATCGGTTCACGTGTTGCCATGATCAGCTGCACCAGGTATTCTTCCAGATTGGGCGCTAGATATAGACCCAGCACCTGGCGCCGCGCCTGCGATAGCTCGGAGCGGCTGATTTCATCCTTGGGCGCTTGTGTGGCCGCAGCGTTCATCCCTTGCTGCGCTTCTGCACGCGCTAACTGGAGAATCGCGCGCTCCGCTTCCAATGCCGGATAATCAATGGTCACATGGAGGAGAAAGCGATCCAGTTGCGCCTCAGGAAGCGGGTAGGTGCCCTCTTGCTCGATGGGGTTCTGAGTTGCCATCACCAGAAAGGGCTCACTCATGGGATAGGTGGTGTGGCCACTGGTTATCTGGCGTTCCGCCATTGCTTCGAGCAGGGCAGATTGCACCTTGGCCGGGGCACGGTTTACCTCATCGGCAAGGATGAGATTGTTGAACAGCGGTCCCTTGTGAAACGCAAAGCTTCCGTCCTGAGGACGGTAGATCTCGGTACCGGTCAAATCTGCGGGAAGCAGATCCGGCGTAAACTGGATGCGGTGGAAATCCCCCTGGATATATTCGGCAAGCAGGCGGATTGCGCGGGTTTTCGCCAGCCCCGGCGCCCCCTCCACCAACATATGCCCATCGGCGAGCAGGGCAATGAGCAGACGCTCGATCAATTTCGGTTGCCCAATAATGCGCTCACTCAAAGCATCAGACAACCCAACAAAGCGCTTCTGTAACGATTCCATCCCAGCTTTCCCTCTGTAGAGTTTGTGAATTAAGTGTATCCTTTAAAGTTCGCGTCAGAAGAGTAATAACTCCAAGGGGCAAAATCAAGGGATACAGAGCAGAACTGTGTGGAAGCACAGTAGTTTTCCCGTTTGATGGCAAACAATCCGCAGAGGTTTTGTGTCAATATTTTTGTTTTTCAATCTAAGTTTAAAAGTGGCACCCTTGACCCTGCCCCCCGCTGGTGCGAGTATACGCATGTTAAACCACCTTAAACAGAACTAGCTCTGAATTTTCGCCCCAATACCGTACATAAAGAAGGGCCAATGCGATGAACCAATGTTTTGATATTGAGCAAAGCCAGCGCATCTCAAGCGCGTGTTTTATCTGTGGAGTAAAGAACCAATACGGGGTGAAGACCCGCTTTTACCAAACCCGCACCAAGGAGGTGATTGCACGCTTCACCCTTCAACCCGAGCATCAGAGCTATCCTGGCATCGCCCACGGAGGGTTATCCGCTGCAATTCTGGATGAAACCATCGGGCGCGCCATTATGGCGCATCACGACCATAACACCTTTGGCGTTACCCTGGATCTACACATCCGCTATCGGCGTCCGGTACCACTGGACACCCCCCTACATGCCATCGGGCGTGTTACCAGCGAACAGGGACGCACCTTTGAAGGAAGTGGTGAGCTGGTTCTGCCTGATGGGAAGGTGGCGGTAAGCGCGCAGGGGAAATTCCTCAAACGGCGCGCAGATCAGATCACTGAGGCAACCCTTGACACCGAGCTGTGGTTCAAGCCCCAGGAGCCAACCCCACACCAGATTGAGATCCCCACCCCTGAAAAATGAGTGGTCTGCGGGTTCTCACCACACAGGTGGGAAAAATTTCGTTCACAAGATTAAAATGGAGCTTTGCATGGCGGAACAACAGGAAATGCATACCGAGCTACAGCACACACAGATCATTCTGGATAGCGTTTCCGATGGAGTGTTTACCGTAGATAACGATATGTGCATCACCTTGTTTAACCGCAGCGCGGAACGTATCACTGGTTTTTCGCGCCAACAGGCGCTGGGTCAGCCGTGCTGCGAGATTTTTCGTACCAACGCCTGCTTTGACAACTGCCCGTTGCGTCAAGCGATTGCGTGCGGGAAAAACATCAACAATCGGGAAGTTACTATTCTGGATCGCGACAATAGGGAAATCCCTATCTCGGTGAATGCCTCGGTACTCGTCAATCTCGAAGGGGAGGTGATCGGCGGGGTTGAAACCTTTCGCGACCTGTCCCAACTGCGCGCCCTGAATGGAGAGATCCGTAAGAAATTCAGCTTTCAGGAGATGATCAGCCGGAATCACAAGATGCAGCAGCTGTTTGATATTATTCCCGATGTGGCCGAAAGTGACGTAACCGTGCTGCTTCAGGGAGAGAGCGGCACCGGCAAGGAACTCTTTGCGCGCGCCCTGCATAACCTGAGTGCACGCAAACAACATCCCATGGTGGTGATAAACTGCGGCGCCCTCCCGGAGCAGCTTTTGGAAGCGGAGATCTTCGGAGTACGTCAAGGGGCGTACACCGGTGCCACCATGGATCGCCAGGGGCGCCTCGCCACTGCAGAGGGGGGAACCCTGTTTCTGGACGAGATTGGCGATCTCCCCTTATCCCTGCAGGTAAAACTACTCCGCGTCATGGAAAATCGTGAGTATCAGCCCCTTGGCAGTGACACCACCAAGGTTGCCAATGTGCGTTTTATCACCGCCACCCATCACAATCTTGCACAACAGGTGGAACAGAAGCGCTTCCGCCGTGATCTGTTTTATCGCCTCAACATTGTCACCCTCAAGATTCCCTCCCTGAACGAACGCCAGGAGGATATCCCGCTCCTGCTCGATATCAGCTTGGAACGCTTTTGCAGTAAACATGGGAAAAAGATCTACTCCTTCAGCCCCGAGGCGCTGGAGTTGTTGCTCAACCATCACTACACCGGCAATGTGCGGGAACTGATCAACCTTGTGGAGCGCGCGGTAATTTTATGTCGGGGGGCGCAGATAGAAGCAAACCATCTGGCGCTGAAAGCGGACACACCACAGGCACGCCAATCCTCCACCCCCGTGAGCGAGGCCGAACTCAAACAGCTTCTACTGCGCTTTGGAGGGAAAAAATCTCAAGTAGCTGCCCACCTCGGTATCGACCGTACCACCCTGTGGCGGTGGCTGAAAAAGCACCACATACAATAAAACGTTGCAACGTTGCACCGATGTTGCAATCGTCCTGCAACGCTCCAACCCTCTACTATCCCTGACATCCACCCACATCAACGTAGTTTCATGTTGCACCTGCAACACCCAGGCAGCACTGCCCGCCTGCCACAATCTTGCCTAAGCTGTTGTATTCGCACGCTTAATCACACGCATACCGTTTTTGGCACACCTAGTGCAGTAGCAATGAGGCATGAATTCAAGTCCAGCCCACATAGCCATCCCTAGTTACGATGGTCGCGTATTCCCGCGCTTTGATGGTGCAAGTTCTTTTTGCTTTTTTGAAGTAGACAGACTCAGCGGTGCATACACATTAACCGAGCAGATAACGTGCCCCCAAGGGGAAGAGGTATGTGCGTGGCTGGCACAACGGCAGGTGGAAGGGTTGATCTGTTCCGGTATCCAGCGCGAATATCAGCTCAAACTCGACCGTGCGGGTATCTGGTTATGCTGGGGCATTTCAGGCCCCATTACCCAAGCGCTCAAGCAGTGGTTGCGCCAGCAATCCCCCCAAATGCTGGACGCACAGGGCTAAGAACGCAGGTTTTAATATTTATATGTTGCTATGTAATTGCCACCGCCGCGATGTGGTGGGTATGTAATGGAGAAGTTGGGACAGCTTTTCTTATTGTGATGTGATGTGATGTGATTAGGCACGGCAGGGCTGCAATGTTTTTTATGTGATGTGATTATTCTTCGCCCTGCCGCTAGCTTTTCTCTGAGGTTTGTGCTGTCTGCATCTGTTTGTATTTATTGTTATTGTCATGTATTATCTGCATGCCCGCTATATATATTTATAGCGGGTTTTTTTTGCTGTTTTTTCTATTTTCACTCCATTTTCGCTCTATACCAAACTTCACAAGATCCGTATCAGGAGGTCTGAACAATGTCCAACACCCTCGAAGTTTTGCGCAAACGGCGCAGTATCCGCAAATACTCCCCCGAGCCTTTGAGTACACAACAACTGAAACAACTGCAGGAGATAGCCCTGCGCTCCCCCTCTTCCCGCGCTCTTATGCCGTGGCAATTTATCTTTGTTCGCGACAAAGAGAAGCTCTGCGCCCTGGGGCAAAGCAAGCCGCACGGTGCTGCATTTTTAGAGCAGTGTGCCCTTGCGGTGGTGCTCTGCGCCGACCCGCAGCGCAGCGATGTATGGATCGAGGACTGTTCTGTGGTTGCAACCCTGCTTCACCTTGCAGCAGCGGATATGGGGCTGGGTAGTTGTTGGGTACAGATACGCAAGCGCCAGCATGATGACAGTACTGCTGCTGAAGCCTACGTGCGTTCCATATTGAATATCCCAGAACAGATGCGGGTGGGGATGATTATAGGGATCGGACATCCGGCGGAAGAAAAGGCGGGGCATCCGTATGCAGAGCTGCCTGCAGCACACATTCACCTAAACAACTTCACTCCAAAATAAACAGACGCCATGCTGAGTTCTCTGGAACACCACATCCCTTTCCTCCCCTACTTGATCCCCCCGTTACTGGGGGCTCTGATCGGCTATGTTACTAACTACATAGCGATCCGCATGCTGTTCCGCCCTCTACACCCCTGGCACATATTTGGATGCAGAGTCCCCATGACCCCGGGAATTATCCCCGCGCGGCGTGGCGATCTGGCACGCAAGATGGGGCATATGGTGGGGGAGCACCTCCTCACCTCTGGCGATGTCGGACGCACCCTGGACAGGCCGGAATTTCGGACCCAGGTGTATAATGCCTTGGCCCACAAGCTCGATGCCTTTATTCAACGCCCACTTGGTGCCCCCATCAGTCTCGTGCCCCGCCGCCTGCAGCGGCGCGTCGGTGCCATTGTCGCACAGATTAGCAGCAGAATTGGCGCCAAAGTGGGACACGTGGTGCAATCGGCAGTGTTTGCGCGCCGTCTTGAGCACCTGAGCACCCAGGCAGCGGAGGAGCTCCTCGGACGGGAGTTGCGCGACATTCTGGATCAGGACAGCTACACCCGCCTGCGCACCGAGATAAGCACTGCAATGCAGGGGTGGCTCCAGCGGCCCGAAACCAAGGAACACCTGCACCGCTGGTTTGACACTAAGGTGGAATCGTTCCTCAACAGTGATGCCAGCCTCAACGATCTGCTCCCGGAAGAGCTAAACCAGCTCCTCACCGAAAAGATCCGCGCTCACATCCCCGTGCTGGGACAAGAACTGATTCAGGCACTACGCGCAGATGAAAACCGCGCGGAACTGGAGCGCATGGCGCGTACAGGAGTGGATGGACTTATTGAATCGGTGGAGGGGTTGTCTGCCCTGGTGGGAGCGCTGTTCGACATGAATATCATCTATGCACGTCTGCCGGAATTTATCGACACCGCCCTAGATTCTGTGGAGGAGTGGCTCCAGACCGAGGCGGCGCAGGAAGTGCTCGGCTCCGTGGTGGACAAGCGGATGCGGGAGTTAATGCAGCGCCCAGCAGCCGCATGGGTTGAAGGTTTAAGCTATGCGCAGGTGAGCAAACTCAAACGTAGCTTGAGCGAAGCTGCATATGATTTTCTCGCTTCAGCCGCAGTACAAAAGCGCGCGCTGGAACTCCTCGATGTCGCCTTCACTCAACATGGACACCGCACCTTGGGTGAGCTAAGCGCTCCGTTCCTCGGGGGGAAATCCTCCACCCGCGCCGCCCGCCTCGGTGCCGGAGCAAGTCGCTACATTTTGAATTTTCTGCGCTCGGATAAGTTTTCCCGCACTAGCAGCGCGTGGATGGAGCACCAAGCCAACCAACTGGTCTATGAGCGCCCCCTCGGCACCCTGGCAACGTACCTCCCCAGCGATGCGCGCGAAGAGCTGTATCAGGGGCTGATGCGTCAGTTTATCCTTCTGTTGAAGAAGGAGCTTCCCCCAATGATGGAAAGCCTCAATGTTGCGCGCATTGTGGAGGAAAAGGTAAACCAACTCGATCTCTTAGAGGTGGAAGATCTCCTTATGGGTATCATGCGCGAGCAGTTCCGCTACATCAATCTATTCGGGGCACTGCTGGGTTTTATCCTCGGACTTCTCAACCTGGTGCTACTGTATCTCTAGGTGGGTGCAAGGGTAGAGGCAAAATCAGCGCGGCTACTCGCGCAGATGCATCCCCACCCAGCGGCGCGCAAACTGCATGGCGGTGCGGCCGCAGCGTTTGCTCTTATCATGCGACCACTGAATTGCAGCTTTTTCGCTCTCCGGCGTCCACGGCAGGGTACGGCCCAGCTCGCTACACAGCCGTTCAATACACTGTTGCACCACGTGCAGATATTGTTCCTGGCTGAAAGAATCGAAAGAGATCCACAACCCGAAGCGATCGGCGAGGGAGCTCTTCTCTTCGATACTTTCTGAGGCGCGGATTTCTCCCCCCTTTACATGATTACCGAGGTTATCGTAGTCGTACTGAGGAATCAGGTAGCGCCGGTTGGAGGTAACATAGATCAGACAGTTGGGTGGGGCAGAGTAGATCGAGCCATCGAGCGCACTTTTTAGAATCTTGTAGCTGCGCTCCCCCCCTTCAAAAGAGAGATCATCGCAGAACACAATAAAACGATAGGGCTGCCCCTTGATCTCGGCAAAGATATCGGGCAGATGGTGCAGATCATCCCTGTCTATCTCCACCACCCGCAGCCCTTGTGCGCCATACTCATGCAGTAGAGCACGTACCAGGGAAGATTTCCCTGTCCCCCGTGAACCCCACAGCAGGACATTGTTTGCTGGCAACCCTGCAACAAACTGGGCGGTATTGTCGGCGGCTATCTGCTTCTGCCCTTCGATCCCCAGGAGATCATCCAGCTGCATCGGAGAGGTCTCCGGCATCGCTTCCAGATACCCCGATACCGCATGGCTGCGCCAACTCGCAGCTAAGGTATTACTCCACTCCACCGGCTCCACCACGCGGGGCAAAATCTGCTCCACCGCGGCAAGAACCCGTTTCAGTTGTGCTCTCAATTCTGTATCAAGTTCCATGGGTATACATCTTTCCTGTTTTATTGCCTTACTTCAAACCTTTACGCTGCCTGCAAGTAGCAGAACCATATAAAAACTTCTTTTATTCCATCCCGTCTACATAGTTAAACTGGGTCGTGCCGTGAACCTTGCGCCCTTGACGATATGCATCGAGCACCTGTTTCCCCTCCTGACTAAACACCCCAAGATGGGACAGATCCAGAATTGCCCCGCGGCACCCCAGCTCCATTAGCGCGCGCGTATGTTCACAGAGGGAGAAATCACTCTCTGCACTCAGAACGGTCAAGCCACCACTGGTACGCACGCGGTAGTGATCACCGCGATCGGAGACAATGGGCTTATCACCTTTTAGTTTAGGGATCTTGATTCTGGAGGTAAGCATCGCCACGCTGCTGTACACTAGAGCACGCAGGGGCAAAGCACTACTGTTGCGCACCACGGCGGCCATATTAGCAGCACCATCTTCAAGATAGAGTTCACCCGAGGTGGCGCCGAGCTGCTGCCAGGCACGTGCAGCATAGCTGTTGAGGCAGAACAGGCGATAGCTGGTCTCCAATTGTACCTCGGGATGCTTGCGAAAGAGGCGAAAGTGGCTGAGGTTATTGAGGCGGAACTGCTCGAACCCACAGCTGATGAGATAATGTACAGCCTGCTGCAATCCGTCCCAATCGCGATCAAATACGATAAAGGGGATATCCCACACCACGCTGCGCTGCAGACGCGCAGAGACGTTCCAGCGTCGGTGCAGCACTGCTGCAGTCAGGGGGACAATCACCCTGTCCACGTCTGGGGCCTCCATGGCACGTATTTCGCGCAGATCGCGCACAATTAAGGAGGTATCTGTGCGGGGAGTATGTACGGGAGAGGTATCGGGAGCAAGAGCCTCTCCTCCCACAGGGGGGTGCAGGTCTTCCAGCGCGCGTTGGCGCTGTGCTTTGCGCCGCTGCGTCAGTTCTGCGCTTAAAGCAGTACCAAGCTTGGCGTAAAAGTCACGCCGGATCTGCTTAAGCTGCCTGGGAGGAATAATCACCTCGGGCAGCTCCTCCAGCGCAAGGGTGCGTAACTGGAAGGGGTGCGTATCGCTCTGCGCAAACACTTGCTCCAGCGTCGCGGCATCCAGAGGGCTCTGCTGCGCGGCAAACACCTCTACTGCGTAGGTTGAGCTCAACTCCACCCCATCGATCTGCGCATGGAGATGCAGGTTCTGCTCCTGCAGCACCAGCTTCAGATCCAGTGGAAGGGTGCGTGGCTTGACCTGCTGTAAGCGCTTTCTGCACGCCGCATCACTCATAGAGAACGCCTGTTGGGACGACACCTTATATACCGCATCCCCGACGCGGAAACGGTCTTTAAACGGGGTGGCTACGCTCACTGCTCCCGGCCCCATGGCGCTGCTTTTCCCTTTAGGGGCAAACATCTGCTTGACGGTAAACGCGGTCCCCACCTGGTCGTTGCGGGGTTGCACCCGCACCCGATCTCCAAGGAGCACCTTGTCCTTGCTCATAAAACTTAAGCGCCCTCCATCCACCCGGGTTACGTCGCCCAGAAAACGCCCTGTAGAGCCACGCCGTTGCGGGGTAGCGAGGTCGGCAGGTTGCTCCCCACTCAAAAACCCTTGCGTGGGGGTGCGCCCAAAAGAATATTTCAACAACTGGCGTGCTTTCTCGCGCGCGCTATTCCGCTGTGCTGGCGCAGCATCCATTACAAGACGGTAGGCACGCACCACATTTGCGACATACTCCGCGCTCTTCATGCGCCCTTCAATTTTAAAGCTGCTCACCCCAGCCTGCTCAAGATCGGGAAGGAGGTCAATAACCGAGAGATCGTTGGGAGAAAAGTAGTATCCGTGTTTTCCCCCTACGTTGTAGCGGCGCCGACACGGCTGCGCACAGCGCCCACGATTACCGCTTTTCCCCCCCAGATAGGAGGAGAACATACACTGACCAGAAAAGCTGAAGCACAGCGCCCCGTGGATAAAGTGTTCCAACTCCATCTGAGTCTGGGAACGGATATGCGCTATCTCTTCCAGGGTAAGTTCGCGCGCAAGCACAGCGCGGGTGAAACCCATCTGCTCCAGTTGCTTCACCCCTGCAGCATTGTGTACGGTCATCTGGGTTGAGGAGTGGAGCTCAAGTTCGGGGAAATGTTCGCGCGCTAAACGCCACACCGCCAAATCCTGCAGGATCACTGCATCCACCTGCGCTGCGCTTACGGCGCCAAGCATCTCCACCAACTGGGGTAGCTCTTCCTCTTTAATAAGGGTGTTGAGGGTCACAAAAAGTTTTCGGTCCCGCTCATGCGCATACGCGCTCATGGCGGAAAGATCCTGGAGGGAGAAATTTTTCGCCTTAGCGCGCGCAGAAAAAGATTGCAACCCGCAGTACACTGCATCGGCACCTGCCTCCATCGCAGCAAAAAAGGCCTCCAGACTTCCAGCCGGCGCAAGCAGTTCTGCGCTCACCTTTTTCACCTGTGACTTGGGTAGAGTCTCCTGCGCGCTGGCTCTGGGAGAAAAATCTCTACGTTGTGGTGGCGCTGCTTTTTTAGCACCATGTTTTTGCTGTTTGGGTGTTTTCTTACTCAACGAGCTGACCTCCGGATAAAAATTCAAGGTAACTGTTCACCACCTACTAACCATAGGGGCTTGGGGTGCGCATGCCCATCACTATAGCACCCGCACTCTTTCTGCCCCAACGCAAAAAGCCCCTCCAGCTGGAGGGGCTTTTTGCATCTTATACCTATTCAGGTCTTAATTTCAGGCTGAGCTGCCGTCGGGTAAGGAGAAACCATTGCTGGTTTCCCCTCCCCTCAGAACCGTACGTGCGAGTTTCCCCGCATACGGCTCAAGCCTTTATAAGCCCGGTCTATGACCGAACCGGCTTCCTCACCTTTAAACCGACAGCATGTAGCTGCGTATGGCAGGTGGGGTGCAACAATACCAAGTTGGAGCGTTTATCACTTCCCCCATCAACACGCGGAACCAGATGGTGAATATCACCCCCTGTTCCTTGGTTGATAAGATGGTGACAGACCAAGCAACGCTTGTCCTGCTCCGTCCAAAGCTTTCTTCTGACCACATAAGAGTCTTTCCAAAGCCGCTCTAGCCGGTTTTCGAAATAAATCTCCCATTGCGGATCGTATAGATTCGCTTCGGATTTAATCTTAGTATGCCGCTTTATGGGCGTGTCGTTTGTGTAAATCAGCGTATGTTTCTCGCCATCTTTCGCGACACTCTGGAACGTCCAACTTCGATTGCCTGCTTTTTCAAAGTATTTCTCTTTAATCCAGCGTTTGCGGCGGTTAGAATGTCGCCGTCGGCACCATTGCCAGAGCATTTTCCAGACACGATAGTCGACGTAATTATAAGTTTCCTTGGCTACCACATGACAATGATAATTAGCCCATCCTCTCAAAATAGGATTGAGCTGTCTTATCAAAACATCTGCAGGAATCGTCGGATTCCGTTTAATCACGTCCCGCACTTTGGTCAAAAGATTCCGCATGTTATTCCGGCTTGGCTTGATAAGCATTTTGCCGTTGTACTTACGGTTATTTTGACCAAGAAAGTCGAACCCGTCAGAGATATGCGTTATCACCGTTTTTTCAGGTGAAAGTTGCAACCCGCGCTCTGCCATAAAGGCTTCAACGAGGGGTTTGACTTCTTTTTCCAGCAGCTCTTTTGAGATGCCAGTAATAATGAAGTCATCTGCGTAACGTACATAGTTGATCTTGGTCTTGTAGCTTTTCTTGGTGTTTTTCTTCCCGAAATGTTCCTCGAGCACACCTTCCAATCCATCAAGAGCAAGGTTTGCCAACACCGGCGAGATAATACCTCCCTGAGGAGTCCCGGCATCTGTCGGATTCAAGCGGTTTGACTCCATGTAACCCGCTTTCAGCCATTTTCTGAGTACTTGCTTGTCCAATGGTATATTGGCAAGCAGCCAGTCGTGACTGATATTGTCGAAGCATCCCTTGATATCGCCTTCCAATACCCACTCGGCTGAGTTTTTGCGGCTGAGATTTATAAAGCATTGCTCAATCGCGTCCGCCGTGCTGCGCTGTGGGCGGAAGCCATAGCTGTTCCGGTCTGCGGTTGTTTCTGAGACCGGTTCCAGAGCCAGCAGGTAAAGCGCCTGCATAGCTCTATCCAACATCGTCGGAATTCCCAATGGACGACTTTTGCCGTTTGACTTTGGAATATAAACCCGACGTAACGGCTTAGGACGATATCCAGTCCTTTTAAGCCGTTCTATGGCTTTCCATTTGGAGCCTGGGGTGCTCCACAATTCCCCATCTACTCCGGGCGTTTTCTTGCCCCGGTTTTCGGTGACTCGTCTGATTGCCAATGCTCTGGCAGCAAACGAGCGGGTCAATAATCTTTGGAGTTGTGTAACTCGTCTCCATTGACCCTTTTTGGTCGCCTGAGTGATCCTGACCTGTAGCCCTCTCACTTTCCTTTGAACCAGATACCAGTTGATGGCATGCCAGTTGTCTGGAAAATGGGAAGACGCAGGCATCTGTTTTTCTGTGCTCATCTTGCTGTCCTCCTGTGTTGGAACACCCTAGGACAAAAGACGCACGTCTCCCCCGAAGGAAAGATGTGTTTCTCTTCCCTTCGGGGGTTCTGATTTGGGATCGATTTAAGCCGATCCGATTTTTGAGAGCTTTACACGTATTCACACGCATAAAGACCTGCCGGAAGTCTGCATCCTTTCGGATTGGAGCAACTGCTCTTATTCCGATCATTACAACCGGGCGTTCGCTTTTTCCGGCATCCTTTACCCGCTGTCTTAACAGATTGCCTTACGGCTTTCCTGCCCTTTGGGGCAAAACAACGGGCTTACCGAGTTCCAATTTTTACACATGAATGGGTTAGGTTCTGCCTATCCACCGATGACAGTTATGCCGACGCTACCCTAGATGTAAGAGGGTAGACCTGCCACATACCTTTTGGTTGAAGCCTGTCAGCGACATTTGGCTCCGTGCGGTTGACGGTGTTTATCAGCAGTTCACTTGTGTTAACCATACCATCCAGCCTAGCCCCTCAACCACCGTGTCGCTGGTAGTATCTTCCTGATGTCTCACGACTGTCAGGAACTGCGGATGCAGGGGTACATTGTCAAGTTGCTTCGCACCTCACCGTTACCGGTGACGCACTAACCTTAGGCTACAGTTGGTCGGACAACTGGTCTCGCTACCGATGTTGCTGGTTGAGACAATGCAAGAATTGGCTTACGCCGGCAGGCTTTGCTAGCTGCTAGCATAAGTCCATGAGTCTCCGCGCTATAGCTTAAGATAATAAGAGCTATAGAGAATATCCCATGATTTGAGAGGAGATGGTCGCTTCTTTGCCACCATCTGCACATTTGGCAGGAATGACCTTCTTAATCCGAGAGCATTCGGATTAAGAGTGACACCTGTTTTTAGTGGGTCTCTTTGCGTTGCAGCAGTTATGCCCACTCTTTGTTTGATGGATATCAACGAGACTTGCTCGTCGTTTCCATTATGAGGGGTTTTTGCTACTTCTTGATAGTAAAAATCAAGTTGCAAAGATACCCCTTCTCATTTGGGGGATATTGGTTTTATTGCCACATCCCCATATAATTTATCACTCATTTGAGTGATCATCGGGTCCGGGCAATAAAAGCCCGGATACCGGGATATGCTAGTTTGTCAGGGTTCTCGCGACTCATATTTGAGCCCCGCGGTTAGTTTTTGCGGGGGGCATAATGCCCCCCGCTACTAACGTAGTACCTGAGCAGGCTAGCTTCCTGCGCGACTCTCTCGTCGCACGTCGGGTAAGGAGAAACCATTGCTGGTTTCCCCTCCCCTCAGAACCGTACGTGCGAGTTTCCCCGCATACGGCTCAAGCCTTTATAAGCCCGGTCTATGACCGAACCGGCTTCCTCACCTTTAAACCGACAGCATGTAGCTGCGTATGGCAGGTGGGGTGCAACAATACCAAGTTGGAGCGTTTATCACTTCCCCCATCAACACGCGGAACCAGATGGTGAATATCACCCCCTGTTCCTTGGTTGATAAGATGGTGACAGACCAAGCAACGCTTGTCCTGCTCCGTCCAAAGCTTTCTTCTGACCACATAAGAGTCTTTCCAAAGCCGCTCTAGCCGGTTTTCGAAATAAATCTCCCATTGCGGATCGTATAGATTCGCTTCGGATTTAATCTTAGTATGCCGCTTTATGGGCGTGTCGTTTGTGTAAATCAGCGTATGTTTCTCGCCATCTTTCGCGACACTCTGGAACGTCCAACTTCGATTGCCTGCTTTTTCAAAGTATTTCTCTTTAATCCAGCGTTTGCGGCGGTTAGAATGTCGCCGTCGGCACCATTGCCAGAGCATTTTCCAGACACGATAGTCGACGTAATTATAAGTTTCCTTGGCTACCACATGACAATGATAATTAGCCCATCCTCTCAAAATAGGATTGAGCTGTCTTATCAAAACATCTGCAGGAATCGTCGGATTCCGTTTAATCACGTCCCGCACTTTGGTCAAAAGATTCCGCATGTTATTCCGGCTTGGCTTGATAAGCATTTTGCCGTTGTACTTACGGTTATTTTGACCAAGAAAGTCGAACCCGTCAGAGATATGCGTTATCACCGTTTTTTCAGGTGAAAGTTGCAACCCGCGCTCTGCCATAAAGGCTTCAACGAGGGGTTTGACTTCTTTTTCCAGCAGCTCTTTTGAGATGCCAGTAATAATGAAGTCATCTGCGTAACGTACATAGTTGATCTTGGTCTTGTAGCTTTTCTTGGTGTTTTTCTTCCCGAAATGTTCCTCGAGCACACCTTCCAATCCATCAAGAGCAAGGTTTGCCAACACCGGCGAGATAATACCTCCCTGAGGAGTCCCGGCATCTGTCGGATTCAAGCGGTTTGACTCCATGTAACCCGCTTTCAGCCATTTTCTGAGTACTTGCTTGTCCAATGGTATATTGGCAAGCAGCCAGTCGTGACTGATATTGTCGAAGCATCCCTTGATATCGCCTTCCAATACCCACTCGGCTGAGTTTTTGCGGCTGAGATTTATAAAGCATTGCTCAATCGCGTCCGCCGTGCTGCGCTGTGGGCGGAAGCCATAGCTGTTCCGGTCTGCGGTTGTTTCTGAGACCGGTTCCAGAGCCAGCAGGTAAAGCGCCTGCATAGCTCTATCCAACATCGTCGGAATTCCCAATGGACGACTTTTGCCGTTTGACTTTGGAATATAAACCCGACGTAACGGCTTAGGACGATATCCAGTCCTTTTAAGCCGTTCTATGGCTTTCCATTTGGAGCCTGGGGTGCTCCACAATTCCCCATCTACTCCGGGCGTTTTCTTGCCCCGGTTTTCGGTGACTCGTCTGATTGCCAATGCTCTGGCAGCAAACGAGCGGGTCAATAATCTTTGGAGTTGTGTAACTCGTCTCCATTGACCCTTTTTGGTCGCCTGAGTGATCCTGACCTGTAGCCCTCTCACTTTCCTTTGAACCAGATACCAGTTGATGGCATGCCAGTTGTCTGGAAAATGGGAAGACGCAGGCATCTGTTTTTCTGTGCTCATCTTGCTGTCCTCCTGTGTTGGAACACCCTAGGACAAAAGACGCACGTCTCCCCCGAAGGAAAGATGTGTTTCTCTTCCCTTCGGGGGTTCTGATTTGGGATCGATTTAAGCCGATCCGATTTTTGAGAGCTTTACACGTATTCACACGCATAAAGACCTGCCGGAAGTCTGCATCCTTTCGGATTGGAGCAACTGCTCTTATTCCGATCATTACAACCGGGCGTTCGCTTTTTCCGGCATCCTTTACCCGCTGTCTTAACAGATTGCCTTACGGCTTTCCTGCCCTTTGGGGCAAAACAACGGGCTTACCGAGTTCCAATTTTTACACATGAATGGGTTAGGTTCTGCCTATCCACCGATGACAGTTATGCCGACGCTACCCTAGATGTAAGAGGGTAGACCTGCCACATACCTTTTGGTTGAAGCCTGTCAGCGACATTTGGCTCCGTGCGGTTGACGGTGTTTATCAGCAGTTCACTTGTGTTAACCATACCATCCAGCCTAGCCCCTCAACCACCGTGTCGCTGGTAGTATCTTCCTGATGTCTCACGACTGTCAGGAACTGCGGATGCAGGGGTACATTGTCAAGTTGCTTCGCACCTCACCGTTACCGGTGACGCACTAACCTTAGGCTACAGTTGGTCGGACAACTGGTCTCGCTACCGATGTTGCTGGTTGAGACAATGCAAGAATTGGCTTACGCCGGCAGGCTTTGCTAGCTGCTAGCATAAGTCCATGAGTCTCCGCGCTATAGCTTAAGATAATAAGAGCTATAGAGAATATCCCATGATTTGAGAGGAGATGGTCGCTTCTTTGCCACCATCTGCACATTTGGCAGGAATGACCTTCTTAATCCGAGAGCATTCGGATTAAGAGTGACACCTGTTTTTAGTGGGTCTCTTTGCGTTGCAGCAGTTATGCCCACTCTTTGTTTGATGGATATCAACGAGACTTGCTCGTCGTTTCCATTATGAGGGGTTTTTGCTACTTCTTGATAGTAAAAATCAAGTTGCAAAGATACCCCTTCTCATTTGGGGGATATTGGTTTTATTGCCACATCCCCATATAATTTATCACTCATTTGAGTGATCATCGGGTCCGGGCAATAAAAGCCCGGATACCGGGATATGCTAGTTTGTCAGGGTTCTCGCGACTCATATTTGAGCCCCGCGGTTAGTTTTTGCGGGGGGCATAATGCCCCCCGCTACTAACGTAGTACCTGAGCAGGCTAGCTTCCTGCGCGACTCTCTCGTCGCACTACATCATGCCGCCCATGCCACCCATTCCGCCCATGCCGCCAGGCATTGCCGGCACGGCATCGTTGGCTTCAGGGACATCAGCGATACACGCTTCTGTGGTCAACATCAGACCGGCTACAGAGGCAGCGTTCTGCAGAGCACTGCGGGTAACCTTGGTAGGATCGAGAACTCCTGCTTCGAGCAGGTCTTCATACTCTTCAGTTGCAGCGTTCAGACCGTAAGCACCTTCGTGCGCCAGAACCTGGTTGACTACGATGGAACCTTCGAGACCAGCGTTGCACGCGATCTGACGCAGGGGCTCTTCGAGCGCGCGCTTTACAATCTGCACCCCGAAAATCTGCTCCCCACTTACCTCAAGCTCTTCAACGGCCTTGAGACAACGCAGCAGAGCTACACCACCACCAGGAACAACGCCTTCAGCTACCGCTGCACGGGTAGCATGCAGAGCGTCTTCAACACGGGCCTTGCGCTCTTTCATTTCGGTTTCAGTGGAAGCACCCACCTTAACCACGGCAACACCACCTACAAGCTTTGCGAGACGCTCCTGCAGTTTCTCACGATCGTACTCGCTGCTGGTATCTTCGATCTGGGCGCGGATAGTTTTCACACGATTCTGAATATCTTCGTCAGTACCGGCACCGTCTACGATAGTGGTGTTGTCTTTGTCCACTACCACGCGCTTTGCTGTTCCGAGCATATCCAGGGTAGCATTTTCGAGGGTGAACCCGAGCTCTTCGGAGATCACCTGGCCACCGGTAAGGATCGCAATATCTTCAAGCATTGCTTTGCGGCGGTCGCCAAAGCCAGGGGCCTTAACGGCACATACGTTCAGGGAACCGCGCAGTTTGTTTACTACCAGGGTAGCCAGCGCTTCACCGTCGAGATCTTCTGAAATAATCATCAGAGGACGCCCCTGCTTTGCAATGGGCTCCAGAATTGGGAGCAGATCACGCATTGCAGAGATTTTCTTATCGGTGATGAGGATCATAGGATCATCCATCTCCGCAGTCATGCGCTCGGAATCAGTAACGAAGTAGGGGGACAGATAGCCGCGGTCGAACTGCATCCCTTCTACCGTTTCGAGGGAAGTTTCCATCGACTTCGCTTCCTCTACGGTGATAACTCCCTCTTTACCTACCTTATCCATCGCTTCAGCAAGGATGTTGCCGATAGTCTCATCGCTATTCGCAGAGATGGTACCAACCTGAGCAATTTCTTTGTGATCAGAGATCGGCTTGGAGAGTTCACGCATCGCCTCAACCGCAGCTGCTACCGCCTTGTCGATGCCACGCTTGATCTCCATGGGGTTATGTCCGGCACTAACCAGCTTAATCCCTTCGCGGTAAATAGCCTGCGCCAGAACGGTTGCAGTGGTAGTACCGTCACCGGCGATATCAGAAGTTTTAGAAGCAACCTCTTTTACCAGCTGGGCGCCCATGTTCTCAAACTTGTTTTCGAGCTCAATCTCACGCGCTACGGTAACACCATCTTTAGTGATCAGCGGTGCGCCATATGATTTATCAATTACAACGTTGCGCCCCTTGGGACCCAAGGTTACTTTTACGGTATTGGCGAGCTTGTTAACTCCAGCCAGAATCTCGGCGCGGGCATTTTCGGAAAACTTAATTTCTTTTGCAGCCATATCTAAACTCCTCTTTCGTATAATTATCTAAATGATATAAGTGGTTGAACTTCGTTGCTGGAATAGTATCGACCTTAAGGGATCAGACCTACTCAACGATCCCGAGAACATCTTCCTCACGCATTATGAGGTAGTCTTCGCCGTCGATCTTGATATCGGTACCGGCATACTTGCCAAACAGAACCTTGTCATCTTTTTTCACCATCATGGACAGAACCTTGCCCTCACTGGTTACTTTGCCGGGGCCAACTGCTAAAACTACACCCTGCTGGGGCTTCTCTTTGGAAGCGGTGTCGGGGATGATGATGCCACCTGCGGTCTTGGTCTCTTCCTCTACACACTTTACGATGATACGGTCATGCAATGGTTTGATGTTCATTGTTTTTCTCTCCCTCTTGATTATATTGGTTGGATTCTCGGCATACTTGCCGTAGATTAAAGCTAAATCCTGTTAGCACTCTATTTTGACGAGTGCTAACAACAGTGGACAATATAATCAGCCACGACGCAATGTCAAGGGTTAGTTCCACAATTATTTTTACTTCTCGTCTCCTGCACCGTGCGGGGGTAGAATAGGGGCTTGAGCACCGCTTGACAGCGGATATACTGCGTGCTACATCAGCAAAATCATTATAGAACAGCCTCTTACCCCAGTACGCAAATGTGCGAAAGGATCAAAGCAGATGAAAAAGAAACTCTTCATTCCCGGCCCGGTTGAAGTCAGTGCCGATGTTTTCGCCGCCATGTGTAGCCCGATGATAGGGCACCGCATGCCTGAATACGCTGAACTCCACGCCAGTGTCACCACTCAACTCCAGAGCCTGCTCCATACGGAAGAACCGGTATTCCTCTCCACTTCGAGTGCCTTCGGCATTATGGAGGGAGCGGTGCGCAATCTGGTGCAAAAACGTTGCGCCAACTTTGGCAACGGCGCATTCAGTACCAAATGGCACGATGTCACCAAACGCTGTGGGCTTGAGGCGGATCTTTTTTCTGCAGAGTGGGGGCAGCCCATCACCCCAGAACTAGTGGATGCTGCGCTCTCTTCGGGCAAGTACGATGCTATGACTCTAGTCCACAATGAGACCTCCACTGGGGTGATGTCACCGCTGGCAAGTATCGCCGAGGTGATGAAGAAGTATCCGGATGTGAGCTTTATTGTGGATACAGTCTCCTCTATGAGTGCGGTTCCCATCGACTTCAGCGCCCTGGGGATGGATGTGTGTCTTGCCGGGGTGCAAAAAGCGTTTGGGCTTCCGCCTGGGCTTGCCGTATGTGCGGTATCGCGCAAGGCGCTGGAGAAAGCTAAATCCACGCCAAACCGGGGCTACTATTTTGACTTCGAGGAGTTTGAGAAGAACGATCTGAAGCACAACACCCCCAGCACTCCGTGCATCAGCCTGGTCTACGGCATGGATGCACAGCTGAAGAAGATGTTTACCGAAGGGTTGCAAAAGCGCTACGAACGCCATGCGCAGATGGCCGCAATGACCCGCGCCTGGGCACGCACGCAGGGCTTTGAACTCTTTGCCGCTGAAGGCTACGCCTCCATGACCCTGACCTGCATCCGCAATACGCGCGGGGTAGATCTGGATAAAACAAAAAAAACCCTGGGCGCGCGAGGCTACGCCATGGATAACGGCTATGGGAAGATCAAGAATGAGACCTTCCGTATCCCCCATATGGCAGATATGCACGCACTTGATCTGGAGGAATATTTTGCGGTATTAGAAGAGGTGTTACCGCCGGCGTAAGGCGGTAAATTTTCCTGCCGCAACAGATCCACCGCCACAAATAAGTACAGGAGAGAAGTGTAGGGGGGCGGCCGCTTGGGCGCCCCTATCTGACAATCAATCTCGCTGGATTTCTGGCAACAACTCCTCCACCCCTCACAGTATCTCTAACCCGGCAAACTTGAGCAGCAACCGTTTGGGCCCAAAGCGGTTGAAATACACTATCACCTTTTGTTTATCTCCCGCCCCCTCTATGCGACGCACGGTGCCAACCCCAAAGCGGGCGTGCTCAACCCTGGAACCGATACGCAAACCACGCTCACGCGGGGCACCCGGTTCCACTTCAATCACAGGCTCCGCCGCCACAGAGGGAGGCGCCGGAGGATGTGCCTGAGCTTCTGCGCCACTTGAATCTGTGGGCAACTGGGCAAACAACGAAGCAAGGTTGTGGGTTGCAGCAGGGCTTTGAGTTGCTGCAGCGCTGGTGTTTACACCTGAACCTGAGCGTTCCACCAGGTGGGAGGGGATCTCTGCTAAAAAGCGGCTGGCGCGGTTGAACTGATAACTTCCATACACCCGCCGCCGCCGTGCATTTGTTAGATAAAGTTTTTCACGCGCGCGCGTCATCCCCACGTAACACAGACGGCGCTCCTCCTCCAGTTGTTCCCCACTGTCACCGGCACGCTCCCCAGGGAAGATCCCCTCCTCCATCCCGGTCATGAACACCACCGGAAATTCCAATCCCTTCGCTGCGTGGAGGGTCATCAGGGTGATCCGTTCGCTCTGCATCTCTTTGGTATCGAGGTCGGTAACCAGGGCGATCTGCTCCAGGTATTCATGCAGATCCTGCGCGTTACCACTGCGCTCCTCCATCCCCGCAAGGAGCTGATCGAGGTTATCCATCCGATCCCGGCTTTCCTGGGTATTGTCGCTCTTGAGCATCTGCGCATAGCCACTTTCCTGAATAAGCTCGGCTGTCAGTTGCGGGTAGGGTGTTTCTTCAAGACGGGCGCGAAAATCTTCCATCAGAGCGACGAAGCGCTCCACTCGATTTGCCGCCGCTCCCGAGAGGATATTCTGGCTTAATGCGCTACGACAAGCGGGATAAAATCCCCCTGCATCTGCTTCGAGTGCACCAATTCTGGCCACTGTTGCAGCGCCAATGCCGCGCGCCGGCACATTAACAATGCGTCGCGCCGCCACTGAATCCGCTGGATTCACCAGCACGCGCAAATATGCAAGAATATCCTTAATCTCCATCCGTGCGAAGAAACGTGTGCCCCCAAACATCACATAGGGGAGTTGTTCGCGCATCAGGGTTTCTTCCAACACACGTGACTGTGCATTGGTGCGATACAGGAGTGCGATATCTCCGAGCTTGCGCCCTGCGTCGCTTTCACGCCGCACACATGCCACAATGTGGCGTGCCTCCTCCAGATCGTCGTCCAGCTCAGCGCAGCTGATAAGATCCCCCCCATCTTTTTCGGTCCAGAGGGTTTTCCCTTTGCGCCCGACATTATTCGCCACCACCTGCCCAGCTGCCTCTAGAATCACCGCGGTGGACCGATAGTTCTGCTCCAGGCGGATGGTTTTGCACCCGCTGTATTCCCCTTCAAATCCGAGGATATTCCCCACCTCGGCTCCACGCCAGCGGTAGATCGACTGGTCATCATCCCCCACCACACACAAATTTCCGTGCACGGAGGAGAGCATCTGCATCAAACGGTATTGCACGATATTGGTATCCTGAAATTCATCCACCAAAACGTGCAAAAAGCGCGCGGCATAGTTCTGCAACACCGCAGGAGCTGTGTCAAACACCCGCACACACTGCAGCAGCAGATCGCCGAAATCGAGGGCATTTGCGCGGCGCAGACGCTCCTGATACTCGGTGTAGATACGCGCTATCAGGCGTTGTTGTGGGGTGTGTTGCGGGTAATTCTCTGGCAGCTGCCCCTTGTTTTTGGCGGCATCAATCGCCCCCGCAGCGGCACGCGGTTTCAACTCTTTATCGCTGATCCCCAGCTCCTTGAGCACCAGCTTCAGCAGACGCTCCTGATCCTGATCGTCATATATGGTAAACGAGCTGCTGAACCCTTCCAGCACCCCTATTTCGCGGCGCAAGATACGCACACATGCAGAGTGGAAGGTGGAGATCCACGGTGATTCGCTCCCCTCTAGACTCGCTTCGATACGGGTACGCATTTCCGCCGCAGCCTTGTTGGTGAAGGTCACCGCAAGGATCCGCCACGGCGGAACTCCCCGTGTGTTGATCAGGTGCACCACGCGCTGAGTGAGGGTACTGGTCTTGCCTGATCCAGCTCCGGCTAAGATCAACATTGCACCATCACCATATTCAACCGCTTCACGTTGCTGCGGATTGAGGGTGGGGGTGGTTTCAGACATGTTCTTCCTCCAAGGTGCGCGCCATTAGGGCGCGATTATACGCCGACACCATATCGCGGCGCGAAATCAGCCCAATAAGTTTTTTATCGTTGTTCTGCGCTACCACCGGCAGTTGCTCAATATTGCGATAGCCGATTTTACGCATCGCCTCGTGCAGATTCTCCCACGCATATACGGTGGTCACATCTGTGGTGGCAAGCTCCTTTACTATTACCAAATCAAGCAGAGCCTTCTCGAACACCACCCCGAGGAAATCCTGCACCGAGATGATTCCGCTCAGCTCCCCTTGGGCATTAATAAGGGGGAAGTTCGTGTGGCGCGTATGGGAGATAAACTCGGCAAACTGCCGCAGCGTCATCCATTCTGGAATGGTCTCAGTTTCTTTCACCATCACCTCGCCAACCTTGATCGATTTCATGATGTTGAGTTCCTTCCCTGCCGCGAGATCAATACCGGCGCGGGAAAGCTCAATGGTATCGATGCTGTCTTTTTGGAAATGGCGACAGATGGTGGTACCGATGACACACGCGAGCATGATGGGAACGATAACCTCATACGAAGAGGTGATCTCCCACAGCATAAATATTGCGGTCATAGGAGCATGGGTTGCGGCAGAGAGGAATGCCCCCATCCCTATGAGCGCGAAAGCTCCAGGTTGGATAGCAAGTGCAGGGAATAAGATGGCGGCAATCTTGCCGAAACCGCCGCCGGTAACTGCGCCCAAATATAGCACTGGGGCAAACATCCCCCCCGGCAAACCTGAGCCAATAGTGATGGAGGTTGCCAGTGCTTTGAACAGAATCAGCGCCAGGAGCAGCACGATAGTACCCTCACCATGGAGAAACTGATCCATGAATTCGTAGCCGTTACCGAACACCTGCGGCATGGCGATGCCGATAACCCCTACCAGAAAACCACCGATAATTGGCTTGGTAAGACGGGGGAGGCGCACTTTATCGAACCAGGTCTTAACCTGCATGTGCATTGTGATAAAGCCTGACGCCAGTACCCCGATCACTACTCCGAGGAGGGCGTACAACAGCAGTTGCCACAGCGACCCCGCCAGATACGGCGGCACACTGAACACCACCTCATTGCCTAAGAGTGCGCGTGACACCACAGTGCTCATGCCACTGGCAATAACAATATAGGTGAAGCTGGAGAGTTCAAACGACGCCAACAGCACAATTTCGTGCGCAAAAAACACCCCAGCAATAGGGGCGTTAAATGTCGCAGCCACTCCGCCGGCAACTCCGCACGCTACCAGCACTTTCAGGCGGTTGCCACTCACCTTGAATCCCTGGCCAAACTTGCTCCCTACTGCGCCCCCGATCTGGGCAATGGGACCCTCCTGTCCTGCACTACCGCCGGTCCCGAGGGTGATGGCACTTGCTAATCCGCGGGTGATAATGGTGCGCCCGGGAATTTTCGCCCCGTGCAGGTTCACTTGCGCCAAAAAAGAGGAAAATCCGAACTTCATATCTTTAGCAAAAAAGATCCAGAACGGGATCAACAACAGCGCCCCCGCAAGCGGGAACAGTACCACCAGAAACCGGCTCGCGCTCCAATGCTCAAAGGAAATATTGAACAGCGTCAACCCCTGTTCCATCACGATCCAGTGAAAAAACTCTATAGCGCGTCGAAACAAAAAATTGCACACCCCTGCCAGAACCCCAATGAGGAAAGCCAGGGTAACCATAAAGGTGTTTTCACTGACGGAAAAACGGGTCAGGAGCGCGAGGGTGTGTTGACGCATGTAGCGAAGCATGGGAGTACCGCCTGTTGCTGGTAGATGCTACCCCGTTAAAAAAGGGGCAACATGCTGAGAAAAGCAGAAAAGAGCCAATACTACGGTGCTTTACCCCTACTGTAAAGGGCAAAAGGGAGGCTTTAACTGGCAAGAGGAGAGGGGCACGCTAGCGCGGCGCAGGTAGCGATTCTATCTGCACATTAAGAAGAGCAAGAAACTCCTCCTCAGGTTTGGGTTTAGAATACAGATATCCCTGCGCAAACCTGAATCCCATCTGCTGCAAACATTCTGCCTGCACCTGGTATTCGATCCCCTCCGCGACGAGCTGGAACCCCATAACCCGGGTAAAGGCAACCAGAGACTGGGCCAGTGCAGCATCGCTGCGGCTTTGATGGATGTCGGTTACAAATGCGCGGTCGAGCTTGATTTTATCTACCGGAAAGCGCTTCAAATACGCAAGGGAGGTGTAGCCAGTACCAAAATCATCCAGCGCCAACCCCACTCCGATGGTGCGCAATTCATTCATCCGTTTTATCGCCTGTTCCACCTCCCGCAACATCAAACTTTCGGTCAATTCAAGTTCGAGACACGGTGCCGGGATGGCATAGCGCTCAATGATGGCGGCTACAATCTCGACAAAATCATCTTCCATAAACTGCTTGGCGGATACATTCACCGCAATATACAGCCAGCGTTGATGCTTAGCGTGATAACGTTGAACAAGCGCTGCCGCCTGCTCCATAACCCAGGTACCAATAGGGATGATAAGTCCACTCTCCTCAGCCACTGGGATCATACGGTTCGGCTCCACCCAGCCTAACTCAGGCGAATTCCAGCGCAGCAAGGCTTCTGCACCCACAATGGTTCCCGAAGTAATTTCCACCTGCGGTTGATAGTATAACAACAGCTCATTTTTCGACACTGCGTGGTGCAACAGCGCTTCGAGCTTCAGATCTTCGGTAATCTCGGCTGAAAAGTCGGTAGAGAAGAAACAGTAGCGATCTCGCCCCCGTTCTTTAGCCTGATGCATGGCGATGTCCGACTGCTGCATCAACCTTTCGCAATCAGATCCATCCTGCGGACACATGGAGATGCCGATACTCCCGGTCATAAACAGATCCACCCCCTCTATATGCAGAGGTTCACGCATCGCACTCAACAATTGTTCTGCTACATTACGCAGGGCATGCTTATCCCCAACCTCACGCAGCAAAAGGGCGAATTCGTCTCCGCGCAGGCGTGAAAGGGTGTCTGCCTCTTGCACACACGCACGCAAGCGCTTTGAGATTTCCACCACCACGCGGTCTCCGGCACCATGCCCAAGGCTGTCATTAATCTTTTTAAAATTATCCAGCCCGATGGTCATAACTGCAAGGAGGCTCTGGTGTTCTTCACGTTCATTCTCTTGGTAGAGAAGAGCCTGCTTCAGGCGGTCGCGGAATAACACCTGATTTGGAAGTCCAGTTAGAAGGTCGGTCTGGGTCATCTGCAGCAGTTTTTCTTCCTGCGCCTTTTGGGTGCTCAGGTCGGTGAAAATTGCAACATAGCGTTGTGAGTGCTCCTGTTCCCCTTCGAGGCGGCGGATGGTAAGCCACTCCGGGTAGATTTTGCCAATCTTGCTCCGGTTCCAGATCTCTCCCTGCCATACGCCGTGTTCCAGCAGTTCTTCCCACATTTTTGTGTAAAAATCTGCATCATGCAACCCAGACTGCAGGATGCGTGCATTCTTGCCCAACACCTCTTTTTCGGTATAGCCACTAATCTTTGTGAAGGCGCGGTTTACTGCGAGAATATCTCCATCCGCATCTGTTACCAACACCCCCTCGGTGTTATTCTCCACCACCAACGAAAGATGGCGCAAATGCCACTCTTTTTCGCGCCGCTGGGTGATGTCACGCACTGCACTCAGCACCGCATTTTCACCCGCAAAAGTGATGCGCGTACTGTGAACTTCCACCGGTACCCTGTCGCCACTACGGGTGCGCTGTTCACACTCAAACACCAGAGTATTTCCGGCAAGGACGGTATCGAAGTTCGTGCAATTCGCTGTATCACACAGCAGTTCAAACCGTGCGTTCAGAAAGTCGTCAAGGGAGTAACCCAGCATGTGCAGAAAGGGTTTATTGGCTAAGATAACCTTGCCGGCACAATCGCGTACCACAATGCCATCGGGACAGTTGTCAAAGATACTCCGATATGAACGCTGCTGAAGTTCCATCTCTCCACTTAAAGGGTCGAGCCCCATGGAGCGTACCACCACCCACAGCAGCCGCCCAAACACCGCGACAAACACAAAGACCAGCGCAATGCCGACCCAGCCGTTGTTGCCCCACATCAGGGCAGAAGCAGCAGTACTTTTCTTCAACACCAGAGTATGCGACTTTTTATCTGGTCCCCCAATCTCAACTTCAGCTTCCCATGTGTATGTTTGTTTGCCCTGCGGACGCGCAGCGTGGAAAATTTCAAAGCCGTTGGGGGCACGCAAGATCAGCTCTTCATAGCCACTATGGCGCTCAAAAAAGCCTTGCAAGGCGGTGCGGATCTGGACATAGTCGGAGCGAAGCAGGGGTTCGGCAAGTAGAGTCGCGAGGAGGTTCTGTTCCGTTTTAAAGGAGTGGCTCATGGAATCGTACAGGAGTTGCTCCCGTTCATGGCTGATAAACAACATGCCACATACTAAAAGCCCCAGCACGGCAAGAGCCATCACCGCCTGCACTTTTTTGTAGGTACGCAAACGTGTGGAGTTGTTGCGCGTGCTACTTTTCACCGGCACTCCTCAGACATTCGTAACCATGTTGAACATAGGTGCGTAAACTGGCAAAGTCCGCATCGTGGCTTGGAGCGATTTTCACCATATCTGCACGCAATTTTGTTAATATTTTTTTGCCTTCTTCGTTATTATGCATCTGCTGTAAAACTGACTTTATCCTCCCTACCATGTGCTCTTCGAGGCGAGGAGTGGCAACAAAGGGATGATCAACAACATCCGGGAGGCGAAGCAGAATGCGCAGCCCCTGATTCTGCATCTCTTCGTACACTTCATATTTAACTGCGCCAGCATCAAAACGCCCTGCCAGAACTGCGTAGGCTACATTTTGGTGATTTCCAACAAAGGAATAAGCGGCTAAATCTACTAGACATACCCCCTGCTGCACGAGCAGATACGCCGGCACCTGAAACCCCATCGTAGAGTCGGGCGCAGCAAAAGCAACGCGTTTGTGTTTCAATTCTGCAAGCTGTTGCAGCGGACTGTCGGTGCGCACAATAATCGCGCCTCCCAATCCTGGGATTTCACTTTCCGCAACCCCCAACAGCTGCAGGTGCGGATTGCGTTGCCGCGCCTGGATATACGATGATGGTCCCATAAAAGCGAAATCGACCTCTGCGGCGACGCACTTCTCTACCAGCTCTGCATAACTGGAACTGATCTGAAGCTTAATAGACCAACCAATGCGAGCCTGGATATATTTGAGCAAAGGATTAAAGCGCGCCTGTAGTTCCACCGCAGACAAAAACGGGTGCACCCCGAACGTGAGTTCGCGCGCCTCCAGCGGTGGAGCACACAGGCACACCAACGTCACCACAACTACGCTGAGTCGTTTCAACATATCCCCTCCCCCTTATGCGAAGCCCTTCAGTAGAGGCCTGCACTATTCTCAGGATAGCATATACTAGCAGATAATCTTAGAGCTACAAAGGTAAGAATGAGGGTAAAACCGGTGAGAGAATTAATATTATCAAGAACTTACACTGGTCGGCATATCTGCAGAAGTCAGCATGAGAGGTATGAAAAACACCACACCCGCGCCGTCTCGTTACAACGCAGATAATCCACATTTGCGTAGCAACATGAGATTAACCCGGGTTGAGACAACACCCCGATATTCAGCCTGGCTGCATGAAGCGGCGCCCTTTTCCCGCACTGGCGGCGCGCTATTTCACGTAACAAATATTATTTCAGCTTTAGCTTGATCCCACAGTGGCGTAACAGCTGACGCACAAAGCGGTAAGTCAGCCCCCACAGGGGCGGCGCATCGGGATCGATAAAAAAGGAGGGAACATCTGATTTATCCCCATGCCAACATATGCTACGCATGGCATGGTGGGTCGGGCGCAAAAAGTGTGACAACGGCACCCAGAAGTGGCGCTGAACCTCGTAGTTGCCCTGTACCCACTTATAGCTGGAGGGGACATTAAACACAAACGCGCTCACGCGCACCTGCACCCGCGCTGCATAGATATCGTCCAATTGCCCCAAGAAGTGCCCGGGGTTCAGTTTTATATCCACCTCTTCGTGGGTTTCGCGCACCGCCGCCGCGTAGGCATCACGGTCATCAGGATCAATCTTCCCCCCCGGAAAACTCAGGTTCCCCGACCAGGGATCATCAGGATAGTGGGCGCGTTGGATGATAAGCAGTTCTGGACTGTGCTCCCTCCCATATGCTGAATCTCTGAGAACCAGCGCCACAGCAGCATCGCGGTGCTTGGGTCCTGATTCGAGCATAACAGGGATGCACCGCTGCAGGCCCTGCTCTACACGCGCCACGGTAAGGTGCTCGATGGTATCTTTTCTTTGTTTCTCGATTGACTGAATCATTGTTGGGAGGTCTCATCAATTGCTGCGCCAGCGCTAAGGATCATCCGTGTAGAAAGCGCTGGACGTAAGTACGCCAATATTCTTATAATCCAAACATATACATAATGTTTGGTAAAAAGTTTGGCAAAAATATTTTTCTTTATCTGCCCCCTGGCGCGTCTGCACTCAGTTGCGCTGGCATGCTATAGCGCCAGGCTATGGCACCAAATATGGGGCTCCAGAGGATTTTTATGCTTACCGTACCCGTAACCAATGGCGAATATCATACTCCGGCTCAGGCTGGAAGCAAAATACTCTCCTTTTTGCCTACCCCTGCATTTTACCTGCAGATGTTCTGGACGGTGTTACGCAGTACCAATATGGCACGCCAAGGGATGTACACCGATGGCGACTGGGCCAAAAGCAGCCTGGATGTGGTTAAAGCCCTAGAACGAGTAGGGTGCACGCTCGATATCTGCGGGATGGAACATCTCGTCACCGACCCACAACCATGCGTGTTTATTGCCAACCATATGAGCACCCTGGAGACTTTTGTCCTTCCCACCCTGATTGCACCCTACAAACGCGTCACCTTCGTAGTGAAACAGAGTCTGGTGGAGTACCCTCTGTTCAAACACGTAATGCGCTCGCGCAATCCGGTGCTAGTTAACCGCACCAACGCACGCGAAGACCTCAAAGCGGTTCTCAGTCAGGGAGTGGAACGTTTGCACAGCGGGGTCTCCGTTGTGGTATTCCCTCAAACCACGCGCACCACTGAGTTCGACCCGCAGCAGTTCAACTCTATCGGCCTGAAGCTGGCGCAAAAAGCTGGAGTACCAGTAATTCCGCTAGCACTGAAAACCGATGCATGGGGCAATGGGAAGCGCCTCAAAGATTTCGGCCGGATTGAACCGCAGCGCCCCATCCATTTTAACTTCGGTGCTCCCATTCCAGCAGCTGAGTTAGGCAAACACACCCTTGCACAGATAGTTGAATTCATTCAGCAGCATCTAGAGCGCTGGAAATAGGCTGTGCTACTACTTCATCCAGCTTAAGTGGTGCTTTTCACTGCATACGTAAAAAAGGCGAACCCGCCAAATAACGGGTTCGCCTTTTTACTATCTAAGATTGTAGCAGCTGCTTAAGGGGAGCAAAGCCTGAATGGCTTAACTACCACACCCGCCACAGCTCGAGCCACATCCACCACCATCCTTGGAGGTGATGGTAAACCCGTCCTGAACAAAGTGGATCACCTGGTTGTCGGCAAAACGTACCACCTGAGGATCTAGGAGCACATTAATATCGTTAACCGTCTGCTGTGTATCGTCGTCACTTGACTCATCCAGAGTCAACCCCAAAGATGGGCCGCCTCAGCCAAAGCCGGCCATAACGACGCGCAGAGATTTACCAGGATTCTGCTCCAGAACATTCTGCAATTCGGCTTTCGCCTCGTCTGTAATTGTGAGCATATGTAGTAGCTCCTTTCATGGGTTGCACATTGGTTAACTGGCTCACTAAGGGATCAAAAACACGCACAGAGTAAAGCCTATTAAACACGCTAAAAATATCCGGTCACCCAATATGCAGAGTTCTCTATCATTTTGCAACCGTTTAAACCTCAGAGCCATTCTGTGCTTATCAACACAGCAGGGGACTAACTGTTTACTGGCGCACGCGCATCATCCCTCCGGCACTGCGCACCAGACGCACCCTGTCTCCCACATAAAAAGGGACATCGGCGGCCTGCACCACTGCAACAATTTCACCATTATCCAGCTCTACCGTGAGCTCCAATCCATCAACCCTGGTAACCCCTTCTTCTACCGCAGTACCTACAAGGGCGCCGCCAATCGCTCCGGCTGCTGTTGCCAAAGCGCGACCATGCCCGCCACCGATGGTATTTGCCGCGATACCACCCATAACCCCGCCAGCTACGGTACCGGCTCCGCTCTGAGTTCCCTCTATTTTCACCGGCGTCACCACCAGCACGGTGCCGTAATACACCGACATCTGACGCTGCGCCTGATCGCGCGAATATACCTGAGATGAGGTGCGACTCGCACACCCTGCTAGCAATATCACTAAGGAAACAACCACTATCGTATACAGATAACGCATATCAAACCTCCTCCTGCTTGGTTGTGAGCTTAAACACCCACTAGAGTTGCAGTACTGCCCCAACAGAACCAAAGAAAAACTTCTGTCCCATCCGCTCGCGGATCTGGGCCGCTCGATTCTGTCCGGTGCAATGAGATACCCCGATATGTTGAATATCGAACTGCTCCAGATCCTGCATGGTGCTGTCAAATTGTTGTGGCGTAGCTGGTCCCAAGTGGGTCCCCCCCAAGAGCGCGCATATATTGTGTGTCGGAAAATGCTCCCGCACCTGAAGAAGGATATTGATCATCCCTGAGTGTGCACAGCCCAGTATTATCGCCAAGCCACCTTCACATTCTACCACAACTCCCATATCGTCGCTAAAAGGGTCTGGAATAAAAGTGCCGTCAGGCTGCCGCACCACCAGTTCAGGGGCGCCTTGCTCATACGCGGTGCGCCGCTGCACCTGCCCAGTTACGTGGATTCCCGGCGCGATTTCGCAAAACCTTGGGGTCCAGGAAAATCTGGCACCGAGGGTTTCAAGAAGTTCACGCCGCTGTGGGATCCCGATAAAGCGCAGCGCATGCGGTGAGCGGGAGTAGCGCGGCACAAAAATATCTGGGTGGGCAAACACATCAAGTGCTCCAGTGTGGGCAAGCACTTGATCCAGACCCCCTACATGATCGTAGTGACCATGGCTCAACACCACCGCATCCAGAGAGTGCAGATCTTTGCCCAAAACCCGTGCATTGCGCTCAATGCCAAGCCCCTGGCCACTATCCACCAGCACCTTGGTATCACCACGCTCTATCAGACACGCAAAGCCGTGTTCTCCCACCGCAGGGATAGAACGTCCGACACTGTTTTCACACACAATAGTGAGGGTGGTCTGCATATATAGCCTCCTTGCAGCGACATATCATCTCTCTTCCGCCAGCGACCCATTCGGGAACGACGCTGCCAGCGCGACAGAACATATAAAACTTTAATCTATCAACAGGGGTAATACCAGCGTGTTTTTGCTCGCGCAGGCACAATCTCGCACACAAATTAAGAGAAGAGCACTACAGATGGTTTTTTTGTTTGACATCTCCTGCAAGAAACATTTACTATCTATCCCTTAGTTTATCTGCGGGCCTATAGCTCAGTTGGTCAGAGCCACCGGCTCATAACCGGTCTGTCCCAGGTTCGAGTCCTGGTGGGCCCACCATTTTTCACAGGCGTTATATGGTTCGAACGCAGTTAGACCCCCCTTTTTTTCTATGTGTGACTGCTAAAGCAGCCACACACATGCAGGACAGAAAAAGTCAGAACCGAGAGTGCATCTTTTCAAGCTGCACTCTCTTTTTTTGTCCTGCTGAAGCATACAACACGGTGATTCAAGGATGAAAACCAACTCTGTGCACCTGCACAATTTTATCGGCCTTATGCATAAGCTCTACCCGCCTGACCTGGCAGAGGAGTGGGATAACGTAGGACTCCAGGTGGGCGAACCAGGCAGCACCATTGACCGCATCATGGTTGCCCTCGATCCAAGCTTCGCCAACCTGCAGCACGCACACGCACAAGAATGCCAACTTCTCCTCACCCACCATCCTCTGATATTCAAGCCCCTTAAACAGATCAGCACTTCCGACCCCACGGGCAACAGTATCGCCTACGCCTTGCGCCACAACATCAACATTATGTGCGCCCATACAAATCTCGACAGCTGCGCCAACGGCCTCAACGATTGGCTCGCCGCCACCCTCAGACTTCAACAGCTCCAAATTCTCCAACCCTCACAGCGCGAACAGTTTTTTAAGCTTGTGGTGTATGTGCCAACTTCCCATACCGCAGAAGTGATGGAAGCTCTGTTTCGTGGCGGCGCCGGACATATCGGTGAGTACGACAAGTGCGCCTTCAGCATCGAGGGGCGCGGCCAGTTCCGTCCCCAGCAAGGGAGCGACCCTTTCATTGGCAGTACCGGAGAGGTGGAGCAGGTTGAGGAGACCCGAGTTGAAACCATTGTGCCGCAGCGCCAGGTAAACAAGGTACTGAAACAGATGCGCAGAGCCCATCCGTACGAGGAGGTGGCTTACGATCTGTTTGAACTCCACAACCAGAGCGGCACTGCAGGGCTAGGGCGGATCGGTACGCTTCCAGCCTCAACCACGCTGGAGAACTTTGCTCACATCTGCAAAGAGCGCCTCAGATGTAGCGGCTTGCGCATGGTGGGCACCGGTGACGCCAAGGTGCATAAGGTTGCAGTATGCAGCGGCAGCGGTAGCGGCGCCATGTATGCGGCAAAGTTCAGCGGTGCCGACACCTTGGTAACCGGAGACCTTAAGTACCACGAAGCGCAGAGTGCAGCAGAGATGGGGCTCAACGTAATCGATGCTGGACACTTTGCCACCGAGATCATTGTCACAACTGGACTTCAGCATACCCTGAGAGCTGAACTGGACAAACACGGGTACACTACCGAAATAATCACGGCCCCTAACGAACGGGACCCATTTACTTTTATCTGAACAGCTTGAATTTATACCCCCAAACCATGCGACGGAGGAGACAACGTGAAGGAAGAAGTGCAACAGCTGATAGACGTGCAGGAGCTCGACCAGAAAATTCTTGAGGCGCGCAAAAAGAGGAGCGAACTTCTGGCGCGCAAGGAGAAACTTCTCGCGCAGGCGGAAAAACTAGAAGCGGTAGTAAGCGCATTCCAAGAGCAGATTGACGAAGTACAGCAAGACGTCGCAAGCCTGAACCAAGACCTATCCCAGGAGCTGGACAACGTCACCAAGGCAGAAAACCGGCTGCCCGAGGTCAAAACTCAGAAAGAATACCTCGCGATCCTGAAAGAGGTAGACGCGGCGAAGAAGAACACTAAAGACATCGAAGAGGCGCTGAAGCTTAAACTTGACTTGCGCACTGAACTTGAAGCAGACAGAGATGACAAACAGAGTGAACTGGATGAGCTCAACAAAGAGAGCGCAAGTCAGCTCAAGGATATCAAAACTCTGGTAGCAGAGATGGAGCAAATCGATGCTAAAAACACCCCGAAGCGCGACAAACTCATTACCCAAGTTCCCGAAGCTCTGGGTAAGCGCTACGAACTGGTTTTGAGCCGCCTCAATAGTGTAGCCCTGGTGGAAGCAAAAAGTTACACTTGCACCGGGTGCCATATGCGCCTGCCGCCGCAGTTTTTCAATAATATGCTTAAAAGCAAAAGTATCTCCACCTGTCCACAGTGTAATCGCCTTTTGTACATCGAAGAGGTATAATCAAAGGGTGTAACTATTTATCACAGCGATGGAAAGGTTGATGCCACCATCGCTGATACAACCTTTAAATAGGGCTTGAATAGTTACCCATATTTTATATGCTTGGCAGGGTCGAAGAAGCACAGGCGAGCGCCGGTTTTATCCGCGAGATAAAACGGGAGGAAAGTCCGGGCTCCGCAGGACAGGATGGTTCCTAACGGGAACCGGGGGTGACCCCAGGGA
>CAZDRL010000023.1:0-36635 GCA_964508035.1 uncultured Desulfuromonas sp.
ATTCTCCCTTTAATGGTTGGATGTATCGCAAGCCTGACTGTAGTGCAGGCCGGGTACGGCATCTCCATATACGAAACCAGCCTAGTGCGCAAAGGGGTGCGTATTGTGCGCGGGCGCGATGTCAATCTGCTCAGGTCCCTGAAAGTGGCTAGCTACATGGAGTCCGATTTTGAGAGCATCAGCCAAAGTCTCCCATTGAAGCAGGTGGTTACAATGGCGCAGGAGAGCGAATATCCCCACTTTGTAGTGCACGATAAAGATAAGCTGATGGTTGGGATGTTGTCCATGCACGATCTGAAGAACTGTCTTGGCGAGATGGGGGAGTTGGCATATCTGGTTCTTGCCTCAGAGATAATGACGCGCGATGTTGTCACCATCACCCCTGATGACAACCTGGAAAAGGCTTTTGAGCTATTCCAGGGGAAGAACATCTCAACCTTACCGGTTGTGAGCGTGTATTCTCCCCGTAGGGTTAAGGGGGTGCTTAAAAAAAGTGAGCTCATCCGCGCGTATAGTAGAAATGTGCTCAGGTTTGATGTAAAGTAGAAGGCTTTACGTTACACAATACGCTAGGTGCAGTTTTAATCCCTGATGCGAGAGTGCATCAGGGCACCGCGCATGGAGGTGTCAGAATTATGTACGAAGATCGCTCCCGCGAATACAGTACCGAGTTACTGAGGCGGATTGCACCGGAGGATACGGTGCTGATTGTCACCCACGACAATCCGGACCCGGATGCTCTTGCCAGTGCCTACGCGCTGAGTTATTTAATTGAAATGGCGCGAGGGGTCAAAACCGTGATTGCGTGCGGTGGAGTGGTCGGGCGGCGTGAAAACCGCACCTTGATTGAAAAAGTTGAGATCTCTATTGAACAGATTGAAAAGCTGGATCCAACTGAATTCGATCATGTGTGTATGGTTGATGCACAGCCGGGGACCGGGAACAGTAGCATCAGTCCCGAATGCAGTTTTGATGTGATTATTGACCACCACCCGATACGCAACGAACTCCCCTCCGCAGATATGATCTATGATGTGCGTCCAGATTACGGTGCCTGTGCCACGATTTTGTTTGAATACTTGCAGGCGCAGGAGATCCGTCTGAGCACAAGGCTGGCAACGGCGATGTTCTACGCTATCCGCTCCGAAACGCAGGATCTCGGGCGGGAATGGGTAGCTCCGGACCGACGCGCATATCTTGAGCTTTTATCCCTGAGCAACAATAGGATTTTGTTTGAGATCTCTCAAGCTAAAGTGCCGCGTAGTTACTTTGCAAGCTTTGATAAAGCGTTGCGGACGGCGCGCACGTACAACGATATCCTTATATTCAATCTGTATAATATTGATCACTCCGATATCGTGGCAGAGATGGCCGACTTTCTGTTGCGCACTGAGGGGGTGGGGCTGGTTTTGGGCCTTGGGTGTATCAAAAAAGGGGAAGTGCTTTCGTTACGTACCGACCGTGAAGATATTTATGCCGGGAAGGTTATCCGAGGTTTGCTTGACGGGTTAGGTACTGCTGGCGGACACGGCATGATTGCTGGCGGACAAATAAAAGGGGTCAGTGATACACGTGAAGCGCAGGCAGAGCTGGAACAAAAACTTACATCCCGCCTGTTAAAGATGTTTGAGTATGAAAACGTTGAGGGGCAGGCGCTCATTTAGAGTTTCCTGCAGAGCTATATTGCAGTTTAGCTATATTGCAGTTTTTGTACACATATCCTAACCCTTCTTTATAGCTCGGGCTTGCCCCGAGGTGAGAATCGATACCATGCGTTTCCTCTGTTCTATGTTCTTTATACTCATCTGTTTCGCCACCGTGGAGGTCAATGCGGAGGTTGAATTGTCTCGGCAGGGACACAGTCCCCATTTGATTAAAGAGGTTTACAATGTTGACGGTGCAGCATACTTGGCGCTGGACGATCTCCTCCCCGCCATAGGGCTTTCAGGCTATTGGCATTCAACGCAACATCTTTATTTCATAAACCTGCCCCAAGGCAAGGCCAGCTTGTATCCTGGCGGCCCCTACATGAAGTACGGACAGCGATACGTCATGCTTGATCGCCCCGCGCGCTTTATTGATGGACGCCTTCGGATTGCAGAACAGGTAGTGTTGAACCAACTCGCAGATCAGCTTCCATACAATATCTATTATCGCAATCTGAAGGGGATAACCCACAATATCGATGAAGTGCCCACTGATCAAGATCAGTTTTTTTCCTTCCTGCTGCATAAGCAATTCTCCATCAATCGTCAGAATCTACGTGGCATAGTGATTGATCCAGCGCACGGTGGCGATGATGTTGGCGTGATGGGGCTCAAGGGGATTAAAGAAAAAGATGTAGTCTTGGATGTCGCACTCGATTTGCGGCGTCATATAAAAATGCAACTCGGAATCCCAGTGTATTTGACCAGAAATGAAGATTACACTCTGCACACTAGTGAACGCCTGCAAGTTGCACGGGAAAATACCGTCGACCTGCTGCTCCTGCTTCACGCCCAGGCGGCTCTGAGCGCGGAGCAAGAGGGGATACATCTATACGTACGTACTAACCCAGAGATGGATTCTCCTACATCGTTCAGTCAGGGGAGTAGCATGGCTCTGGCATTGCGCTTAAAAAGTGCGCTGCGTGAGGCTGGATTTAAGGTACACGCAGTGAGCAGCACCACGTTGTTGCCTCTACCACGCAGTGAGATCCCTATAGTACTGGTAGAGCTTGGCTACTTAAGCAATGCACACGATGTGGAGAACCTCACCGATGCAGTACAGCGTCAGAGTTTGGCTGCTGCGTTACTAAAAGGGGTACAGGATTTTCACAAAAACCTCGAAATCATGTGAGCTCAGTTTTCATATAGTTCAGCGCGGATTTGATGGATAGCTGGAGCCATTGCGCTGAAATTGACTGAGTCACGTCTAAACAAACCAATCCCAATTCCGCAAAATGCCTCTGGTTAAGTGGCAATAGGAGATTTTAATGCAACCGAATGTACGTCATGATGGGCGTAGGGCAGATCAACTGCGTCCTGTGAGTTTTAAAACTGGATTTACCTGCTATGCTGAAGGCTCTGCCCTGGTACGCGCAGGGAATACTGTAGTGTTATGTAATGCCTCAGTGGAGGAGAGGGTGCCTCCATTTATGCGCGGGGAAGGGCGTGGTTGGGTCACAGCAGAATACTCTATGTTGCCCCGTGCCACCCATACACGCAACATGCGCGAATCAACTAAGGGGAAGGTTGGTGGACGTACCCATGAGATTCAACGCCTCATCGGTCGTGCGTTGCGTGCAGTGATAGATTTTGATCTTTTGGGAGAACGCACCATCCAGCTCGACTGTGATGTGCTCCAGGCTGATGGTGGTACTCGCACAGCAGCGATAAACGGCGCTTATGTAGCGCTGCAACTAGCGGTAAATTCTCTACTTAAACAGGGTGTACTTAAGCAGAGCCCACTAGTTGGCTCCGTAGCTGCAATCAGTACTGGTGTTGTGGACGGCATCTCTCTTCTTGATCTTGCCTATGTTGAAGATTCATGTGCTGATGTAGATATGAACTTTGTGGTAACCGGCTCCGGGCATTTTGTGGAAGTTCAGGGCACTGCAGAAAAACGCCCATTCAGTGGAGCAGAACTTGACTCCATGCGCAATCTTGCCCTCAAGGGGTGTGCTGAAATCAGTAAACTGCAACAGCTAGCGCTGGAGATAGAATAATGCAGTTGATTGTAGCAACTACCAATCAGGGGAAGCTATGTGAAATAAAAGCGCGCTTGCAAAATACCGGCGTGGAGGTTGAGGGGTTGGGTGCGCATCCAGAATGGATCCCTGCGGAGGAAGATGGAAATACCTTCGCACAGAATGCGCGCAAGAAAGCTGAGGCTATTGCGATCCAAAGTGGCAAGCTGTGCTTAGCGGATGATTCTGGCTTGATTGTTGAGGCTCTCGGGGGGCGCCCAGGGATACACTCGGCGCGTTTTGCCCATGCCGAAGCCACCGATGCAGAAAACAATCGCTATCTGCTTGAATGCCTGCAGGGCGTTCCTGTATCTGAACGATCTGCCGCTTTTGTGTGCGTTATGGCGTTGTGCGCACCCGACGGGGAGTGTCATCTGTTTGAAGGAGAGCTCCGCGGAACAATTTTGTTGGAGCCTGCAGGGAGTGGCGGGTTTGGCTATGACCCGCTGTTCTGGCTTCCGCAACAGCAGAAAACGCTGGCTCAGCTTAGTATGAAAGAGAAAAACAACATAAGTCATCGCGGCGCGGCTTTAGCGCAAGTAGTGGAATTTTTGCAACAATCTGTTTGACAATCCTAGTGATCTGTATTCTAATTATAAAATGATGTGACAATGTAATTACAAATGACGAATGGGGATGGGAATTAAAGATGGGTAAAGTAAAGACAATGAACACTGAAGCTTACGCTTCGATGCTTGAGGCACTTCCGACAGCATTTTTTTTTGTAGACGTTGAAACCACTGTACAAGTGTGGAACGGCGCAGCTGCACGTATTTCAGGTTTTACCGCCGCCGCGGTTAAGGGAAAAACCTTGGACCAGGCCGGTTTGAAGCCCGAGATTTGTGGGCAGCAGCTGGAACCATCCAGCGCATCTGTAGTGCGCGATTACCTCCAAGCCAATGTAGCTAGTTTCCCTGCCGATACGAAAGAACAGACGTTCTGTGTCCATCTTGAAGGCTCCTTAGGGAAAGTAGATTTCATCTGCACCCCGATCTATACTCATGCTGGCGATTTGCTGGGAATAGTGGGCACCGCTCCAGGAGTTGAAAGCGCTTTTTGTGCTACCCAGTGCGCTAATTTAAGCTTATCTGCGGGCAGTTCTATTGCGGACGGAAATCGCAGCAGTGTTCTTGGTGCTGCAGCATTTTATGATGCGCTAAACCGTGATTGGCACCGCTATCAGCGCTACCAGAATATCTTTTCAATTTTGAGCCTTGAAGTGGATTACTATTCCCATTTTGAAGCTATTTATGGCGAAGCTGCTGCAGACGAAATGATAAACAAGGTTATTGCCAACATCGCTTTGTCACTGCGCCGTTCAGATTTCATCGGGCAGGTTGGTGCAAGCCGTTTTATTGTCCTTCTGACTAACTCTGACCGCAAATCAACCCTTAAGGTTGCCAATATGGTGTTAGAGAACTTGCACCAGGAAACTTGCTTCGATCTTCCCTTCGTTATGAGCGCAAGTATCGGTGCCGTATCTGTTGAAGATAAACAGTCCTTAGAGAAAACTCTGGAGCGGGCAGAAAATGCATTGCAACGTTCTATTGAAATGGGGCGCAATCAGGTTACTTTCTGGGGTTAGAGTCGGGTACGGCGCAAACGCGCATTGACTTTTGCGCACCGGAATGGTAAAAGCCCACTCCCTGATGCAGTACAGAAGGTGCGGTATTAGAGATTGAAGCGCTTAAACTTTATTTTCCGTTTCAGGCGGGATCTGTTGTTTTTCATTTAAACTGATCATTGAAAGGAACACGCTACATGGAAAAGACATTTGCAATTATAAAGCCCGACGCCTTTGCGGCTGGATACGCAGGCAAAATCTTGGATCGCATCTATGCAGAAGGATTCAAAGTTTTAGGGCTCAAGAAAGTATATCTTAGTAAAGTTGAAGCTGAGGGGTTTTACTATGTGCACAAAGAGCGTCCTTTTTTTGGCGAACTCACCGATTTTATGAGTAGTGGGCCCTGCATAGTTATGGCTCTCGAAGCAGAGAACGCAATCATGAAGTGGCGCGACCTGATGGGTGCAACCAACCCTGCCGAGGCAGCTGAAGGTACTCTGCGCCGTGAGTTCGGCGCTTCCATAGGAGAAAATGCTACCCACGGCTCTGATGCGCCTGAAACTGCAGCGTTTGAGCTTGGATATTTCTTCTCCGGTATGGAGCTGCTGTAATCAGTCAGCTCAATCGTACTTGAGGATTAAAGGCCCTTCGGATACAATCCGTGGGGCTTTTTATTGCCTGCTTCGGTGTTGTTGAGTGGTATATCCGTGCAGTTTTTGCCACTTCAATGAGATAGTGAAATTATAGCAATGGGTGACACAAAAGTAGATTTACGCGGCCTTACATCCGCCGACCTGATAGATTTTTTAGCTGGGCTGGGTAAAGAGCGCTTTCGCAGCAAGCAGTTGATGAGCTGGATGTATAAAAAGAATGTGTCTGACTTCAGTCAGATGACTGATTTATCCAAGGATCTGCGTGCGGAACTGGAACAGCGTGCGTACATTTCAGATTGGACTCCGGAGGCTGAAGAGGTTAGCACCGATGGAACGCGGAAATACCTGTTTCGCCTTGCGGATAATGAGAGCATCGAGACTGTCCTCATCCCCATGGAGAGCGGGCGTTCCACCCTGTGTATCTCTTCACAGGTGGGGTGTGCCATGCAGTGCGACTTTTGCCTCACCGGAACATTTGGGCTGAAACGCAACCTCACCACGGCAGAAATTGTCAATCAGGTATGTGCGGTGCGGCGCGAACACCATATCAATAACATCGTGGTGATGGGGATGGGAGAGCCGCTGCATAACTTGGATAACATGGTGCGCGCCCTTGAGATCTTCTACGATCCCGCCGGTATGGACTACAGCTCGCGTAAAATAACCCTTTCTACCTGCGGACTGGTGCCGCAGATGGAGGAGTTGGGGCGCCGTATCAACGTAAACCTTGCAGTTTCCCTCAATGCTTCCAACGACGAAGTGCGTAGCCGTCTGATGCCGGTAAATAAACGCTATCCTTTGCGCGAGCTTCTTCAGGCATGTCGTGATTTTCCTCTCCACGGTAAGCGCCGCATAACCTTTGAATATATTCTCATCCGTGATCTAAACGATTCCATTGCAGATGCCCGCCGCCTGGTGACGTTACTCCACGGGGTGAAGGCAAAAGTTAACCTGATCCCGTTCAACGAGCACGAAGGCTCTGGGTACAAAAGCCCTACGGAGGAGAGTATTAACGCATTTCAGAGCTTTTTGCTGCAGCGCAACATTGTAGCTATCCGTCGGGCAAGTAAAGGGCAGGATATCTCGGCAGCCTGCGGCCAACTTAAGGGTAAGCTGGAACCTCAACCTCACAACACCAAGTGTATTGAAAGGACGGAGTAGATGACACAACCGGTGCTAGGCGTAATAGGCGGAAGTGGTTTGTACGAACTAGAAGGGCTGCAGCATGTTGAAGAGGTGCGGCTCCAAACTCCCTTTGGTGAACCCTCAGATGCATATATTACGGGTACTCTGGGTGAGGTGAAGCTGGTGTTCCTCCCACGCCATGGACGTGGACACCGCTACCTCCCTTCTGAGGTACCGTATCGCGCCAATATCTACGGCATGAAGATGCTTGGTGTTGAGCAAATAATTTCAGTTTCTGCCGTTGGAAGTATGCAGGAAGAGATCGTCCCAGGACATATTGTCCTCCCAGATCAGTTCATCGATCGCACCACCGGCAAGCGCGCCAACACCTTCTTTGGTGCAGGTATCGTTGGGCATGTGCAGTTTGGCGACCCCATTTGCTCCAAGTTGAGACAGAATTTGGCTGTGGCAGCTAAAAAAGTGGGTGCGACGGTACACCCCGAGGGAACCTACATCTGTATTGAAGGACCTACTTTTTCAACCCGTGCAGAATCTAATCTGTTTCGTAGTTGGGGGGTGGATATTATTGGCATGACTAATCTTCCCGAAGCGCGTCTGGCGCGTGAGGCGGAGATATGTTATGCCACTGTGGCTTTGGCTACCGACTACGACTGCTGGAACGAGGCTCACGCTGATGTGTCAGTAGAAGCGGTGGTGGCGATTATGCACGAAAATATTGAGATGGCAAAAAAGATTATTGCCGCAACAGTAGAGAACATAAGTGGTGCTAGAATCTGCGCGTGCACCAATGCTGCGCAACACTGTGTTATGACCTCTCCAGCCCGGTTTAACTCCGCAACGCGCGCAAAGCTTGACCTGATTATTGGCAAGTATTTTAAGGAATAGGGCGGACATGAGTATTTTAGCCGTTGGTTCTGTGGCGTTTGACAGTGTGGAAACCCCCTTTGGCAAGGCTGAGGAAGTGTTGGGCGGTTCGGCCACCTACTTTTCCGCTGCAGCTAGTTTTTTTACTTCCGTCAATTTGGTAGCCGTAGTGGGGGAGGATTTTCCTGCTGCACACCTTGAATTTCTGCAACAACGTGGAGTCAATACCGCTGGAGTAACGCGCACTTCAGGTAAAACCTTTCGCTGGAAGGGTTCGTATGGCTTTGATCTCAACGAAGCTACTACGCTGGATACTCAGCTGAATGTGCTGACTGATTTTGACCCGCAGATACCAGAGCACTACCGCGATGCCAAATATGTGTTTCTGGGCAACATTGATCCGGAATTGCAGTTAAAGGTGCTAACGCAGGTAGTACGGCCACAGATTGTTGCGTGCGATAGTATGAATTTCTGGATTGAAGGGAAACGTGATGCGCTACTCAATACTTTGAAGTACGTAGACATTCTCCTGATCAATGAGGCGGAGGTGCGCCAGCTGGCGCAGGAACCCAACGTGGTGAAAGCGGCGCATAAGGTGCTTGCAATGGGGCCAACTACTCTGGTGGTGAAACAAGGCGAATACGGCTCAGTTATGTTTACTGCGCATAGTGTGTTTTCCGCTCCGGCATATCCGCTTGAGTCGGTCTTTGATCCCACCGGAGCAGGAGACTCATTTGCCGGCGGATTTATGGGGTACTTGAGCAGTACCAATAATGTGTCAGATGAAGCTGTGCGTCAGGCTATTGTGTTTGGCAGTGTTTTAGCATCGTTTAACGTAGAAGCGTTCAGCCTGGAGCGCATGCGCTCCCTGGACATTGAGCAGATACGCCATCGGTATCGTAAGTTTCAGCTGCTCACCGAATTTAAAGGGGTGGATTAACTCTAAGAACTGGAGAGAACCATGCTCAGAATGCTTACTTTGTTTGTTGTAATCTGTTGTATCTCTGGTTGCGCTGTTGCAGGGCCCTCTAAAGAGGACATGGCAAAATCCCACTATCATATGGGGCAATCCTATATGGCAACGCGCGACTACAGCAGTGCGTTGCAGGAATTGCGCGAAGGGGTACGCTTGCAGCCGCGCAATCCTGATATACACAACCTTCTCGCCCAGGCATACCAGCACAAGGCGGCATATGAGCAAGCTGAAACCCATTATTTAAAAGCGCTAGAGTTGAAATCTGACGACCCCTCCATCCAGAACAATCTGGCTGCGCTATATTTGGATATGCAACGCTGGGGTGAAGCTGCAACCTATTTTCGCAAGGCGGCAGATAACCTGGTATTCAGGTATCCTGTACGTGCATTGACCGGTTTAGGGGTAGCATATCATCGTGGGGGAGAATATACCCAAGCGGTAATGGCGTATAAAGAAGCGCTTAAACAGTTTCCCGACGATCTGACAGTGCTACGCCTGTTGGGACAGAATTACGTAAAGATGGAGAAGTTATCCCTTGCTCAGGAAGTATTTGAGCGTGTGCTGGAGATAGATCCTTTGGATAATGTTGCGCGCTTTGAGTACGCGCAAACCCTGCTTAAACAAGAGGAAAACGATAGAGCACGAGAAGAGTTTCGTGAAATTGCCAACCGCGAAGATCAAACCAGTTTGGGCAAAGAAGCGCGCGAATACCTGAAGATGCTCGAGGAGTAAAACCTGTGTATGCAGCGGGTTGTAAGCTACATTTAAAGAAACCTTCCCAATCTTGACTTCAGCATAGCCGGTGCTATTCTCAGATCATGGAAACTATGCTCGCATTAGGCCGTTAGAATAAACTCGTGCGGATTGATGTATACTCTATTGCTAGAGCCCAAAACATGCAGAATAAAAAATCGATACTGGTGGTTGACGATGAGGAGAATAGCAGGCACTCCTTAGGCAAGTTGCTTGAACGGGAAGGCTATACGGTGGATTGCGCTGCTGATGGATACGAAGCGCTGGAAATACTTCAATGCCAACATGTCGACTTCGTATTGAGTGATATACGGATGCCGGGGTTAGATGGAATCGGTTTGCTAAAGAAGATTAAAGCAAAATACCCCGAGATCTATGTTATAATGGTGACTGCCCACGGCGAGGTGGATATGTATCTGGAGTCCGCCAATCTGGGGGCGTATGATTTTGTGCATAAACCAATTAAGTTTGAAGAGTTGAGGCTGGTATTAAAAAAGTTAGCCGTGGTTGGTGATTAGTTGTTTTTCTCTTTAGGAGGTATGTTATGAAGAATTTTAAGACCATTTTGTTCGCCACCGATTTTTCCGAATGTTCCGATAAGGCTTTTGAGTATGCGTATGCTCTTTGTAAAGCGGCTGGGGCACGTCTTGAGATTATCCACACCATTGGTGAGCCAGTGGATTTGCGTGGATTCTACGTTCCACATGTGTCCTTTGACGCCCTCTCTAAAGAGATAGAAGCCAGCGCCAAGAAGATGCTGGAAGAGTTCTGTGCAGACAACTTAACTGAAGCGGATAACTATGGCACTCTGGTGATCTCTGGGGTTCCACACGAAGAAATTATCCAACAGGCGAAAAACGTTGAGGCCGATATTATTGTGATGGGTACCCATGGGCGCAGTGGCCTTGATCATGTTCTTTTTGGCAGTACTACAGAAAAAGTGATCCGAAAGTCGGCTATTCCGGTACTTTCAGTGCCTCTGCGTAAATAGGCACTTTTCTTCAGACTACGTAGAATCAGTAGGTTTGGGGCAAGCCCTTTTTATGGCTTGCCCTTTTTCTATGTATCTTTGACAGGGTTGCGGTAGGGTTAAAGAGGATGCAAAAATTATCCATGCAAGAAAAAATTGTTGTCATAGATGATGAGCTTGCCGTTCTGGAATTGTGTAAGATCATTCTCGAGAGCAGGGGATACGAGGTAAGAGTTGCGAGCAGCGGAGATGAAGGGTTGCGTCTGATCGAGGATTTCAAACCTGCGCTAATCCTGCTTGACTATATGATGCCTGGCATGGACGGTATGGAGGTGCTCCGCAAGGTAAAAACCACCTACCAAGATATTTATGTCGTGATGTTTACCGGTAAAGGGAGCGAGCCGGTAGCGGTTGAGGTTATGAAAGCCGGAGCAAGTGACTACATTCTAAAGCCGTTTAACAATAAAGATCTATTTGATCGCATTGAAAATGTTCTCCATATTCGTCGCATTGAGATGGTTAATCGGCGGCTTAAGCAGGAGCGCGAGGAGCTGCAACATGAAATTCAACTGTGGAATCGCGAACTCGAGTTTCGGGTGCGGAAGAAAACGCGAGAGTTAAGGCAGGCAAATCGTGAGGTGATTCAGGCAGAAAAACTTGTAACCGTTGGCCAACTGGCAGCAGGGATGGCGCATGAGATCCGCAACCCGCTCAACTCTATCGCTCTGACTGCGCAGTTGCTCCAGTCGGAGTGCGACGCAGAAACGGATCAGACGGCTTTAGGGTATGCGCAGAGCATCCTGTTTGAAGTGGAACGCATCGATACCATTTTGCGTAAATTGCTCGGTGCCAGCAAACATAAATCCTGTGGAGAGTCTGGCCTGGTATGTCTAAATAGCTGTATTGAATCAGCATTAGAGCTATTTCGCGAACAGATTAAACATCAGAAAGTTGATCTAGATATTAATCTGCATCCAGCTCCAGTATATATTATGTCTATGGAGGGAGAAGTTGAGCAGATCTTTACCAATCTGATTAGTAACGCCCTGCATGAAATGCCAAACTCGGGTACCTTGAGTATCGATTTAGAGGTAGAACAGGGTATTGCTCTAGTTCATGTTGGAGATACAGGGCCCGGAATTCCAGAGGATAACCTGGTTAAAATTTTTGACCCTTTCTATACCACCAAGAGTACTGGAACCGGTTTTGGCCTTTCGGTTGTGTTACGTGTAGTTAAAAGCTGTAACGGTAACATACGGGTTGAAAGTGAGCCTGGCAGAGGGGCGGATTTCTACATGAAATTTCCTCTTCCCCATGAGTGTGCTGCTGCAGATATGGATATGAAGTAGATCTCGATTTAGACTCAGCACTACATCAACCATGGAATAGTTTATCCCACATGCTTATTCAAAGATTGAGCATGGAGCTATCATAGGGGTTGTGGTCAATGGTGCAGAACATATACACTGCAGCACAATTGTTCTACCGGCTAGGCATAATGGTAAGGAACTTGTCTACGACCAAGTGCTTCAATGTCTGCGTAGAATATGCTAACCCCAAACCACATAATTAAATCTGACTATGAGTCCATTTGTCTCCATCGCGGAGCGTGTAACAGGAGCAGTGTTTTTGAAGAAAACCTATATTGAAGATATTCGCGAACGCGATCCCATCAACAGCGTCTTTCTGGTGCGGGATAAAAATATGGCTATGGCCAAAAATGGCAAGCCGTATATGAACCTGAAACTTATGGACCGGAGCGGCGAAGTTGACGGACGTATCTGGGATAGGGTGGATGAACTCACGACCCAATTCGATAAAGACGATTTTGTCCACGTCAGGGGGAAAGCTAATCTCTTTATGGGGAAAATGCAGTTTATCATTAACACCATTGAGCGCATAGATGAGCACCAGGTTGAGTTGGGTGATTTCCTCCCGGTAAGTGCGTATGCCCCACAGGAGATGTTGGCAGAACTGCGGGAAATAATTGCTCACATAACAGATCCAGATTACCGCCGCCTCCTTGAAGCGTTTAGCGCTGACGATGAGTTTATCCGCTTGTTTCTTAAGGCACCGGCGGCGAAGTCAATGCACCATGTGTATCTTGGGGGATTGCTGGAACACTCTCTGTGCGTTGCGCGTCTGGCCCAAGATGTGAGTGCACGCTATGCACGTATCGATCGCGACCTCCTGGTGTGCAGCGCGCTGTTGCACGATATTGGTAAGGTTGCAGAGTTGCGTTATGCGCGCAGTTTTGATTATACCGACGCCGGGAAGCTCATTGGACATATCGTCATGGGAGTTGAAATGCTGGAGGAGAAGATCCGGAGCTGTCCTGGATTCCCAGTACAAAAGGCGATGCTCCTCAAGCACATGCTTCTTTCTCATCATGGCCAGTACGATTACGGCTCACCCAAACGGCCCAAGACCCTTGAGGCTGTAGTGCTGAACTTTGTGGATGATATGGATGCAAAGATCAACGGTATAGCGTTACACATCGACAGCGAGCAGCATAATCCCTCTGACTGGACTTCATACCACCGGTTATTTGACCGCTACTTCTACGCTCCTGCACACGAAAAAAAAATAGAGGCAGAGGTGCACCCCCCTTCAGCTCCGAAACCTGAAATAGAGGTTGCACCCTCACCCCCAACGCAGTGCGTGAAAAAAGAATCTACTCCCACTAACCAGAATATACGCAATAAAAGATATCAGGAACCCCTGCGCACTTCCCTTGGTGACCAGCTTAGTGGCGCAACCCTGGATCTGTTTGAACGCAGAGAGGATGAAGAACATGATCATTAAGACCCTGCCTGTTGGTCCTTTGCAAGTAAATTGCTATATCGTGGCATGTCCGCGCACTAAGAAAGCGCTGATTATCGATCCAGGCGACGAAGCAGAACATATCCTCCGCGTGATTGAACAGGAAGGGGTAGAGCCAAAAATGTTGGTAAATACTCATGCCCATTTCGATCATGTCGGGGGCAATAGCGCTATTATAGAAAAAACCGGGATCGAGCTTTGTATCCACAAAGACGATGTCCCTCTGTTGCAGCAGGCTTCACGTCAGGCGGCGAGTTATGGGTTACCCGCAGTGGATTCACCCGCGCCGAGTCGGTTGCTCCACAATGGTGATTTGCTGGAGATTGGTGACTTAAGTTTTGAGGTGATCCATACACCGGGGCACTCTCCCGGCGGTATCTGTCTGTACGGAGAAGGGCACCTTTTCTCTGGAGACACTCTGTTTGCCGGTTCTATAGGGCGCACCGATCTCCCCGGCGGAGATATGCAACAACTGCTCGGACATATCCGCTCCCAGCTTATGGTTTTGCCTGCATCTACCGTGGTGCATCCGGGGCATGGACCCGAATCTACCATTGGCGCCGAGCAGAGCTCCAATCCGTTTGTCAATGGCGACTATATTTGATGCCGTTGTTAAATGTGTTAATCCGAATCTGCATAATTGACTGGGAAGGTAAGATATGGCAGCGCTGAAGGGGAAACAGATTGTTCTAGGAGTGTGTGGAGGAATTGCGGCATATAAGGCGGTAGAACTCCTGCGTTTGCTCACAAAGGCGGGGGCTGAGGTCTCAGTGGTGATGACCGCAAACGCATGTGAATTTGTTACACCGTTGACGTTTCAGACTCTGTCGAATAATTCCGTACATACACACATGTTTGATCTATATCAGGAAAAAGAGATCGGGCATATCTCCCTCGCGGACAAAGCCGATTTGTGCATAGTTGTTCCAGCAACTGCGAACATCATCGGTAAGCTCAGCGGCGGGATTGCGGACGATCTGTTGAGCACAACTCTGATGGCCACCAAGGCCCCAGTGATTCTGGCTCCTTCTATGAACGTCAATATGTACGAAAGTGCGGCTCTGCAGCACAACTTGCAGGTTTTATCCCAGCGCGGTTTTCATCTTATTGAGCCAGATGTTGGTGCCCTCGCATGTGGTTGGGATGGAAAAGGAAAGTTGCCGGCACCGGAACATATTTTCGCGTGGATTAAACGGATAGCAACTAGTGCCGATCTGGCTGGAGAACGGGTGCTGATTAGCGCCGGTCCTACGCGCGAAGAGATCGACCCCGTGCGCTATATCTCTAATTACTCCTCTGGCAAGATGGGGTACGCCATCGCGCGTGCGGCATGGGAGCGTGGAGCTGAAGTGGTATTGGTGAGTGGTCCAACAGCGCTGGAGGCACCGATTGGAGTTCGGCGCATATCTGTGACAAGTGCCAGGGAGATGCATGCAGCAGTGATGCACGAATTGCCTGAAGCCACTGTGGTGATCAAGTCAGCAGCTGTCGCCGATTATCGCCCCTGTAACGCTGCAGGACAGAAAATAAAAAAGAACCACGTGCGCATGAGTATTGAGTTGGAGCCCAATCCGGACATCCTGGCGCAGATAGGGGCGCAGAAAACAGATCAGGTTGTAGTCGGGTTTGCGGCGGAAACCCACGATCTTCTCCGTCACGCCCAAGAGAAATTGCAACACAAAAACTTGGATCTTCTGGTCGCCAACGATGTTACTGCTCCGGGAGCGGGCTTCGATGTTGAAACCAACATCGTTAAGTTTCTGCACGCAGATGGCACAGTAGAAGATATGCCACAACAGAGCAAGGTAGAGGTTGCGCATGCTCTACTGGATCGGATTGGCACCCGTCTTGCGCAACGTACGCTTTGATGTGGAGACGGGGAAAACCCTTTTCGCATACATTAAATATTATGCAGCGGATTGGTGACATTGGAGCGAAAATGCTCTTTGATGTCGTCAAGAACTGGAACACTGAGTTCAGAGGAGAGACGCCCATCCTGCCACAGACTCTTTAGACTGGCGCGCATTTTATGCGCAGTTTGCAGGGCACGTTCTCCGGTGGGGTCGGCATTAAAATAAGAACTGTTTGGGTCGGAGAGGACGCTAAAGCTCGCTGCCAGCGCCAGATCCAGATATTCTTGGCGCTCATCTTCTTCAAGTTTCCACACCGAACGTTCATCTAGATGCTTTAGAACGCGCTGCCAGCGCTGGATACGGCTGATGAGCAACATGGAGTTGAACATACGTTTGTTGGTGCCAAAAGAGAACAGGGTTCGCACCAGCACGCGCCGAAGCAGCTTGTCGTTTTCGCTGAAATCGTGGCGTGCAAGTTCCTTGGCTTGAACCCAGGTCTGCGGGTCAATACGTGCTTCAAAACGTAACTCCCAATAGGCATGGTTGAGAAAAACGGTATTGTAACTGCGTACCATTTCGTACGGTACCATGAAGCCGTGTGCAATGGTGTCCGCACCCAGGTGGGCAATGTAGCCGTAGGCACATGCGCGCTGCGCATCAGTTTTGGCCTCGTGCAGAACTTTGTTGCCCATATTCCAACTGTGGCAGTGTTTTAAGTAGTGGGTGTATTTTTTCCCTAGAGTGATATCGGCACTAATACAGCCGTAGAGAAAGTCGTTTGGAAATGCGTTAAGCACTGCCGCTACATGCGCGGGTAAATGCGCCGCTTGTGCCAAGATACTGTTGCCCAGTTGCAGATGTACTCCAAATCCCCATGCCCATACATCAGTCGGGATGAGGCATAAACATATACAGTAAAACATTGTTATCCACTTACACATACATAAACCTTCCGCACCATTTTTTGTGGCACTTAAACTTTCACGTAATACTTCTACTAAGATAAAGCCATACACAGACGGATGTAAAGGATATGGTCGATAATCGGACGCAACTTATACAGCGCGCACGTGCAAGTGCCGCGGCTGCGCTACAGGACCTGCAGCGTTGGGGGGTTGATGAGCTCTATTTTGATTCTAACCCCCCGCAAGCCATACCCCTGTGTGTCAATCTGGATTCCGCTACGGCAGCGACAACTCCGTGCCGTGCAGAATCACTCGAAGAGATTCGCGCCGACCTGGGAGAATGCCAACGGTGCCCTCTGGAGCGCACACGTACCAACTTGGTGTTTGGGCGGGGAAATCCCAAAGCAAGTCTGGTGTTTGTGGGGGAAGGGCCGGGGCGCAACGAAGATGAACAAGGTGAGCCGTTTGTAGGGGAGGCAGGGCTGTTGCTGGATAGAATTCTGTTTGCCATGGGGTTTGAGCGCGAAGATGTCTATATCTGCAATGTTATCAAGTGCCGCCCTCCACAGAATCGCAACCCGGAAGCCGAAGAGATTGCTGCATGCGAGCCTTTTCTGAAACGCCAGCTTGATGCCATCAATCCGAGCGTATTGGTTGCACTGGGAAAGTTTGCAGCACAAACCCTGTTGCAGGATAAAACCCCCATCGGTAAATTGCGTGGTGAGTGGCGCACCTACAACGGTATCGACCTTATGCCCACATTCCATCCGGCATATCTACTCCGCAATCCAAAGTGTAAACGTGAGTTGTGGCGCGACATGAAACAGGTGATGCAGCGCCTGCGCAGCCAGACAGAATAGACGGTGGAACTATTCGCCGAGTTTGGACAATAAATATTTGCCCCCCCTAAGCGGTACTCGCAATGCACTCTATCTCTATCTTAGCTTTTTTAGGTAGAGCGGCAACCTGAATACATGCGCGTGCAGGCGCCGGGGAACCGATATATTCAGCGTAGATCTCATTGACTACATTAAAATCATCCATGTCGGTTAGGTAGATAGTGGTTTTTAGCACATGCTCAAAGGTGAGCTCAGCGGCGGCAAGCACCTCTTTTATGTTTTGCATCACCTGATGCGTCTGCCCCTTTATGGAGGGAGCGGAAAGCTCCCCCGTATGTGGATTGACAGGGATCTGACCGGAACAGAACACAAGGTTTCCGCTCTTGATTGCCTGAGAATAGGGGCCAATGGCCTGGGGGGCTGATTTAGTAGTGATTTCAGTTTTCATAAAAAAACTATCCTCCATTGCATCTGGATTGCTTATGTTTAAGGGTTTTTATCTTATTACCCGTCTAAATGGGCAGATTTCATGCCGCCGGAGATGGTACATTTAGCACTCTTTGAGTATACACGATAACAGCTGCAATAGAATCGCGTTTTTGCTGTAGCGACACACAAACGGACTTACGGTACACAAAAGAGCTGATATAAACATTTCTTTTCTACGAAAAAGCACCATATCTGCAGGTAGTGTAATAGAGTAAGCTTCTACCTCAACGTGTACCAATGGGGGAACGGAGGTTTGGTAATGGGAGAGATATACAGCCCTGCACGAGTTTCTGCACATGGGGGGCACAGCGGAGAGTTTTGTCTCCATGCTCAGGATGATCTGGAGGCAATAGTGCAGGAATACATCAGGCAGAAGTTTGCTTGGGTTGGAATCACCGAACATATGCCCCCAGTGCACAATGAGTACCGCTATGCCGATGAATGTCAGGCGGGTATCAGCAGTACCGCGTTGCAGGAGCAGTTTGGGCGCTATATTGAGACTGCGCATCGTCTTAAAAAGCAGTATCGCAATGAAATCATCCTTTTGGTGGGGATGGAAACGGAATGTTATCCGGGTGCGTTTGAGAGTGCTTTAGAGTTGCAGCGCCAATACGCTCTAGACTATATTGTCGGCTCCGTGCACCATGTGCAGGGGGTCAATTTTGACTTCAGTCCTGCTGAGTATGCTAGGGCGATTGAGGTGTGTGGAGGGATAGATACACTCTATTGCACCTATTTTGATGAGCAATTTGAGATGCTCCAGCGCTTGAATCCTGCCGTAGTAGGGCATTTTGATTTGATCCGTCTGTATGATCCAGATTACTCACGGCATCTGAGCACACCAGCGGTAACCCGACGCATAGAGCGCAACCTTATCTACATCCGTGACCACCACCTATGTCTTGACCTTAATATGCGCGCACTGCTTAAAGGGGCAGCAGAGCCATATGTTTCACGCCCTATTCTTAAAAAGGCGCTGGAAATGGGGATTGATATTTTGCCAGGAGATGATTCACACGGGGTTGCCAGCGTAGGGAGTGGAGTTGACGCAGGGATAGCGCTGTTGCAAAAGCTTGGGTACAGTTGTGCGTGGCGCCGTCCAGATTTGCTCCAATCATGACAGGGTTGGAATGTTTCACCAAGGTATAAGCTTCCAGGTAGATTCCGCCTTCGGTATATACGCGATAAACACAAAAGAATAGGATAAAAGATTAAGATCATGAAAGAGATACTCAACGCTCAAGAAACATCCCTTAGCTTTGAATTTTTCCCCCCTAAAACAGAACGTGGATGGGATAATCTGCTCGATAATATAGATAAGCTCATGCCGTTAAAACCCTCATCGGTAAGTGTAACCTATGGTGCTGGCGGCTCTACGCGCAGTCAGACCAACCAATTGGTGATGCGCATCCATCAGGAATGTAGGGTCCCAGTGGTGCCGCATCAGACCTGCGTTGCCGCTACGCACTCTGAAGTGCGCACCATTATGCAACGTTATCGCGATGCTGGAGTGGATAATGTGCTGGCGTTGCGCGGCGATCCACCAGTAGGTGAAGAGGCCTGGCATCCACCGGCGGATGGGTTTAAATATGCTGCTGATCTAGTGCGTTTTATCCGCGCTGAGTTTCCCAGTACAAGTATCGGCGTGGCGGGATTCCCCGAGGGGCATCCGGAGATGCCGAACCGTCTGCTGGAGATTGAGTATTTAAAAGAGAAAGTAGATGCGGGCGCGAATTACATAGTCACCCAACTGTTTTTTGATAATCGCGATTTCTATGATTTTTGCGAACGGTGCCGGCTGGCTGGAATTGAGGTTCCCATCATTGCGGGGATAATGCCATTGCGGAATCGCAAAGGGATGGAGCGGATGGCCGAACTCGCTGCTGGGGCGCGTTTCCCCGCGCCATTGCTGCGCCAGGTCGCTAATGCGCCGGATGAAGCAGCGGTGGAACGGATCGGGCTGGATTGGGCTACAGAACAGGTGCGCGATTTGTTGGAGCACAAAGTTAGTGGGGTCCACTTTTACACGCTCAACAGTGCTGAGCCAACCCTGGAAATTTTTGCACGCTTAGGGTTAACGCAGCGCTGAAAATATCTCCAGTCCCTGGAGCATGCTTCCAGCACAGCCATCTTACGAAGGTTTTCGCTGTAACAGTTCCAGAATTCCACGCATTAGATCAAGGGGGGTGGGGGGGCACCCCTTGATGTAGGCATCCACAGGGATCACGTTATCCACACCGCCACAGCTGGCGTAGCTGGTGCCGAACTCCCCTCCATTTACGGCGCAGTCACCCATGGCAACAACTAGTTTAGGTGCCGGGGTGCAGGCGTAGGTGCGTTTGAGAGCCTCCTGCATGTGGCGCGAAACCACCCCGGTCACTAAAAGCATATCTGCATGGCGCGGTGAGGCGACAAACTGAATCCCAAAACGTTCGATGTCGTAGAAGCTGTTGTTAACGGCGTGCATTTCCAATTCACACCCATTGCACGATCCCGCATCCACCATACGGATAGCCAAACTGCGACTGAACTTAGTGGCGATGTGGCGTTGACATTCCTTGCCTAAGGTAACGATCTCCTCTTCGGCAGCACTTATTGATTCAGTTAAAATGCCGGTACGGCGAATTTTATTCAGTATCGAAAGCATATCCTGTTATTCCTCTGGGTTGAGCTTTTGCTTTGGGTTACAGGTCGTGTCCGGAGTATGAACCGTTGATCGACTTGTTGCATACCGGAAAGTCAGGGATTATATTGCCGTGGATCAGCTCTTCTAGCGCGGGCCAGTTGAGCCAACTTGGATCGCGGGCGAAGTAGCGCTCTACCTTACCTGCAGCGTTGAGGTGTACATACGCTACGGTTTCGCCACGCCACCCTTCCACCATTCCAATCCCGGCAGCGTCACGGTATTCAGATGTGTTGTCAGCTACACTGGCCCCATCTGGCAGCGTGTGCAGTAGCGTTGTAATCAACTCTGTTGCGCGCAGAATTTCATCTCCGCGCACTCGAGTGCGCTTCGCAACATCCCCTTCAGAATACAGCGGTACTTCTACCTCCAGATCATGGTAAGGAGGATAAGGTGCATCGCGACGCAGATCATAATCGATGCCGCTGGCGCGCCCAACGTAGCCTAAGGTTCCGAGACCCATAGCGGTTTCATAGGGGAGGATCCCAGTGGTGCGCAGCCGCTCCTGCAGGGAAGGGTATTCCAGAATCATCGGCATCAGTTCTGCCACTTCGGTGTGCAGCATCTTTTGTTCTGCCACTATTGCGGTAATCCCGTCCGCGTCCAAGTCGCAATTTACTCCACCAACCTGAATACAGTCCATCAACAGACGATGCCCAAACAGCTGCATATTCAGACGCTGCATCCGTTCGCGCAGGGCACTGAACTGCACCATTGCAAAGCTGAAGCCGACATCGTTGCAGATAGCCCCGATATCACCGCAGTGGTTGGCGATCCGCTCCCGTTCTGCAAGGATGGCGCGTATAGAGAGGGCGCGGGGAGGGACCTCAATCTGCAGGGCGTGTTCAACTGCCTGCGCTGCCGCCCAGCTGTGGGCTATGGTGCTGTCGCCACTCACGCGCGCCGCAAGGCGGAGTAATCCAGAAAGATCTCGACCTTCCGCAATCTTTTCAATCCCTTTGTGCACGTAGCCAAGGTGTATTTCCAGCCGCAGCACATCTTCGCCAATAGTGTGAAAGCGAAAATGTCCCGGTTCTATGATGCCTGCATGTACCGGCCCCACCGGCACTTCGTAAATATCTTCCCCCTCCATCTTTATAAACGGGTAGGTATGGTCAGTAGGGGTGTCCGCGGGAGGAGCTCCCGCCAGCGGGAATTCTTTGCGCAGAGGAAACAGTGTAGCATCCCAGGCTTGATGCCGTGTCCAGCGACGTGAGGATGGGTGGTGACTGAAGCGGATGCCAAACATATCCTGCAGATGTCGTTCTGGGCGGTCAGCATTGGGATATACCCCTGCCTGGGAAGGCAGCTCAGGGTGTGCGCTGGGCAACTGTGTCGTAAAGAGCAGATGTCCATCCTTCCCGCCAAATAATGCCATTACCACAATTGTGTCTGCCGTTTGTTCCGCCCACAGGGCGCTCCAGCGCAGGTGGCAGTATTTTGCTACCGCAGCAGCATCGCTCCAGCACGGGGCATTAATACTTACGGTAATAAATGCACCCACAGGAGCTATGGGAGATATCTGCGTGGTTAGATTAGCGTCGTGCAGACGCTCTACACATTTTTCCACCTTGGCGTGATCTTCCTGGTTGCGGTCTGCGTCGGTGCTGATAATTTGCGGACTAGATTGACTGTCAGAGCCGGACATCAAAGAACCCCCTTCCCGCTGATCATAATTGTGGCCTGATCGATCCACCCAGCAAGAACTTCAGGTACGGCAATCCCCAGCCACAGGATGATGCAGAAATGCAGTGCAACTGGCCACATGTTGGCTTTTATCTTTATCTCCCCATGTGAGCGGGCTCCGAACACCATAGGCTGTACGTGCCTAAATAGCCCTGCAAATGCGATACATAATCCTGCAAGGAGAGTGATAACAAGCCAGGGATAACTCTTAATGGTGGCACTAAACAGCAGAAACTCGCTTGTGAACACCCCAAACGGGGGAAGACCGGCAATAGCTACAGTTCCGATCAAAAGGCTCCAGCCAATTTCCGGTTGGATTTTTATGAGGCCGCGTATCTGGTCAATAGACTGGGTTTTGCACAACTGCGCTGCGTGTCCAACGGTGACAAAAATTGCAGATTTGGTCAGTGAGTGGACAATCATATGTAGGAGTGCACCAAAGGTTGCCAGCGGGCCGCCAATCCCGAAGGCAAAGGTGATCAGTCCCATATGTTCAATGGAGGAGTAGCTGAACATCCGCTTAATGTCGAGTTGGCGGTGTAATAACAAACCAGCCACCAAAAAGGAGAGCAAGCCAAACCCCATCATAATATGCCCAGCGATGTTGGTGCCCAGTGCTGGGTCGATAAGCATTTTAAAGCGCACCACCGCATACAGGGCAATGTTAAGCAGCAGACCGGAGAGGATGGCAGACATGGGAGTAGGCCCTTCACTGTGCGCATCCGGGAGCCAGTTATGTAACGGCACCAGACCAACCTTGGTGCCGTACCCCACGATCAGGAATACAAATGCCAACAGCAGCACTGTCGGCTCAAGTTCGGAGGCGTGCGCGTACAGTACGCTCCACATCAAAGCCTGACTTGAGTCAGGGATGATCTGCACGGCGGCAAAATAGATCAAGGTGGTGCCGAACATCGCCTGTGCGATACCAACGCCGCAAAGGAGAAAGTACTTCCACCCCGCTTCTATCGATTCCGGGGTTCGATACAAGCTTACCAGCAGCACTGTAGCTAAGGTGGCCCCCTCTATCGCAACCCATAAGATTCCGAGATTGTTGGTCGTAAGGGCCAGGAGCATGGTGAATAGAAAGCCCTGATACATGCTGTGGTATAAACGCATCCCTGCATCTTTTACCCGCCCGATTTTCTGCTCGTGCGCCATGTAGGGACCAGAAAATACGGCCGTGGTTAGCCCGACAAAGGAGTTAAGCAGTACCAAGTATACATTAAAGGCATCCACGTAAAAGAAGTTGGACGGAGTAATTATTGAACCAGAATAAAATATTTCTACCGCCAATATGAATGAAGTAATAAAGGTGGCGCTGCATAAGATAAGATTAATGCTACCCGCGATACGACGATGTCCGCACAGGGCCAGCAGTCCAGATCCAACTAGAGGGATAATCAGGGTCAGATACAGAGCTGAATATGTCGAGAAGTTGAGATTATGCATCAGTCCACCTCTTTCAGGCGGTTGAGTTTATCTACATCAAGGGAGCCAAACTCGGTCCGAATCTGGAAAAAGAAGATCCCAAACAAAATAGCTGCTACCAGAACATCCAACGCTACTCCCATCTCTACCACCATAGGCATCCCCTGGGTTGCTGCCACCGCAGCAAACAACAGACCGTTCTCCATGCACATAAACCCTACTACCTGCACAACCGCCTTCCGGCGTGAGATGATAAGCAGCATCCCAAGCAATATGATTGCCAGTGAGATGGCAATAGTGTTGCGTGTCGCAAGCATTGAAAGTTCACGGATGGGCAGAACTGCGTAATAGCTGAAAAGCACTAACGCGGCGCCGCCAAGCATTATCAGGGTTGGATTCCCCACTACCTCTACCTCACGTTTGATATCCAGCCGTGCTACCAGCCTTTGGAGCAGGATAGGGATGAAAAACACCTTGAGCCCCAAGGTGAGGGCAGCAGAAATGAGGAGGTGGTGGCGTCCGTAGGTGAACGCAACTACGAGCGTGGTTACAAACAGCAGCCCACCCTGAAGGGCAAAGATGTGGATCAAGGTGAGCAGACGAGTTTGAGCTAGAAGTAGAAACGAGGTGAACAACATCAGCGCTGCCAAGGTCAGGATCAACTGTTCTGCGAGAGTAAACACCACTATATCCATCAGTGCACCTCCAGAACCACATGGCTAAGCATGCCAAGTAAAGAAAGAACAAACGCCAGGCTTAAGAATTCTGGAGCGCGGAATAAGCGCATCTTAGCCAATACCGACTCCGACACCGCTAGAACTACCCCAATCAGCATAAGCTTTACCAGCATGCTTAATGTACCGATAGCAAGCGAGGCAACTCCAGGAGTCAAGGCGATTCCCCACGGAACAAACAGGTTGGTGATTAGAACCCCGAATATCAACATTTTAAGCATCGATGCCAACTCCAGCAGCGCCAGATGGCGCCCACTGTACTCAAGGATCAGCGCCTCATGCATCATGGTTAGCTCCAAATGGGTGGCCGGGTTATCGATGGGGATACGTCCACACTCCGCAGTGGCTATGAGCAGGAGACTCAAGCCGGAAAATATAAAAGAGGGATATATCTGAAACGGTTGAGTCAGGGTGAAATGCACCATGCTATCCAGGTTGGTGCTGTCAAAGGTCATGGACAAGGTGAAGATGGAGAGCAACAGCGCTGGTTCTGCCAGAGATGAGATAGTGACTTCACGTGACGCTCCCATACCCCCGAAAGCGGTGCCAATATCCATCCCTGCAAGACTGAGGAAAAAACGTGCGAGGGCAAAGAATCCAACCATGACAATAACATCAGCAATAGCTGCAGTAGGGAGGCCGATGGCAAACGCAGGTACTACCGAAGAGGCCAACGCAGTGACGCTGAACACTATGTATGGGGTAGCACGAAATATTGGAGACGCATGTTCTGCTAGCACCACCTCTTTGCGCATCAGTTTCGCCAGATCGCGGTAGGGTTGCCACGGCACCGGACCGCGCCGGGACTGCAGTTTACACTTTACCCATTTAACCCACCCGCTCAGCAGGGGGGCCAGGAGTAACAAGAGAGTCGTCTGTACAAGGGCAAGAATCCAAGCGTTCATGTTACAATCCACAGCATTACAATGATGGTGAAGAAAGAATAGGCCAGATATATCCGTATGTTGCCCCCTTGAATCTTAGAGGCTATCTTGGCACTGCGTTGAATTACGCGTCCAAGGGGTACATATAACTTGTCCCAAGCCCAGTCGCCAATATGCAGGATATATCTCCCCCCTCTGGCCTCTGGTGTTGGAGGTTCCACTCTTTCATCAATGTGCCAGACTGGGCGGAATATCCGCCGAATCGGCTGCGAGAAACTGGAGTCGGTGTACTGAGTCCGCGGGCCAAGGGGGCCAAAGCCACAATCCCACGCAGGACTAAAGCGCACCTTGGTTTTACGCCGGCGGGGATGAAGCAACGCATACGCTCCCAGCCATGCGATACAGATTCCGAACAGCACCATGGGGGCGCCATACGAAGAAGCGCGTATCGAAACAGGTGTGAGTCGGAGCCAAGTATTTGCCCCCATCGAGTCCAGTCCACTGCCCAGCAGCGCAATTGGAATCGTCTGCATACTTTTAACTATAAGAGTGGGGAAGATCCCGAGGAGAAGGCAACCCAGGGCGAGAAAAGTCTGGCTCCATTTCATCCCTGCAGATACTTCGTGGGAGCGCAACATATCTTCGGTGCGAGCCTTCCCCAGAAACGCAATACCGAACACCTTGACAAAACATGCCGCCACAAGCGCTCCAGTCAAAGCTAGTGCGGCGGCTGCAACTGCCACTAAAGATTTTATTACCCCACTTTCCAACTCGGTTCCCTGTAGAGCCGTTTGAAATGTGAGCCATTCGGACACAAATCCGTTAAATGGGGGGAGAGCAGAAATGCTGATACATCCAACTAGGAAGCATCCGCCCGTAATGGGCATAAGGCGCAACAGTCCCCCCATATGGTTCAGATCATGGCGTCCGCTCTGTTGAATTACCGCGCCGGCACCCAGAAAGAGTAAACTTTTAAAAAGTGCGTGGTTTATACAGTGATACAGGGCAGCCAAAAGTCCTAAAGCCGCGAGGGTAGGGACTCCGCTGCTCGCAAATAGAAATGAAAGCCCGAGCCCCATAAAGATGATGCCAATATTCTCGACACTGCTGTACGCTAACAGCTGTTTAAGATCGTGCTGCATCAAGGCATAGAGCACCCCCAGCAGTGCCGATGCACACCCTGCAAGCAAAACAATCATCCCCCACTGCCAGTGGAGCGTTCCCACCAAGTCATAGCAAAAACGGATAAAGCCATATACCGCGACCTTCAGCATCACTCCCGACATCAAGGCGGAGATATGGGATGGCGCAGCTGGATGTGCCTGCGGCAGCCATACATGCAAGGGGACAATGCCGGCTTTCATCCCAAACCCGATAAAAGCGAGTCCAAATGCTATGTGTTCCCAGTGGGGGGCGAGAGAGGCGCTCTGCATCGCGCTAAAGGTGAACCCCTCTCCAACTCCGGCGAGGACTCCGAAACCAAGGAGAATAAATAGTCCCCCAGCCTGAGCCATGAGGAGATAGATAAACGCAGCGTCGGTATTTTTTTTCTGCGAGTGGTCATGGGCTACGAGGAAATAGCTGGCCACAGACATCAGTTCCCACGCCACCATAAATGAAAACGCATCTGCAGCTAAGATCACTAGATACATTCCGGCAATGAACAACCCAGTAAATATAGCAAGCGCACGTGCTGATGCTGAGTCTGTGCCGCTACTGATTACGTAGTTTGGCCCATATAGTGACACCACAGCACTTACTCCTCCAACCAGGAGCAAAAAGAATCCTGCCAGAGGGTCAAGGTGCTGATGGCTATGTAGCCAGGGCAAGCCGATGGGAAGGACTACATGCTGGCTGGCACCGGACAGCATCCCCATCCCCCCTGCATACGCGCTGGTAAGGCCAGATAGCCCCAGGAGGGTAAACGCCAGGCGCACCCCCACGTTGACGTGGCGCACCGGTAGAGGAGCTACTGCAGAAAGCAGAGCAAAAAGTACTCCAAGGTGAGCTAAGTATAAATACATTGGGCGATCCTACAGTTTGGGGGCTAACGGTATTAATTGAATATATATCAGTATTATTCGGCTCCGATACGTTTTTCTGCATCAAGAACTGCAGCAATAACTTCATCGCGACCTGGCTGTGCCGCAAGCACTTTTTTTAAGGCAGGATCACGCAAAATATAATGGAGGATAGAAAGCAGATGAAGCTGCACTCGCAGTGACGGTGACACTACAACGATAAGGGTGTGAACCGGTTTGTTGTCTAATGCACCATAATCTACTGGCTGTTCCAGAAAACAGATATTTACCTTCGCGCGGGTGAGGTGGTCGAGCACCGCGTTCCGCGGGTGGGGCAGGGCAATGCCATCTCCAACACCAGTTGAGGCGAGTTCTTCGCGGATTATCATCACCTTTTTTAACATCTCCAGATCAACTTCATCAGGCAGACGCAAATGGTTCACCGCGTCAGCGAGCACCGCATCTCTGGAATCACCTGCAATTCGGTACACGATGCCGCCGGAATTAAGAGAGTCAGCAAGTTTTGGCAGAGGTTCTTTCTCGTGAGTGCTGGCCTCAAACGGTTCTTCAACCACATGGCGCCGTTTAGATGTCGCCCAATCAAGCAGTTCTGCGCGTTTAAATCTGTAGCTTCCATGCACTTTGTATGTAGGAACCAGATTGCGCTTTATCCAGCGGTAGACAGTTTTTTCGGATACGGACAACAGCCTCGCGGTCTCTTTTACGTTTACGTACATATATCTCCTCTTTTGTCAAATTTGACAATCAATTGACATATGTCTACTTTAGTTACATTGAGGTACGCAAGTCAATGTGTATTTCGGATTTGGTTAAATAACGCAACACTGTAGTTAAATAACCATCGTTGTATATATTAATAACTGACTGAAGAATTATCTGAATGTTTCTAAATATACCCATGCGCTGGAAAGCGTTTTAACGTGCGGGTTGGGCCGAAGTTGAATCGACAGGATAATTAGCACTATTCTTGGCATTAAATTTGTAATTGTAACGATTTAGTACAAAGCCGAAGCGGGAAAGAAGCTTGAGTTTTTTCTTGAATTGATCCTGGCCAACCGTAAGAATTCCCTGCATAATTATTATTCCAAACAATCTTGAGTGCGAGCTGGGCGCTGAATCTTCTAGTGTTAAGGATATATCGTTGGACATTTTTTCCTGTGTTTTGATATTTATCGGCATGCTTGCTTTGCTATGCGCCTTGTGGCCGGTAGCCAGAATCCGAAAGATTCTCCCGGAACCGGCCCTGATCAGGGCGTGGTTTGTGTTGTCGGGTTTCATTCTTTTGTTTATCTGCGGGTATTTTTCCTACCTCCTTATTTCGTGCGCGACTCACGAATCTCTGGGAGAGATGATCGTTCCGGTGGTGTTTTTTTTCGGAGGGATTTTCGTGTTTATTGTGTGTCGTCTCTTTGACACAACTGCAACAAAACTGGTGGATTTTAAACGCCTGGAGTACGAAAGTATTCACGATCCCCTCACTGGAACTTTTAACAGGCGCCATATGCAGTATAGTCTTCAATCCCAGGCTGCATTAGCGCGGAGGAATAACACATCGTTGGCACTATTGCTGATTGATCTGGATCATTTCAAGGCGGTGAACGACCAGTACGGCCATCTGTGTGGAGACAACATTTTGCGTCAGGTCGCTGACACTATTGTAGCTCTGGCGAAGCGCGATATCGATATGGTATTCAGATACGGTGGTGAGGAATTTATGGTAATGCTACCTCAAACTCCACTGGATGGAGCTGTTGCCATGGCAGAACGTATTCGCGCCAAGGTTGCAGATTCGACGTTTGAAATGGAGTGCCAGGATGATTTTATTCAGGTGCGTTGTAGTGTAAGCGTTGGTGTTGGAGTGTACGATCACTCTCGGGAGGACATTATGCAATGTTTGGCGCGGGTGGATACCAAGTTGTATAAAGCAAAAGAAAATGGGCGTAATCAGGTAGTGAGTTGAACGCTGCATCTCAAGGTCCCCCAACCATCTAATAATCCTATCAGGTAATGCGAGGTAGAAAGTGTGGATATCCGTCGTCTGGAAATTTTTTGTGCTGTAATTGATCAGGGTAGTTTTACTCGTGCTGCAGATACGGTGTTTATTTCGCAACCTTCAGTAAGCGAAAATATCCGTATTCTGGAGCAGCAGTTAGGCGAAAAGCTTGTCGATCGTCTTGGGCGGAAGGCACATCCGACCCATGCAGGGAAAATCCTGTATAAATACGCGCGCAAGATGATTCAGATCCAGAATGATGCCAGACAGGCGATAAGCAGTTATCAGGGTAATCTTGTCGGCGTGATGCGTGTGGGAGCGAGTACGGTGCCTGGTGCTTATCTTCTTCCAGGGCTGCTGCAGGGTTTCAAACAGCAGTGCCCGCAGGCCCAGTTGCAGCTACTCATCTCCGGCAGCGCTCGTATAGTGGATGATGTTCTGAATGGAACGCTGGAGCTGGGGCTGGTGGGAAGCAAACCCAAGAATCAACGACTTGGGTATGAAGAGGTTTGTAACGATGAGCTTTTGCTAGTTGTACATCCGGAGCATCCTTTTGCCTCCAAGGGTGCAATTGATGCGGAGGAGTTGCTTGATGAGCCCTTTGTGATGCGGGAATATGGTTCCGGGACCCGGGCAGAAATGAGTGCGGCTCTAAAGGATGCTGATGTAGATGCGGGACGTTTTCACGTTGTCGCGGATGTGGGGAGTAATGAGGCAGTGCGCGAAGCTGTCAAAAGCGGAATAGGGGTTTCTGTTCTTTCTGCTTTGGCCGTACGTGAGGACATAGGGCGAAATAAGTTATCTGCAGTGGCTATCAATGGCGTGAAGATGCCGCGTTCTTTTTATCTTATCCACCGTAGTGGTCGCCAGCAAAGCCCTCTCGCTTCAGCCTTCAATGAGCATGTGTTGGAAGAACTGAGCCGGGAAAATTCCAGGCCCCGGTAGCAGAGTCAGAACTAGATATTTAGACGTTTCATCTTCTCGACCATGGTAGTACGCTTTATGTTAAGCAGCGCGGCCGCTTTCGATTTTACCCCATCGCTGTACTCCAGAGCCTGACGTATCCATTCCCTTTCAATCTGTTGAATCTGTGTCGGCATGTCCAATCCACCTGGGGGCAAGTTTGCAGGAATCTGACGTTGCTGGCGTTTTACTCCGGATATATGTGGAGGCAAGTCGTCGATCCCGATTTTGTCTTTATCACATAGCGCTGCGGTACGCTCAATAATATTTTCTAATTCACGTACATTCCCGGGCCATGGATATCTCTCCAGTACTTCAAACACTTCATCATCGAAGCTAAGTTGCCCACATTTAAGCCGACTGCAACTCTTTTTAAGAAAGTGGCGCGCCAAGATAGAAATATCTTCTACCCGTTCACGCAAAGGGGGGAGATTGATTGGGATCACATTAAGACGGTAAAACAGGTCTTCGCGAAAGGTTCCCTGGGCAATCATCTCCTCAAGGTTGGTGTTGGTGGCAGAGATGATGCGGACATTGAGTTGAATCGAGTGGGTTCCTCCCACGGGATCTACCACCTGTTCCTGCAGAACGCGGAGGATCTTGAGTTGCAGATGGACCGGCATGGTGCCAATTTCATCCAGAAATATGGTACCGCCATTAGCCTGCTCAAAACGCCCCGGTTTGGTTTTTGTTGCTCCGGTAAACGAGCCACGCATGTGACCAAACAGTTCACTTTCCAGCAAGTCCTGCGGTATGGCGCCACAATTTATAGCCACGAAAGGCTTATCCTGTCTGGGGCCATTGAAGTGTAAAGCACGTGCTACCAGTTCTTTGCCGGTACCAGATTCTCCTAAAATCATTATGGAAGAGTCGGTGTCGATAACTTTCTCCATGCGTGCGAAAACTTCCTGAATCGCCGCGCTGGTGCCGATGATATTGGAAAAGCTGTGTCTGTGGTGGAGTTGGAGGCGCAAACGCTGATTCTCTTGGATAAGCTGCTGCGTCTCAAGTGATTTTGCAATTATAAGTTTTAATTTATCGATATTAAGAGGTTTGGTGATGTAGTCAAAGGCGCCATTTTTCATAGCCTTTACTGCTGTTTCGGCAGAGGCATTTCCCGTAATCAGAATGACATTGGTATCGGGGGAGCCCTCTTGGAGATGCTTTAGGATTTCAAGACCGTCGATGCCCGGAAGAATGAGGTCGGTTATCACCACCGCATAGGTGTTGCACTCCAGAATTTGCAGAGCTTCTTCGCCGCTATGGGCGCTTGTTACTGCGTAGCCGGCGCGTTCTAGCGCAGTGCAGAGAACCTTGTTGCTCTGTATGTCGTCATCGATGAGCAGGATCTGTACTTGTGGTTCCACTTAAACTCTCCAGCATGGGTAGGGTTGTTTCTGTGGCGTCATATTTTTGACTAAGATAGCAGGTTGAGATTTCTTTTACCAGATTTTCTCTCTGTATGTGCCTGAAAATCATGAGATATCTGGTATTGTTGACAATGAAAGGTATTTTGTTTTTACCTAGTTCAAAATTCTTTAAGCTTGACATCGTGAGCAAAATCCTGTTCTATCCGCGTAAGTATTTGAAATAAAACATGTTTTTAAAGTATGGCTAAAAAACGAGGATGTTTTTTTCCTGATATTAAAGACGTTTTTTAGCATGAATGGAGGCAGTATGGCTGTAAAGCAATTTAAGAAAATCATGGCCGCGAACCGCGGCGAGATCGCAATCAGAATCTTTCGTGCATGTACAGAGTTGGGCATAAGCACTCTAGCTATTTACTCGGAAGAGGATAAGGTTGCGCTGCACCGTTACAAGGCCGATGAAGCCTATATGATAGGCAAGGGGAAGGGGCCCATTGATGCATATCTCGGCATTGATGAGATAATTGAGCTTGCGCGTGCCAAAGGGGTTGACGCTATTCATCCAGGCTATGGGTTTTTGTCTGAAAACCCCGATTTTGCGGAAGCGTGCGAGAGTGCCGGGATTGCGTTTATCGGCCCCACTCCTGAAATCCAGCGGCGTCTGGGTAATAAGGTGGCTGCGCGTGAGGTTGCTATCGCGGCCAGAGTGCCGATAGTGCCGGGGACTGATAAGCCGGTCAAAACCGAGGAAGAGGCACTGATCTTTGCCAAGGAGTGTGGTTACCCTATTATTGTAAAGGCAGCCGCAGGCGGCGGTGGTCGTGGGATGCGCGTAGTGCGCCAGCGCGAAGAGTTGGTGGAAAGTATCAAGTCTGCAGCATCGGAGGCCAAAGCAGCCTTTGGTGATGGCACTGTGTTTTTGGAAAAGTACTTAGAAAATCCCAAGCACATCGAAGTACAGATCATGGGCGATCAATACGGCAATATAGTTCACTATTTTGAACGTGACTGCTCCATTCAACGCCGCCATCAGAAAGTTATCGAGCTTGCCCCATCCCCTTCGCTGAGCAGCAAAAAACGCGAAGAAGTGTGTAAGTACGCGATGCAGATTGTACGCGAAGTTGGCTATGTCAATGCTGGTACAGTGGAATTTCTCATGGATAAAGAGGGCAAGTTCTACTTTATCGAAACTAATCCACGTATTCAGGTGGAGCACACCGTTACCGAATTGATCACCATGCGGAATTTGGTCCAGACCCAGATTCTGGTTGCACAGGGATACAAGCTTTCCGACCCCGAGATTGGGATTAAGAAACAAAGTGATATTGAAATGCGTGGCTACGCCATTCAGTGCCGTGTAACAACGGAAGATCCGGCAAATAATTTTGCTCCCGATTTTGGCACTATTAAAGCGTATCGGACTGCCGTGGGTTTTGGGGTGCGTCTAGATGCAGCCAATGGTTTTGCTGGCTCTGAAATCACACCATATTACGACTCGCTCCTGGTTAAAGTCTCCACTTGGGGGATAACGTTTCTCGATGCGTGTCGAACTATGAACCGCGCTCTCAAAGAGTTCAGGGTCAGGGGGGTTAAAACCAATATTGGCTTCCTTGAAAATGTGATCACCCACGAGCCTTTCATTAAGGGGGAGTGTGACACCTCCTATCTGGATAATAATCCTGAGCTGTTTAACATCCCTGAGAAAAAAGACCGTGCCAATAAGCTGCTTAATTATATCGGGCATGTGTCAGTTAATGGGTACCCCAATATTAAAAAGCGCCTGCGTCTTACCGATCTGCGTGACGCACATGTGCCGGAGATATCCCTGGATGCGTCTTGCCCGCGTGGTACACGCGACATCTTCTTGGATAAAGGGGCAGAGGGGCTGGCGAAGTGGGTTAAAGCGCAGAATCATCTGCTCATAACTGACACCACCATGCGCGACGCACATCAGTCACTTCTCGCAACCAGGGTACGTACCTACGATCTGGAAAAGGTTGCAGCGGCTACCAGCCATCTCGGTGGCGGATTGTTCTCAATGGAGATGTGGGGGGGAGCAACATTTGACGTGGCAATGCGCTTTTTAACCGAAGATCCATGGGAACGTCTGGATCGACTGCGCGCGAAAGTGCCTAACGTTTTGTTCCAGATGCTGCTACGTGCTTCCAATGCTGTGGGATACACGAACTATCCAGATAACGTAGTACAGGATTTTGTTGCTAAGGCTGCTAATGGAGGGATTGATGTCTTCCGTATCTTTGATTCTCTAAACTGGACCAAAGGGATGCAGGTGGCCATGGAGGCAGTGCAGAAAGAGGGCGCCATCTGCGAAGCTGCTATGTGCTATACCGGGGATATCTCCGACCCTAAACGGGATAAGTATCCTTTGGAATACTATGTCAGTATGGCCAAAGAGCTGGAAAAAATGGGGGCGCATATCCTTGGAATCAAGGATATGGCCGGACTTCTTAAGCCTTTTGCCGCCGAAAAGTTGGTTAAAGCCCTGAAGGAAGAGGTGGGGATCCCTATCCATCTGCATACCCATGATACTTCTGGTAATGGTGGAACGATGCTGACCATGGCAGCCAGGGCCGGAGTAGATATTGTCGATACAGCTCTTTCTTCCATCTCCGGGCTTACCTCTCAGCCCAGTATGAACGCGCTGATAACTACCCTTGAGGGCTCCATGTGGGACCCGAAATTAGATAAAGCTGGTATGCAGCAGCTCGCCAATTACTGGGAGACCGTACGCACCTATTATGAGCCCTTCGAGTCAGAGTTGCGTGCCAGTACCGCTCAAGTCTATGAGCATGAAATACCTGGAGGCCAGTATTCCAATTACAAACCTCAGGTTGAAGGTCTAGGGCTGGGGCACCGCTGGGAAGAGTGTAAGCAGATGTATCGCAAGGTAAACGACATGTTTGGCGATTTGGTCAAGGTTACTCCATCGTCTAAAATTGTTGGAGACATGGCGATGTTTATGGTGCAGAACAATCTTGAGCCTGAAGATGTGATGCAGCGTGGCCACGAACTTACCTTTCCACAGGGTGTGATTGATTTCTTTAAGGGGATGTTAGGGCAGCCATACGGTGGATTCCCTAAGGAGTTGCAGAGTATCATTCTTAAAGATGAAGATCCTTTTACCCACCGTCCGGGTGAGTTTCTGGAGGCGGTCGATTTTGTGGCTACGAAAAAGGAGTTGGAAAAGAAACTTGGGCACGAGGTTAAGGATCGCGACGTTACTTCTGCAGTGCTATACCCGGGAGTGTATGAGGAATTTGATCGTCATCGGCAAAAATACAGCGATACCTCTGTTCTCTCCACCCCCTTGTACTTCTACGGACTTGAGCCTGGAGATGAGGTGAGTGTAGAGATTGAAGAGGGGAAAACCTTGATGGTAAAGATGACTGCCATCGGTGAAGTAAGTAAAGATGGTACTCGGAGTATATTCTTTGAGCTTAACGGTGAGCCACGGCAGGTCACGGTAAAAGACCTCTCTGTCGATACCGATGCAGTGGACATAGTGCTCGCCGACCCAGGCAATGACAAACATGTTGGTGCGCCGATGCCGGGCAAGATTTTCAAGCTGAATGTGTCTGTGGGTGATGAAGTAAAGGCCGGAGATACCCTGCTGGTAACCGAAGCGATGAAAATGGAGTCCAACGTACGCGCCAAGGTTGACGGCGTGGTTAAGGAGATCCTTTTGGGCGAAGGGGCCCAGGTGCAGCAAGATGTATTAATAATCGTTTTGGAATAAAACTGTAATTTAATGCAAAGCTAATATAGGTAGCCGTCCTGCTTTGATTAGTAGGGCGGCTTTTTGCATTTGTTGATTAAACATACTGTGTCTTGAAGGCAGATTGTGCAATAATGCCTCAAGGTTAATAGCTTGGTGTTGAGTTAATGCGGTCTTTAAACAGAGGTACATAGAGTTACTCAGTTGGGTCACGTAGTAGAGTTGTGGATTTGGCGTAACTTCTTGTAGGTAACTCCTCTCATTTTAAATTCTGAATCAAACATCATAAAATAATTTACACGTGCAATTTTCATGTAGTGTGAAGGAATGTTCTTTATGTCTGAGCAGGAATATATGGCCTACGCTGTAGGATACGTGGGCTCTTTTATTTTTGGTGCCATAATTGGTTCATTTTTAAATGTATGTATATATCGACTGCCCCTTGAGCAATCTATTGCCTTCCCTGCATCTCACTGTCCTCGGTGCTCTTCAGCTCTACGTTGGTATCACAATATCCCTGTATTAAGTTATTTGTTTCTCAGAGGTCGGTGTCGCTTTTGTAATAGCGGAATCTCCTGGCGCTACCCTGCGGTAGAGATTCTGAATGCATTGTTTTACCTTGCAGTGTTTCATGTCTCCGGTTATTCCCCTACTTCCTTGATATTGTTTGTTTTTATTTCTGCTCTGATCACCATATCATTTATAGATATTGATCATCGGATTATTCCCGATGTGATTAGTTTGCCTGGAATTATCTTGGGTTTTTGCGCTTCGTTTATCCTCCCCTGGGTTTCGTGGCATGATTCGCTTTGGGGTATCCTGCTCGGGGGTGGAAGTTTGTTCGCTGTGGCATACCTTTACGCTTTTTTTACTGGCAAAGAGGGTATGGGAGGGGGCGATATAAAGCTTTTAGCCATGATTGGTGCTTTTCTTGGGTATAAAGCAGTACTTCCGGTTGTTTTTATTAGTTCTCTTTTGGGAACCTTTGTAGGGGTACCGTTGATGCTGCTTAAAAAAGCCGACGGACGTTACGCCATCCCATTTGGTCCATTTCTTGCATTGGCTGCAACTATATATTTGTTTGCCGGCCCCCAACTGATCAGTTGGTATATAGATCTATTTGCGTACTAAGCATGGATCAAATCGCAAAAAGACAAAACCTAATGCTGATGGTGCTCACTCTTTAAGACGCTTTCGCTTTTGATTTGTTTTCAATGCGACAGAATCAGGCTTAATTGATGGTAATGTTGGATCAGTTATGTTATGAAGCTAACGAGGTATGATTTTTTAATGTGCTTCGCTCAGTGTTTTCTGGACCGCAAAGTAGCCTTTTGGCTTTATTCGTTTTGACTGCTACTGACCTGGAGCACGTGGCACCATATAGTATTTTTGGTTTACCTGAGCGTAGTGGCGGAAATGTCCACTTGAATAATCACTTAGTAAAGTGCTGTTCTTTAACTATTGACAGCACTTATGTAGTATTTTTTCATTCTAACTTGTGAGCCTCTTGCAAAAGTCTCCAGCCAGTAAGGCCGGTTGTTCGCTAAATAGGTT
>CAZDRL010000024.1:0-35711 GCA_964508035.1 uncultured Desulfuromonas sp.
GTACGTCTTGGTATTGGAGCCCAGTTGCCCTTGAATAATACTGAGCAACGGGAAGAAACCTACCATGTGTATGTGCTGTGGGATTGGTTCGACGGCGGTCTGTTTGAGGGCTGGTAAGGTATTTAAACCAGTCTGTGAATGATGAGTCTTTACCGCATAACTTTATAGGAGTGTGATCTATGCCTTCTTTATCAATTACAAACATGGGGCACCAGCCCTTCAGTGCGAGGCAAGGCTGCAGTTTTAAGCATTGCTGCCACCACCTGGTGTTTTGGGCCGCCGTGGTTCTGTGCATGGCTATGCCCCTGGAGGCGAATGCCGCCGCCCCGGCTGCCACCTCTGCTACGGGACAGGTGAATATATTTGCGATCTCGAATGACTGTATCGCATGTCATAACAGCCTTATTACCCCTGCCGGTATTGATGTCTCCATAGGCTCGAGCTGGCAATCTTCCATGATGGCAAATTCCGCGCGTGACCCCTATTGGCAGGCATCTGTACGGCGTGAAACCCTGGATCACCCCAGCATAGCCGCAAGTATAGAAGATGAATGTGCAGCCTGTCATATGCCTATGACCCGTTACCTGGCCCACACTCAAGGGGGAAAGGGTAAAGTCTTTGCGCATTTACCCCTGCAGGCAGCACCAACCCCTGCCACACTTATGGCGGCTGATGGAGTCTCGTGCAGTGTGTGTCACCAGATTCAGGCGGATAAGTTAGGCACGCGTGAAAGTTTTGTGGCGGGTTTTGTGTTCGATAGCAGCAAACCTCTGGGGCAGCGTGACATCTTTGGTCCCTATGAAGTAAAAAAGGGGGAAAAGCGGGTCATGAGTTCTGCCTCCGGGATGCAGCCACAACTGAGCAAGCATGTGCAGGAGTCCGCCCTGTGCGCTACGTGCCATACCCTGTTTACTCACACACGTGGTCCTGATGGTGAGATCCTTGGAGAGCTGCCGGAGCAGGTACCTTATCTTGAATGGAAACACAGCTCTTTCTATGCGAGTAAAAGTTGCCAATCCTGTCATATGCCGCAGCTGGATGAAAAAATGGAGATATCCTCAGTGCTGGGGCAGAAACGGGAAAATTTCTCGCGCCACGCCTTCCGTGGGGGCAATTTCCTCCTGCCGCAAATGTTCAATGCATTCAGGCAGGAACTGGGCGTTACTACGTTAAGCCAGGATTTGACCCGGGCGGCGCAGGAAACCCTTACACATCTGCAGCAGAGCTCAGCTAAGATTAGTATCAGCGAAGTGAAGCGCACAGGTAGCGACCTTAGTGCGGAGGTTGTGCTCGAGAATCTGGCGGGGCACAAACTGCCTACTGCGTATCCCTCCCGCCGTGCCTGGATAAGGTTTACGTTGCAAGATGCACGGGGAGAGGTGGTTTTCAGCTCCGGTGCAGTAGGGGCAGATGGCGCGATCATGGGGAATATCAATGACCAGGATCCGCGCAGATATGAACCTCATTATGCCCAGATCGACAGCGCCGCCCAGGTGCAGATTTATGAAACCATAATGGCTAATCCCGCGGGGCAGGTTACCACCGGTCTGCTGGAGGCTCTGCGCTATGTGAAGGATAATCGTCTCCTCCCGCAGGGCTTTGACAAAGCGAGTGCCTCACAGGATATCCAGGTGCAGGGTCAGGCCCGGGATGACCGCGATTTCACCGCTCCGGGAGATCGCGTTGTCTACCGTGTCCCCCTCGCCGGACACGAGGGTCCCTTTAGCGTGACTGCGGAACTGCTGTATCAGCCTATCGGCTATCGTTGGGCTCAAAATCTTAAGCAGCAGCAGGCCGAAGAGATTGATCGATTTGTGCGTTACTTTGACGCGCTGGCACAAAACTCCTGGACTGTTCTGGCCGCAGACAGTCGCATAGTTGAGTAGTTTTATCCTGACCGGGAAGTACGGCCGTAAGATTCCGTACTTCCCGGTCCGCAAAACATTCTGTGGCGTACAGGCTCTTAGCTTCGCCCCCTGTAACGCCTTAGTAAATCAGCGCCAGTTGCGCCGTCACCGTGTGGGTTTCATCGAAATCGTCTTCTCCATACAGGTATTCAAGCCCCAGCACAGTGTTGCGGAACAGCCCGCGGGAAACTACGGCTCCATAGTTGGTGATATCATCTTGAAAATCTTTGGCACCTTCAGCTTTTACCGCCACCTGCCAGCGCCCTGTCGGCTCCCACGCCAGTTCTACGTTCCATGCTAAGGGTCTTTTCCCGGTTAAATCTTCTCCCGCACTCACCACCTCCGGCGTAAAACTTTCGAGCGCCGTGACATATTCAGCCATAAGATTGATATTGCCCAGCTGCCATGTCAGGAATGCGCCACCAGCTGCGATGCTTGAACGATACAGATCCTCGTCCTGCACCAGCTCAATATTGCTTTCTGCAAGGTCACTCAGATAAGAGACCCCGAAAGTAAGGCCCTCAATGGGGGCTAACTCAAGGGACGCCACCCAGCTGTCAATCTGGTTGTCATCCTTGGTATCAACTTCGCCATTAAAGGCGCCGATCTGCAACTTTATCAAATCTCCCTGGTAACCGAAGACCGCGGCAGTATTGTTACTTTCGCCCAGTTCCAGGGTCAGGGGATCACTGATAAAAGAACTGTTGTAGTAGCCGAAGGGGAGGTACATCTTGCCACCGGTAAAGGTCACATAATGTGACCAGAAACAGACCGGATGGCGCAAAAATATCACTGCCTGATCTACTTCGACGTTATCGGTACCCTCCTCTTCCCACAACAGCGTCAGGTGGCCGGCGATATTCTCGTTGATCTCCACATCGGCCGTTAGTTCAACCGTTGCCAGCTGCAGGTCGCTGGTCTCTCCCCCCCCCTCGACCTTATCCCAGAAGGCTTCAAGCTCCAGCAGGCCCCCAAGAGTGATCGATTTGTTCAAGGCAGCTAAAACAAACGGCTCATCTGGTGCTGCTTTCTCCTTTTCCAGCGTTGCAATACGCTCACGCAGGTTTTTAATCTGGCTGCTCATGGCCTCATAGTCAGGTTGCGCTGCAGCCACACCCGGCAGCATGATGAGTAGTAAAACTGATAAATGTTGCCACAAAAATCGTCTTCCTCGGTCCATTAGATTACCTCCAGAGTTTTTTAGTTTGAATTTTTTTTGCGCGACTTATCTGCTGGAAAATTAAAACAAGTACATTTTCTGTTCAGCTTTAAAATGCTGGATAACAGACGTTGTATAATTGAGTACCCAAGTACGATAGTCTGATAAAGCCTGAGCGAACGGCTGTTCTGCAAGTGGTCTTGATAATCACTTTCAAGAAGATGGGCGAAGTTTTACCCGTTTTATGCTGGCGTGTCACGCATTTTTATAATAATTTTTTTTAATTTAAGGCGCAGGGCAGATATGGTGCTTTTCCTCCTGACCTGGAGGCAAAATATGGTAGCGTGTATCTTGGTACATAGAGGGTTAAACTGATGTGTTCTGCGGAATACAGATAGAGATAGAAAGGGGGTACAGATGGAATGGATAACGGAACCCTGGCTGCTGTGGTTGCTTGGAGCAGGGGTATTTGTGGTGGTTGAGCTGATGACTGCTGGATTTATCTTCCTGTTCTTTGGCCTTGGCGCACTCTTGGTGAGTGTGTTGCTGCTGGTGCTGGAGATAAATCTTACTGTGCAGATGTGGATCTTCCTTTTAAGCTCGGTGGCGAGCTTGCTGATTCTGCGTAAAACGGTGGTGGGGGTATTTTATGGCACCGAGGAGAGAACAGAGTTGGATGTCACCCCGAGTGGAAATGCCACGGTGGTGAAAGAGATTGTTCCCGGGATCGACGGGCGCGTGTCGTTTCAAGGTTCCTTCTGGTATGCGCGCGCTGAGCGTCATTTTGCTAAAGGGGAGACGGTTACGGTTAGTGGATATGCTGACGGTAGCAAAACAATATTACAGGTCGTTGCGACCAATAAAGGAGAACATGTATGAGCCCTGCACTGTTTGGCGTAATGGTGATCACGGTTTTAACCCTGGTGGTTCTGGCGAAAACCGCCGTAATTGTACCGCAGAAAAATGAGTTTATTGTGGAGCGTCTAGGAAAATATAATCGAACCCTAAGCGCCGGATTTCATATCTTGATCCCATTTTTTGACAAGGTAGCGTACAAATTCATGCTTAAAGAAGAGGTTATCAATATCCCGAGTCAGACCTGTATCACGCGGGATAACGTGACCGTAGAGGTGGATGGGATAATCTACCTGCAAGTAAAGGATAGTAAGCTCGCCGCGTATGGGATCAGCAACTACCGCGAAGCAGCCGCGCAACTGGCTCAGACTACTTTGCGCTCGTGTATCGGACGGATCGACTTAGATAAAACCTTTGAGGAACGTGAGCAGATCAACGCTATTGTGGTGGAAGCGCTGGATGAAGCGGCGACCTCCTGGGGGATTAAGTTGCACCGCTACGAAGTGTCGGATATCAATCCACCCCACAGTGTCAAGCAGGCGATGGAGGCGCAAATGACGGCAGAGCGTGCCAAGCGTGCCGAGATTGCGAAATCTGAAGGGGATCGGCAGGCAACGATAAACCGCGCCGAGGGGGATCGCCAAAATGCGATTTTGCGCTCCGAAGGGGAGAAACAGCGCATGATTAACGAGGCGCAAGGGCACGCGGAGCAGATTCGCGCTGTAGCTTCTGCAACAGCCGAAGGGTTGCGTATGGTTGCGGAGCAGATAGCGACTCAAGGGGGCAAAGATGCCGCCAGCCTGCGGGTTGCGGAGCAGTATGTAGAGCAGTTTGGCAAACTTGCGCAGGAGTCCAACACTCTGATTATCCCCGGCAACACTGGGGATGTATCTTCTATGGTGGCGCAGGCGATGGCAACCTTTGAAAGTATGAAAAACAGAGGTTAAAGTAGAAGTGTGTACCTGCTGCAGGGGCAGAGACAGGGTTTTGCCCCTGCAGCGTTTAAGCACAGCTGGCGAGTTCCGCCCCGCAATCTAGAACCAGTAGCTTAGCTTCAGCACGCCGTAGCGGCAGTTAAGCTCTTGGGATTTAAAATACTGTTGCGGGATATAAAAATCCAGATCAATCCGATAGGGATCGTAACGCCAGTGAATTCCGGCGTTAAAGCTGTCATAGGTGCGTTCCGGGACTACAGAGTAATCACTGCTGCGCACCCCTTCGAGAAACACATTCCGATCTACCGCACGCAGATCGTAACCTGCGCTGACATATACGCTGGTTTCCCTTTGTGGGCTGTAGACCGACTCCAGGGCAGGGATATTTAAACCCGCCCGCAGGGTGGCACCGACACCCATGTCAACGTAGATATTCCCGCCGCGCCCTTCAATATGTGGCAGAAGGTCGACACTGAAGCCATTGTTATGCTCCCATACGGGGATCCGCCCTTCGAGGCGCAGGCGCAGGATCCAACCCCAGCGTTTGGAGACCTGGCTGTCCCACCCCCTGTATTTGTTGAAATTAAGCGCTATATGGGCCATATCCTGGGTTTCTTTTCCTAGCGCACGTTTTCCGGTTGTACCCAGAGACAGAGCACTGGTGAGCATCAGATTGGGGCGCAATTTCTGCCGATGTTCTCCCCCCAGGTATAACCAGGCCCCGTAAGGGTGTTCACCTTCAGGTGGTGTGCGCGTGCGGTACTCCTCCGGTGTAAACAGATCCTGCCCCATGAACAGGCTGTAGGGGCGATCGGCCGGGTGCACTTCAAGCTGTACTCCACTGGTATAACCACGATCCTGACCAAAAAAACTGTCGTTGGCAACACGCAGACTCCACAGCGTTGGCGCATCATCTGCCCTGATAGCTGCAGGGGCAATTCCCATGCTGGCCGTAAGTAGAAAAGCCAGTAGCCACATATACCTGCTGTATTTCATTTCGTCCTCCTGAAGGTCTAAACGGGTATTTACTTGGAGCGTCCACCTTGACTCGCCTCTGTGAAAGAGTATAGTCGGCGCCGACGTCCGGCTTGGATATGGTTTGCGTATGGGGTTCGATTTGGTGCTCAATTACGCATAATTGCGCGATCATACCTTGCTGGCGGATTAATCTCAAAAAAAATGCGTTAGAAGATTGTTGCTCTGCTTGAATTGGGGTGTGGAGAGCAGATCGAAGCCAGAAAGGTTGTTACTCTAATTCACATGAAAAATAGCAGAAAAAACATTAAATACGCGCCCGAACGCGGCATGATGCTGATGCTAGGGGCGAGCCTGATCCTTCCAGCTATGGACGCAATTGCGAAGCTGTTGTCAGCGGAGTTGGCTGTAGGGCAGGTGGCATTTTTACGCTTTGCGTTGCAGTTTTTTCTGTTGCTGCCAGCGGCACTGATGCTGAATGCGGGCTGGCGGCAGTTTCGCAACCTGCACCGCCGTGCGCTGCTTAAACTCTGCATTGCGGGTGTGTCCGCCGCTGCAGCCATAACCTGTCTATACTGGGGCCAGGCCCACATGCCTTTGGCAAATGCGATAGCGATATTTTTTGCTGAGCCACTGTTGCTCACCCTTATATCTGCCCTGGTATTAAAAGAAAAGGTGGGATTACGCCGCTATGTGGCGGTTGTGGTGGGACTGTGTGGCGCGATGCTGGTGGTGCGTCCCAACTGGACCATGTTTGGCCCTGTGGCAGTACTCCCGCTCTTGGCCGCCTTGTTCTATGCTGTGCATCTGGCGACACTACGTTCCATCACCGCCTCGGTGGGGGGGTTGGTGGTGCAGGTGATCAGCAGTGGGGTCGCGTGCCTGTTCCTTGCGCTCTTAGTGTGGGGAGGCAATTTTTATCCCATGGAGCTGTTCAACTGGAAAATCCCCACCCAGAGTGCGCTATGGCTTCTGGCGGGGATGGGGGTGTTATCGGCAGCAAGTCACATGATGATTACTCTGGCATTCAAGCATACCCCGGCCTCGGTGCTCGCACCGTTTCAGTACCTGGAGATCTTCAGTGCCACAATTCTAGGGTATTATCTGTTTGGAGATTTCCCCGATCTGCTTACCTGGCTTGGCACCGCGGTGATCCTCGGTGCGGGGTGCTATATGTTCTACGCTGAAAGTCGTCTGAACAAAATGTGACCTAAAGAAAAACCCGCGCCCCTGCAAAAGCAGAGGCGCGGGTGGTCCAGCTAAGTAAGCGTGGGTAGCTGTTTACCAGTTCTCTCCCAGAATTTCAAAGTGAGACTGGGGATGGATACACGCCGGACAGAGTTCAACTGCCTGGGTAGCGGTATGGATGTAACCGCAGTTGCGGCACCGCCAAGTTACTGGCTGCTCCCGTTTGAACACCTTGCAGTTTTCAAGGTTGCTGAGCAGGTCGCGGTAGCGTTTTTCGTGCTGTTTTTCTGAAATGCTGATGGCATCCCAAACTGCGGCGATGTTGGGGAACCCTTCTTTGCGCGCCACTTCTGCAAATGCAGGATACAGCTCGGAGTGTTCTTCCTCTTCACCGTTGGCAGCTTCGAGCAGGTTCTCAGCCGTGGTTCCCAGTCTCCCCGCCGGATAGGCCGCAGTGATTTCGAGGGCTTCGCCGCTTTCAAGAAACTTGAAAAAGCGCTTGGCGTGCTCTTTTTCCTGGTTGGCGGTCTCTTCAAAAATATCCGCTATCTGCACATAGCCTTCCTTCTTTGCAATGCTGGCGAAGTAGGTATAGCGGTTGCGCGCCTGGCTCTCGCCAGCGAAAGATTTCAAGAGATTCTTTTCAGTTTCTGTCCCTTTTAAACACATGCTCATTGATTTTTATCCTCCATCTAAATAATGAAATAAATGCGCTGCCTGACCGGATGTCGGGCTCTTGATGCGCTGCGTACACGAAAAATAGTTTTTCGTACTAATTTATTCTTGTTGGGTGCGACACTGCGCGCAGATGCCGTATACCACCATGTGGGCGCGCTCCACTTTGCCCCAGGTGTGTAGCTCATCTTGCAGACTGGTGTGGTCAACTAAATTCCACGTCAGATCTGCAATTGTATTGCAGTTGCGGCAGATGATGTGGTGGTGGTGGATGTGTTGCACCTCAAAGCGTGCCTGATTCTGGGTTGATTCCACCTTGTGCACCAGGTCGTGACTGATCAGAGTTGCGAGGGTGCGGTAAACGGTATCCAGTGAGAGAGAGGGCAGCTTAGCGCTCAGGCGCTGATACAGCATCTCTGCGGTGGGATGGTCGGTCGCGCGTGCTAGCTCACGATATATCTCCAAACGCTGCGGGGTTACGCGTAGCTTCTTCTGGCGGCACACATCCTCGAAGATTTTCATATATTCTGCCGGCGCCTCGTTGAGCGTCGGAGTCTGATTGTTGGTGTTCATAAGTTCACCCTGTAGAAGTTCATCCTGCAGAAATTCCCCGTTAAGGTAACGCCTGCTAAGCTAAGAATAATTACTATGTGCAATAAATTACAACTTGAATTCTACCCTGTCAAGGACTAAATAGATCCACAGCTAGTGCGAGTTCTGTTTTTGCGCTGCTACCCCAGATGTCTCAGTTGTCGGAAGGGGCAGCTGATGGAAGGGGTCAAGTGCGCGTATATGTGGAATATTTATGTGATCGAGGCGGGGGAGCAAACTGCTTACCCCCGCAAACCAGCGCTTCAATTCTGCCCCAGGTTCCAGCGAGGTGATAGCGGTTCTGCCCACAATGATGCGTGATTCCTCCCCCGTAACAGAGTTGTGCCGCACCCCCCACAGAGCGTGCAAAACTACGCTTTTACCCTGATATTCCCCTAGATATAGCATGATGTGGCCGGGCATATGTATTAGTGTGGCGAACGGGATCGCATGGGTTGCTATGTATTCGCGGCGGTGGGACAACGGGACCTTGCGTAGATCAATAACCTTTCCCTCCGCCGCCTGCTTTCCGGAGTTGCGCGGGAGCCAGATTCCAAACGGGGTAAAGAGGTCGCGCATAGTGCCAGAGCAATCGCGTCCGCTGAAACGGTCTCCCCATGAGTAGGGCTGCTGCATAAAATAGGAACTAAGTGCTGCAATTTGTGCCGGCGTAAAGGGGAGGGGAAACGGGCGTGCGATAGTGGTAGAGACAGAGGCGCGCTCCACAACCGCATTCCCGCTCCTGTTTACCCGTGGAACCGCTACCGTATATTGGGTAGGCGTATGCCCAAGCAGAGGGAGGATGGTGCCGCTTCGCGAAGGGGGTAGAGCACCCCCGGAATCACTGTGAAGCGGATAACCATCTTTCAGAAGCGCTATGAACTCAGCCTTGGTGTATTGTGCTTTAAAGGGAGCATCAACCCGCGCCACTGCGGTGGCAGGCACCCATCCGTATAAAAGCGGAGTCTCAATGAACAGCCAGTTTCTGTCCGGGCTGGAATGGGTAACCAACACCGGAGTTCCCGCAGGAAGAACCCCATGTTGCATATAGTCGAACGGAAACCCCTCCCCTAGTTGACGCGGATTGTTGAATAGCGGCGCTAAGGTGGGGAGCGCGCGCACATCGATATGGGCAACGCTGATACCGTGTTGCCCCATGGAGGGATACTCTGACGCAGCGCAGCGCTGGCGCAGGGTGTTGATCGCCTCCTGACTCAAAGGGAGCAGGTTATGGCCGAACACCTGTTTCGCTTCAATCCACTCCAGTGCCCAGAACGGATTTCGGGTAAGTTCCAGTGGGGTATTGGTATCCCAGGGGGAAAAATGGTGAGTAAGAAAGTTTTGCGCGGCTAAGTGCTGAGTCTTCTCATCCATTAAGGGGACAGTCGCCGTGGTTTCATCTAGATACGCTGCTGGCTCTTGCGGCATAGTGCGCAAATCCAGCACCTGATATCCCGGAGGAGGGGTGCAGCTGCACAGCAAGAGTATTAGGGTTATTGAAGAAAGTAGAAGTAGCCCTAAACCCAGAGGATAGGGATATTTGGGTACATCAAAGGGTTGAAACATCCACTTGCGGAGCATGTAAAAACCTTTCCTGGGCAGGACTTCCACGCCCAGTTCATCCCTGTTGTGGGGCGGAATCGGTCGGGGCCCTGGCTGCAACACAGAGATAACTCTACCAAGTTTAGCTGGCGTCGCCTAGATAGGAATAGAATGCGCCAGCTATCCGCATAAAAGGTAGTTGTCCCTTTGATGTGCTTGTGCCATTTCCCTTGGATGATATAGCACAAGAGAGCGGTAGCGCCAGGCGCAAAAAATCTGTTAAATTACGCTACAACTCAATATATGTTTAATGGCTGAATTTTATGCCTAAGGGGCTGTTTTAACTGCTAGATAAGTTACTTTGGAGAGCTTAAGTATGTTGAATCCAGAAAAGTCGGAAGCCGTCATTGCAGAAGCACGTCGCGCCGCGCAGGAACGTCAGGGGGGATATCGCGAACAGGCGTTAAAACTGTTCCCCCATGTGTGTGGGCGCTGCTGCCGCGAATTTGAGGGGAAAAAGTTGCGTGAACTCACCGTGCACCATCTCGATCACAATCACGATAACAACCCCCTTGATGGAAGCAATTGGGAGCTGTTATGCATCTATTGCCACGAACAGGAGCATATCCGCGCCCTTGGAGAGCAGCGCGAAAGTGACGGCGCAGGAAGTGTGAGCAAACCTTCCCTCAACCATTCCCCCTTTGCCGCGCTGGCTGCGTTTAAAAAAGGGGAATAGGTGTTGTGCCGGGTGTGCTGCGATGCAGCAAGTGCCCCCCCGAGTGTCCCACCGCATACCCATGACCGCGCGTTACGTCCACCTGATGCCCAGCGCCATGCGAGACACCATGAAAACACCGGACGTTACCGCACTAAGGCTGTCATTGTAGCCGGAACCACTTCCACGCCCCCGCCACCATCCAGGATAGCAGTAGCCATGCAGGAGTTTGTTTTTCAGATAGCGGAACAAAGAGAGGCCCTGCACCCGGTAGAGTTTGCCGGATGGCTGCATATCAGGCTGGTTAACATCCACCCTTTTATTGACGGTAACGGCAGCAATGAACCGTTTATCAACCTGCTATCCAACATGGTCTGGGAGGCACAGCGGGAGTATTTGTGCTTGGTGCAAAGTCTGTATGGGGGATGAGGGTAAGCTGACAGTGCGTAAAAACAAAGATCGCTGTGCGGCGCGCCCAACTGAAGCCGGACACACGCCTACGCAACAAGTGCACACACAAAAAAGGGGTTACCGCTAAAAACGGTAACCCCTTAATGTTTTTTATGGTGCCCAGAGACGGAATCGAACCGCCGACACGAGGATTTTCAGTCCTCTGCTCTACCGACTGAGCTATCTGGGCAATGCGGAGGCAGTTATAGCGTGACGCCTTGTTAGTGTCAAGATAGAAATATGTTTTTTACCCAGAAAAATTTTTCTTGCCATGCGCGCAGGTCTGGACTAACCTTCAGGGCATAGAAACGGAATCAACCCTAATGCAGGATATTTTGAGCACATGCTTTTTTTTGCGTTTTTCAGCTTTTTTGGTTTTTCCTTTTGGTATGGCTTTTTTAGGCCGTCTGCCCAGGGTGAATTTTGCTGAAGTAACGCAATACCAATACTTTTTACAGCGAAGATAGCATCAATCGACCACGGGCAGGCAAGGCTTCCCGTGGTCGTTTTGTTTTTAGGGTAAACAAAGCGTCGCGGGATCATATAGGTGTTGCTCCTGCTCTGGTCTTAATCTCACACGAAGGGGTACAGGTTATGATTATTGTAATGAAGCAGAACGCAACTGATGAGCAGGCAGACGCAGCGGTAAAGAGAATTCGTGAGCTTGGCTACGAAGCGCATGTGATTCACGGTCAGAGCCGCAAGGTGATCGGTGCCGTGGGTGACGAGCGTGGCAAAATGGTGCTGCAGAGCATTGAACCCATGACCGGAGTGGATAAGGTGGTGCCAATTTTGAAACCGTATAAACTCGCAAGCCGTGAAGTGTGCCCACAGCCGAGTCTGGTGGAGATTGCACCTGGCGTTGTGGTTGGTGGTTCGGAACTGATTGTTATGGCGGGGCCGTGTTCGGTGGAGAGCGAGGAGCAGATTGTGTTCACCGCCCAAGCGGTCAAGCGCGCTGGAGCGCAGGTGTTGCGCGGCGGGGCATTTAAGCCGCGTACCAGCCCCTACTCATTCCAGGGGATGGAAGAGGACGGGCTGAAATTGCTCGCCATTGCGCGCCAGGAGACCGGGCTTCCCATTGTGACTGAGGTGGTAAACCCGCGCGATGTTGAACTGGTGGCACGGTATGCAGATGTGATGCAGGTAGGGGCACGCAATGTGCAGAACTTTGCCCTTCTCAAGATTTTGGGCCAGTTGGACAAACCTATTTTGCTAAAGCGCGGCATGGCTACTACCATTCAGGAATACCTGATGAGTGCGGAGTATATTCTTGCCGAGGGGAATCGGCGTGTGATTCTGTGTGAGCGCGGAATCCGTACTTTTGAAACTGCGACACGCAACACCCTGGATATTTCGGCAGTGCCGGTACTCAAAGAGCAGACCCATCTCCCTGTAATTGTTGATCCCTCCCACGCCACTGGACATGCGAGTCTGGTTCCGTCCATGTGTTATGCCTCGGTAGCAGCTGGCTGCGATGGTCTGATTGTGGAGGTGCATCCCACTCCGGAAACCGCTGCAAGTGATGGTCCCCAATCGTTGCGTCCGGCAGAATTTGCCGATATGATGATGAAGCTCAGAGCGTTTGCCCGGGTGGCGGATCGCACCTTGGGTGGTGGAGAAGATATTTAGCGGGCCACGCACAACAGGCGCGGTCTTGAAATAGGAGAAGTGATGTATTTTATTCCGTTGTCGCAGTTGGAAAGTGTTGGTCTGGTGATACATGCTCTACGCGCGGCCGCTGGCGAAGCCGATTGCAGCCAGTGTCCAGCGCGCAAGGTGTGTATGCAACAATGTCTTACCATCGCCAATTCTATCGAGTCTCTGGTTAAGAATGGGACCCTCCCCACGTTGGGAGAGGGGAACGCAGAGTCGAGTGCCGAGGAAGAGGTTGCGACCGCAGAGGAACAACACCAGCAGCAACCCAAAGGGAAGGGGAAGAGGGGTCACCTCGAGGTGATCAAGTAATTCCCGTGCGCTGAGTGTTCTGTCTTTAGCAAGAAATTGGCGAGTTGGAATCACTGTACGGGTATTATTGACAGATATATGCAAGGAAACTAGTATAGTACACTTGCGGGCACTTAGGATTGGTGTCCGATTTATTTTTTAAGTTACCCGTGGAATAAATTGCCGACTCACCGAGCCGGAAAGGAGTGAGCATGAAGGTCATTGTTACTGATGAAGTTTCCGAAGCCGGACTCGATACCCTGCGTACCGATGCACGTATTGAAGTGGATGTGCGTCTGGGGTTGAGTGTAGAGGAGTTGCATGCGGCGATCGGAGACTATGATGCAATTATAACCCGCAGTGGCACCACTATGGATGCGGCGGTGCTGGAGCATGCGACAAACCTCAAGATTGTAGCGCGTGCCGGCGTCGGCATTGATAACGTCGACGTGGATGCGGCCAGCAGTAAGGGAATTATCGTGGTAAATGCGCCGCTGGGGAATACCAACTCTGCGGCGGAACACACCATGGCGCTGCTGTTATCCCTGTGTCGCAATGTTCCGGTGGCTAACGCTAGCCTTAAAGATGGAGAGTGGCGACGTGCCCCTTTTACTGGGCATGAACTCAAACATCGCACCATGGGGATTATCGGTCTTGGTAAAGTGGGTGGACGGGTCGCGCTGCGGGCCAAGGCGTTTGAGATGGATGTGATTGCGTGTGACCCCTATATCTCCGAGAAGCGCGGCCACGATCTGGGGGTGAAACTGGTCGATCTGGAGGAAATTGTACGCTATGCCGATGTTATCAGCGTCCATACTCCCCTCAATGATGAAACCCGCGGCATGATAACCTCTGAGCACTTCGAGAGGATGAAAGATGGAGTGATTGTGGTTAACTGCGCCCGTGGTGGAATCATAGAAGAGCAGGCGATGTACGATGCCCTCGAAAGTGGCAAGATAGGCGGCGCTGCCTTTGACGTATGGAGTTCAGAACCGCCGCAGACCGAGGTGTTGAAAAACCTTATCGGGCATCCAAAGATGATCGTAACTCCGCACCTGGGGGCGAATACCTTTGAGGCGCAGAAAAATGTCGCCATCGATGTGAGCCGCGAAATCATCAACTATCTGGATGGAAAACCGCTCGAAAATGCGGTGAATATCCCACGTTTTGATCCAGACCTGATGGAGCAGATGAAGCCGTTTATGACCTTGGTTACCACGCTGGGGAACTTTGTGTCGCAGTTGGCTCCCCCCAATCCCAACAAGGTTACCTTCAGCTATACAGGGAAGCTGGCGCGTTTCGACTGTGAGCCTCTGACGGTATGTGGACTTGCGGCGCTGCTTAACTACCAGACTGCGCAGGAGATAAACATGGTCAACGCGCGCATGACCGCGCGTGAGCGTGGCGTTGCGGTGGAAGAGGTGCGCACCACCGAGACTGACTCATTCTCCAATCTGATCACCATCACACTCGAATCAGCTCAGGGGGTCAGAACCATTGCCGGGACCATGTTTGAGGGGCGGCCGAAGATTGTTAAAATGCGCAACTTCTCCACCGATTTTAGTCCCGAACCCCATATGCTGGTAATGCATTACGAAGATCGCCCCGGTCTGATAGGGAGGATGGGGACTATCTTGGGTGAAGCGAATATCAATATTGGGAATATGAATCTCGGACGCCAGGAAAAAGCGGGTGAGGCGATGGTGGTGCTCTCCATTGATACCCCGGCAGACGAGGCAACCCTGGAAAAACTCAAAGAAGCACTTGGCGCACGTTACCTCCGCGCCGTAGAGCTCCCTGAATCCGTGTTGAAGATGTAGGTTGGATGCAGGGTAGCGCAAAACAGCAAGTACCTGTTCAGTAAGTGCTTGGAGAATAGTTACACCACAACAAAAAAGGCGGACCCGCGGGTCCGCCTTTTTTGTTGGTATTTAGTAGCGCAACGAGTTTGGATGGTGCGCTTCAAACTCGGGCTGCAGCGTGTGACATACGGTGCAGTCGTTGCCTAGCGGGCGCGTATTGCTCTGGTACTGCAACGGTTGTATATTGTCGTGCGCGGCCCCCATCCTTGCAGGATAGAGAGCGTGCGGACTGCCATGGCACGCCGCACACATCAGCGCGCCCATCTGGTCGTGGCGGTTGCGGTACAGCCCTGCCGAGTTTTCGGTCCAGGTGTTGAATGCATCCAGACTCATCCCCACGCCGAAATCTTGATGGCAGGTGAGACAGTCAGGCTGCTGCCCCCACGGCTGGCGTGGATTTACCTGCGTGGCATCCTCTACTGTAGTTGTAGAGAGGTGTTCCATCATTGTTGCGGCGCGTTCTTTACCTTGAGCCTGCTCCTGATTCAAGAGGGCGATGGCATGCTCCTCCATAGTGCCGTGGCAGTTATTACAGTTCATGAACATGCTGTGGTGACTGCGGAAACACTGGGTTGCGCCATCGCTGCGGGTTGCGTGGCAGGTGGCACATGCGTCGCCACCCTCCATATCGCGCAGATAGTTGGCATGCCACCCGTGGATTGAGGCAGAGAAGTTCAGGAGATGATCTTCCCCTTTCTGCGCCAGGGCTGGGTCGGCATGACAGCTTTGACACAGCACCGGTTCCCCGTTGCGTGACTGTTGCAATAGTTTAGTGTTGCTGAGTTTGTCGTGGGTAGCGAGGATATTCTCCCCCGTGGACGCAGTGAACCCAGCCACATCATTTACCCTCCAGCCGCCGCCATGACAGTTTTTACACCCCATTTCGGTGGTGGCTGGTGCCACCACCCTGGTTTGTGCCAGCACCTTGCCGCTGGTTCGATCCAACGCCTCAATAGTAACAAGCGGATAGGGGGAAAATCCGCCATCTTTTGGATAGGGCACCACCGGAATCCCTGCAGCAACAAACGCATTGTCCTCAGGCTTCAAGTCCATAATTCCACTTAAACCTTTGCCCTTAAGACCGATACCGGGCTCGAGTTCTTTGCCAAAGAGCTTTTCGGCATTGTTCCAGAACGCAATCTGCTCCTGTGGAGCGCTGAATTCCGGAGCGATGGCGTAGCGCATCTCCACATCCTGCATCATCATCTGTGGAGGGTCGCCGCGCTTGATGAGTTGCGCGTAAATGGTGTTCCCCGGTGGGAGCATCATCAACTGGTCAGAGGAGTCAGTGATCCCCTTCATCCCCAAGGTGTTCCACGCCAGCAGCACATATGTGTCCGTGTTTTTATCGAAGGGGTAAATTTCTACCGGTATCTCGGGTGCAGCGATGCTCTTGTTGCCGCTGGCTGAGTCCACCCCATTGAAGTGTTTCACCAGATAGGTAGCAAGGGCGTTGCGCTCCGTGCTTGTTCCCATAAAGGGGGGCATATACGGATTAACGGTACCAAGACCAGAGAGTTTGCGCTCCATGCCGAAAATGTTGTCGTAACGCTGTACCCTTGGCTTGATCTCCTTGAGATATCCCCCTACGGAGTGGCACGCACTACACTGGAAGCGGAACAGCTCTTTTCCCGCTTCCATAATGTTTTCCGGGGTCACCTGTTTATGTTTCACCCACTTGGCGCTGGAGAGGTAGCCAGCCAGCTGAATAGCAGGCACATCGTCCACATAGATCTGATTGGAGTACAGGTACTCAGAGATGAGGTACGGGCGGCGACTCCCCTCGCGGATAAACTCAAATGCGCCAAAGTAGATCAGCGCAATTCCCACTACTCCAAAACTCATCACCTTTTTTAAAAAAGGGGGCATCTTCAGCGCCATCAGCATCGATACGCCAAACAGGACCGGGATTACCCACGCCAACGTGTTGAGATAGAGATTCATCTCTGGAGATTTGTTAAGGATAAAATCTTGCAGCTCTTCCGGGAGTGCCGCCATATACCACCAGCCCCCGGCAAGCATGAGCACAAACGGGAGTGCAACCCACAGGGCGCACGTACGCATGAGATTCTGACGCAGGGCGCTGTCCTTGACAAATGCGGCGGTGACGAAGCCAAAGACACCGCACAGCACTAGAGATAGCCCCGTGCGGAACACCAGTGAGGGCCAGAAGGTGGGGTTGAAGAATCCGGACCAGAAATTTTGGTTTTCGAGCCACGCCCCCGGGGTGAGCATATAGGTGATGATGCCGTTGATGACAAACAGTGACATCCACGCACAGAAGAAATAGAGCCACCCGATAATGAGGTGTTGTTTGCGCTTCATTTTGCCGAAGGTGTAGAAGTAGATAAACAGGGCGACAATCTCAGCAAAGAAAAACACCCATTCTGCCGCCCACCCGAAGACAAAGGTGTGGATCAGCGAGGAGGTTGCTCCCGGGCTGAGTAAGGCGATGGTCCACCAGATCCCCACTCCGGTGAGCCCCCCGAACACCATGGTGAGCAGGAGGAAAAATTTACTGTGTTTCTTTACGTATTCAAGCAGAGCGGGGTTTTCTTCCCGATACGCTTTTTTCTCCAGGGTTACCAGAAACAGCCCCCCACCCACAGCAAAGTGAGCCACCAGCACGTGTACAATCGCCATAAGGGCAATAAGAAAGCCGCCACCGTAAGTGGTAAGGTCCCAAACAGGATAGTTCATTATTCTACCTCCTTACGGCAATCGAAGGCCAGTTTCAGCATATATCCCACCAATCCAAGCCCAGCAACGAACGTCACTAGAAAGAAAATCAGCGGGGAGTATTCCCCTGTCACCTGCAAGTCACCAAGGGAGAAGTAAGGGGCAAGGTAGCCGGTGCGCACTAGATCGCGCATCAGCACCATCACCAACATCAGTAGGAGTGCGCTAAGAGCAGATTTTACTACGTGGCGCTTATGCCCCAAATAGAGTACGGCAACGGTTAAAAGTAGCCCAAGGGTAAGGAGGATAGTGCCCCATGCACTTTTCCCCATGAATAGCAGCATCACCTCCCGCGGGAGGGCAAGGAGGAACCAAAACCCTATCAGGATCTGGATAGCGGTGGCGCCAGTAAAATAGCGCATCCCTAACTCTTGGAGTGCCGCCGGGTCAACGCTGCTCTTGGTGAAGTTGAAACGGCTCACCAAGGCTAGATACAGCCCCGCAATCGCTACTGCACCCACGACAAAATGCAAGTAGCGTGGGATCAGCGTGGGATCGGAAAGGTTGAGCACGCCGCCCCCGGCGTCACTGAAATACGCCGACCAGCGCTCCGGCTGTAACATCAAGGTCATATTGTTGCTGAATAGAAAAGCGATCACCAATAACAGGGCTACAGAGAACCCTGCCATGAGCGCGCGCATGGAGCCAAGGGAGTCAAACTTGAAATAAAAAATGTATGTACTGTAGTACGCCAAGATCAGCATCACTACGATGGAGAGCCACCACACCGCCATGAGAATCGAGCTTGAATAGATAAAGTGACCGTACAGAACTTGAATAAACAGCAGCGGGGCAACGCCCATGTTGACTGCGAAGGCGATAGTGTAGGGCCACTTGTAGCTGAACTCCTTACTAATAAGAAGGCTCTGCTCATTCTTGCGTAACGAACTGAGCAAGGCAATGATACCTCCGCCGAGCATGGCGTTCATCAGCAGCACATGGAGCAGAAATGTCAACATCAGCAGGACATACAGCCATCCCCACGGAACCGGGATGGCATCAGGGGTAGGGACCAGAGCAGCGTTGAGCATAGATTCTCCTCTATCAAATTTAGCGGATGACACATATGTCTGAAGTTTAACCCTACATGTTAGCCGAAACAGTGTTCAAGTCGCAACTGATAATTAACACCTCTTTTGTAATGTATACGCCGAAAAAACAGGTCGATATCACCGTTACCAAAGGAACCTCCCCTTTTGCACCAAGCCCCCTTAACCAGGTCGTCGCGCTAAAATCTCTCCCTGCCCTTGAAAAAGGCACCGAGCATCCCCTTATTAAACAGAAACCATGTGCACGCGATTTCAGGCTGTGAATTCAGGCGGCATCGTTCATGCTTGCCTATGCGTGTTGTTGCAAAATACATCTCAAAATATTGAACATCTAAATTATAGCATTAGCTTATGTCGTAAACAGTTTTCGCGGAAAAGCTGGAGATATGTGTCCACGTCCACGCACAGCTCAGGACCCACGCAGTTTTGTTGTGCTTCGAACTTTCCATTTTCAACGTATCTCATCCGAGCTGAGACCCTATTGTGCGCAGACAGAATTGCAGCATGCGAAATTCGTGTCATCATTAGCAGATACAGGCGCCATGGTTAAATCCAGACGATGCCGAAAAAGAAGTTCCACCTGTTCTAACCAAATAACCCAACTGCCCGCATCAAGACGTTGGCACTGTGCCGGCAGGAAAAATACGTAAAAGGAGAACCATCATGGATATGGAAAAATTAACCCGCAACACCCAACTTGCGCTGCAACAAGCCCAGCAGCTGGCGCGCGAAGGGCAACACGCAGAAATAGATGCTGAACATCTCCTTGCGGCATTGCTGCAAGACGCGCAGGGACTGGTACCACGCCTGTTACAAAAGATGGAGGTGGACACCACTTCCCTGCGGAATGAAACACATGCGATGTTAGACAAGCGCCCCCGTATGGAGGGGCGCGCCGCGGAGGAGAGCCAGATCTATGCCTCAGTGCGTTTGCAACGGGTGCTGGATCGGGCGGAAAAAGAGGTAAAAAAACTCAAGGATCAGTATATGAGTGTGGAGCATCTGCTGCTCTCCCTTGCATCAGAGCCAACCGACACTCCGGTGGGAAAGTTGCTATCCGCCAATGGGGTCAAATACTCCGCCGTACTCCAGGCACTCCAGCAGGTGCGCGGGCATCAGCGGGTGGAAAGTGATAACCCCGAAGGAACCTATGAAGTGCTGAAAAAGTACGGCATGGATCTAGGGCAGGCGGCGCAAGATGGAAAACTCGATCCAGTTATCGGGCGAGACGAGGAGATCAGGCGCGTTATCCGCATCCTCTCGCGCAAAACCAAAAACAACCCTGTCCTTATCGGTGAACCAGGGGTAGGTAAAACTGCGATTGTAGAGGGGCTGGCACAACGCATTGTGCGAGGCGATGTTCCCGATGGGCTCAAAGACAAAACCATCTTCTCGTTAGATATGGGGGCTTTGATCGCGGGGGCCAAGTACCGGGGAGAGTTTGAAGAACGTTTGAAGGCGGTGTTGCAGGAGATCCGCGGGAGCGACGGGCGCATTCTGCTGTTTATCGACGAACTCCACACCATTGTGGGGGCCGGGAAAACCGAAGGAGCCATGGACGCGGGGAATATGCTAAAGCCTATGCTCGCACGTGGTGAACTCCACTGCATCGGCGCCACCACCCTGAATGAATACCGCCAGCACATCGAGAAGGATGCTGCCCTGGAGCGCCGTTTTCAGCCGGTGATGGTGAATGCCCCGAGTGTGGAGGAGAGCATCAGTATCCTGCGCGGCCTCAAAGAGCGCTTTGAGCTTCATCACGGCGTGCAGATTCAGGATCAGGCGCTGGTGACGGCGGCGATCCTGAGTGAGCGTTACATCTCCGATCGCTTCCTGCCCGACAAGGCCATAGACCTGGTGGATGAAGCGTGTGCCATGATCCGCACCGAGATGGATTCAATGCCGGAGGCGATGGACGACGCCTCCCGCCGGGTTATGCAGTTGGAAATTGAAGAGGCTGCGCTGAAAAAAGAGCAGGACGCCGCAAGTAAAGAGCGCCTTCAGGTCCTTCAGGAGGAACTCGCCGAGCAACGCCACATCGTGAATACGTTCAAGACCCAGTGGAGCACGGAAAAAGAAGCACAGCAGAAGGTGCAGGCGGTGCGCAAAGAGATTGAAACCGTCAACCACGAGCTCGAAGTGGCGGAACGCAACTACGACCTCAACCGCGCTGCAGAGCTGCGCCACGGGCGCTTGCCTGAGCTGGAAAAACAGCTTAAGGAGCTGGAAGAGAAAGCATCTGAGCGCGAAGATGGGCACACCCTGTTGCAAGAGCGTGTGGGGGCGGATGAGATCGCCGACATTGTCGCACGCTGGACCGGAATCCCTCTGACGCGCCTGTTGGAAGGGGAACGCGAGAAGCTCCTCAATCTGGATAAGCATCTGCAAAAAAGGGTTATTGGTCAGAACGAGGCGGTACAGGCAGTGGCAGATGCGGTGATCCGTGCGCGTGCCGGGATTAAAGACCCGAATCGCCCCATGGGTTCATTCTTGTTCCTCGGCCCCACTGGGGTGGGGAAGACCGAACTCGCGCGCGCTTTGGCGGAATCTTTGTTCGACAGCGAGCACCAGATGGTGCGTATCGATATGTCGGAGTATATGGAGAAATTCAGCGTCAGCCGCCTCATCGGTGCGCCCCCGGGCTATGTAGGGTATGAAGAGGGGGGGCAACTTACCGAGGCGGTGCGGCGCAAACCCTATGCGGTGGTGCTGTTGGATGAGGTGGAAAAAGCCCACCCTGAAGTATTCAATGTGTTACTGCAGATCCTTGATGACGGACGGGTCACCGATAGCCAGGGGCGTACAGTAGACTTCAAAAACACTGTCATTATAATGACTTCGAATCTAGGCTCTGAACTCCTGCTTGAGGATGGCGGGGTCGAAGGGGAGATTAGTGCTGAAGCGCGTGCACAGGTGCAACAGCGTCTGCGGCAACACTTCCGTCCGGAGTTTCTTAACCGTATTGACGACATAATCCTGTTTAGCCCCTTAACGCGTAGAGAACTAGACCAGATCATCGATCTCCAGGTTGCGCAGGTGCAACAGCGTCTGGAGGAGCGGCGTATCGAGATCAAACTGACCGATGCCGTGAAGGAGCATATCTGTCAGCGATCTTACGACCCTCACTATGGTGCACGCCCAGTGAAACGGTTCCTCCAGCAGGAACTGGAAACCCGCATCGGGCGCGGCATAATCGCGGGTGATATCACCGAAGGGAGCGTAGTGGAAATAACTCTCGAACACGATGCGCTAGCGTTACGGGTGAAGAAAGGTGTAGAGGCAGAAGGGTAACAAAGATTATAGGGGCGAAAAGTTTTTCGCCCCTATATTTTCAGCACCGCTGGCGGAACCTGATATTCACACGGGATCCCCACCTGACACAAACCGCAGGGCGTGTCACCTAAACCAAAGTGCTCGTGTACATACGGGGCGGTAGTCTGGCGGATGTAGCGGAAACACTCATCTTTATCGTGCCCGCCAGCGGTAGAGATAGCAGCAACGGGGCAGCGCCGCACACACGCAGCGCAGCTGCGCTTGGCGTACCACAGGCACCAGGCGTGGTGATTGTCGCCATACGGGCGTGGGGTTACAGGGAGGGAGATATCCGCGACTACAGAGCCGAAGCGCACCGCCTTCCCCCGTCTGGTAATGAGACCATCTGAAAGGCCGAAGGTGCCGAGACCGGCGATAAACGCTGCATGGCGTTCGGACCAGTTGGAGGCGATGCCGAACTTTTTTGACTTGCGATACGCAAAGTCGGGGAGCAACTCCGGTGCCACCGCTGGATATCCCGCGGCACACAGACGTTCGCTGAGATGGCGGCGCAAGGCACGGTTGAATCGCTCACCATAGAACCGCGATGCAGCCCAGCGCTGCGAAGGGAAGGTATCCTGGGCACGCTGATCCTCCCGCGTAGAGCTGGTCTGAGGGAGGATATACACAAGGACACGCAGATCCGCAGATTTAATCTTTGTTGCGGGGAATGCCTGGACATATGCCTCCAGCGGAGTCCAGAAAAATGGTCCGATCATCTTTTTCAGCGCCGCAAACAGCGGGTCGTCCCCGGCGCCAACCCCCAACAAGGGGGTATCCCACACCTTCTCCTTACCGCCCGGTTGCATGCAGTTTTCCGGCGCGGATTCCCAGAATGTATGGATAATTTCCTCGATATGCGATATTTGCGGCGGGAATAAAACCACTATATACCTCCTGTGCTCCCGCGAAGGCGAATTGGGAGTTGAGTTGAGCCGGCGTCGCACCTATCATCGCCCAGGTTGTAAGTGGTTCTGCGCTGATAGCCGCCACTGGGATCTGGGCAGTTGTTGCGCTCGTGCAAAGGCAGGGTCAAGAGCTGATCCATGGTTAGTCCCTCATGTGCTTTTCCTGTTCTGGGGCGGATACCTTTTTCCCCTTGCTGTCTGCGGTGGTTAGCGTGTTTTGGCTCTTCATCTGCGTTTGGCGCGGGTGTCGCTTCTACCCTTTTTCCTCCGCTGCTTGCGTGGAACTATCCAGCCACACAGCAGCACTTCGCCCAGCAGGCGCAATTTTTCTAGTACTGAGGTGCGCTTAGGCGGCGCAAAAGCTTCAGGGCCCTCCTGCTGTTGGGTTGCGAGGAACTCCGCAATGATCTCCTTGCTGCGCGCGGCATATTCGGGCGCCACCATGATCGCTCTTTGGTTAAAGTGCTGAATTTGCGGCCCGATATACAAACCGCCGAAGTGCTCATTTTGAACGTAGAAAGGGATCTGTGCCGCTTCGAGTAGCCCCTTCACCATTATGAGTTCGATCTCGTTGTCAGGGGTAAAGATCTTTTGCATATATTCCTGTTTGTTGTGCGCGCACTCTAGCGCGGAAATAGCACCTGTTATTTGCCCCCTCTATCTCCAACTATACGGAGCATGAAGAGGCGGCAGCATAGATATTCTTAAGTTCAAGCGATTTAATCTAGACTCCCCTGGATATGCCCCACCAAATCGCAGGCGGTGGCATCGGTGATCTCCACAGCGACAATATCCCCGATAGTGGTTTCGCCAGCATTGATATACACAATGCCGTCAATATCAGGAGCCTGAGTGATGCTGCGCCCTTGGAGCAGCAGTTCAGTTTCCTCGCTGTACCCTTCTACCAGTACCGGAGTTTCGGTGCCGATAAGAGCCTGATTTTTCTCTAAGGCGATCTCGTCCAGCGTGGTAATAAGGGCGGCATGGCGCTGCTGTTTCACCTCTTCCTCTATCTGTGCCGCATAGGTGGCGGCAGGAGTACCATCCTCACGCGAATAGGTAAACACCCCAACCCGCTCAAACAAGCCGCGCGCCGCAAAGGCGTGCAATTCGGCGAAATCTGCTTCTGTTTCGCCGGGGAAACCCACAATAAAGGTGGTGCGTAAGGTGATGTGGGGGATCCGTGCGCGGATCCGCTCTATCAGCGCGATGGTGTCGGCCTGGTTCAGGCGGCGGTTCATGGCACTGAGGATCGGATCGGCAATGTGTTGCAGAGGCATATCCAGATAGGGGCAGATTTTATCTTCTGTGGCTATCAGTTCGATCAGCTCCGCAGTGATCCCTTCGGGATATGCATAGAGCAGGCGTATCCACTCCAGCCCTTCAATCAGCACCAATCGCCGCAGCAGTTGTTCCAGCGAGGTGTTGTCGTTGCGCTCCTTCCCATAGGCGGTGATATCCTGTGCAATCAGGTTGATCTCTTTTGCCCCCGCCCAAACCCGCTGTTCCACTTCGGCAACCACAGATTCGATAGTGCGTGAGCGCAGGGAGCCACGCAGTTGCGGAATGACGCAGTAGGAGCAGCAATTACTGCACCCTTCGGCAATTTTTACATATGCGGTGTAAAAAGGTGTTGCCTGGACGCGCGGGGTATCGGCGTCGTAGAGGCTTGCCGGTTGCTTGATACTGCACATCTGATCAGGTGCGCTACTGCGCCAGGTGTCGATAATCTGGGCGATCTGTACTGCGTCGCCGGTACCTAGGAATATATCCACCTCGGGGAGTTGCGCCGCAAGCTCTTCGCGGAAGCGCTGAGGCAGACAGCCGCACACAACCAGCAAAGAGCACGCGCCGTGCTCTTTGTACTCCGCTACCTCAAGGATGGTGTCAATAGACTCCTCCTGCGCATCGTGAATAAAGGCGCAGGTGTTCACAATGATGATATCGGCGCTGACCTCAGCGCTGATGATGGTGTAGTGCTCTGGCGGCAGATGTCCGAGGATAACTTCGGTGTCTACGAGGTTTTTCGGGCATCCAAGGCTGATTATGGCTACTTTTGCAGGGGTCACAGCGGTTCCTTGTGGGAGGGGTTACTTTATCGCCCCCTAGGGTTGACATTGCGGGTGCGCAACGCAAAGGGGGCAGGCTGAAGTTGGTTAGCAGGTGCGGGTACCACAGGTGTGCGCGTACTACGGGGGTCTATGCCAACCTCAAGAGCGCATGTTGACAAACTGAAGTTCAATTCCCAGATCCGCCGCGCGCAGCTGTTGCATAATCTCCTGCAGATCGTCGATCTTTTTGCCGCTCACGCGCACTTCATCCTCCATGATCTGGGGCTGGACCTTGAGCTTGGTTGCCTTGATCATCTTCACAATCTCTTTCCCTTTTTCTTTGGAGATCCCCTGAATCAGATCTACGCGCTGGCGCACGGCATTCCCGGAGGCAGGTTCGGCCTTGCGGAAATCAAGACATTTGGTAGAGACGCCGCGCCGGGTTAACTTCCCTTTTAAAATATCCACCACCGCCTGCAACTTGTAGTCGTCCGAGGCCAAAATGATTAAATGCCCCTCGTTTAGCTCTATTTCGTTGTGGGTGCCTTTGAAGTCATAACGCTGCCCGATCTCCTTGCGTGTCTGGTTGACCGCGTTGTCTACTTCCTGTAGGTCAATTTTGGATACAATGTCAAAACTTGGCATGTTCTATCTCCTGTGTTTGTTCTCTTCAGTACGCTAGCGTAAAAATATAGATTTCCAGGTGCGGCTCATGTTTCCTTCTCTCGCGCAGAGACGGCGCCCCACCGGGGTGGATACGGGGTGTTTCAGCCCGTGCCGGTGGATTCAGATTACTGCGCGGGTGGCGGGTCGGGGTGAACAATTTCAACCCCGGGCGGCACGCTGAAGTTAAAGCTCTTTGGTGCCGGCTGAGTATTAACCTCTACCTGGCTGAACTTGAGGGCGGTGGTATTGCCATTGGGGTCCAGAACGGTGACTCCGCCAAGAGGAAAGCGTACCGTGGGGTTCCTCAGTACCACCTCTTCAGGGATGAGGAGCGTGAGAGTGCTGACGTAGGCAGACTCTTTTTTGGGGGTAAGGGTCAACAGGTAGGCTCCGTCTGCAGTGCGCGCAGGCTCGGGGACACTAAGTTCAAAGTAGCGCTCCAGGTTGTCGAGGCTGCGTAAAAACAGCAGCGGGTCGTCGTCGTCCCCCAGATGTTCTGCCACATCCGAGATCATCACGCGATTACTTTCAGGTAAGTAGACCCAGAGCTTGGTCCCATTACTGATGATATGTTGCACCTCCGGCTCCAGGTAGTCCCAGCGAAAGGATGCGGCGTTGTCGGTGCAAAAGCGCACCGTAACCTTGCCACCCCCCTGTTTGGTGCGGTTCAGACTCGCAATGTGGGCTTCTTGCGCAAAGGTTGCGCTGAAGTCGGAGATGCTTATCTCTGCGGGGGCATCGGGCTGAAACGGAGCCTGAAGGAGTTGTTGCAGGGTGGCCTGGTTTGTCTCAACGTTAGCATCCCCAAGCTTGGGGGTGGCAAGCAGCCCTGCACATAACAAACTGGCAACGAGCGGATAGGAAATATGTCGAATCAGGGGGGTAAACATCTATTTAACTCCGTAGCTTGAAGTTTAGGAATCGTCAGGAACTAAAATGGTTGAAGCCGCCAGCACTGGTGTGTTGGAGCGTGCCGGAGTGGTCAATATAGCGGAAGCCATCCTCAATGGGGTGAATTCTCCCCACTGGGGTGATGGATAGTCCCACGCGTGTGCTTATGTCGGCAATGCGTTGCTGTTCTTCCACCGCGGCGGTAAACAGCAGTTCATAATCTTCCCCTCCGCGCAGCACCTGAGCGCGACGCTCAGGGTAATGGTGCAGGTGGTTTTTTGCTGCCCTAGAGAGGGGGAGGAGGCGGGTGTCCACTTCGGCCCCAACCTTGGAACATGCGAGAATATGCCCTAGGTCGGAAAAAATTCCATCCGAGACATCGATCATCGCATGTGCAACCCCGTGTTGCGCCAGGGTGCGTCCGAGTTCGAGGCGCGGCTGCGGACGATGGTGGCGCACGGCAACTTCGTCCAGTGGCTTCTCCCCTTGCGTTAACTGCAGGAGTGTAAGGGCACTGTCTCCCAAGGTTCCAGATACGAAGATCGCATCCCCCGGTCGTGCGCCGCTGCGGGTACATACCTCCTGCTGCGGGACGCTGCCCTGCACGGTAACTGAGATATTCAGCCCCTGGGCGCTGCGACAGGTATCCCCGCCACACAGGATTACATCCTCCTGAGCGCACAATGCCAAAAGCCCATCCATGAACAACTCTAAGTCGGCGAGGGGGGTATGGGACGGAATTCCAAGGCCAAGGTGGAGATAGCGCGCAGTTCCTCCCATCGCAGCGATGTCACTAAGGTTGACCGCAGCGCTTTTCCATCCCAGTGCGTACATGTCGGTCCATTCGCGCCGGAAATGTACATCTTCGAGGAGAAGATCCTTAGTGGTCAGGAGCACTTCTCCAGGGGGAATGGTGCATACGCTGCAATCATCCCCAATCCCTATGAGTACCTGTGAATTGGTTTTGATACGCTGTTGAATCCGCGCAATCAGGCCGAATTCGCCCAGATGTGCGAGAGTCTCATTTTCTGTGGTGTCGGGTGTGTTTTTATCCATGCGCGCACTTTATGCAAAAGCGGTGCAAAAGTCCAGATGTGTGGTGGCGCAAAAAGGTAACTGTTTTAAGCGCTGAGGTTGAGTCTGCCACAGATTTTGTGTGCCGGGTATTATTTGTTGCGTATTTCTGCTTCAGGGTAAGAGGGGCACATCGCGGCGGAGATGGTGCTAAAACACCAAAGGCCGCAGCGAATGCCACGGCCTTTGGTGTTTTAGTCTTCGGCTGCTATCGAGGGCTTAGCGCGCCAGTGGACCTGCGTCGCGAATCTCCTCGGTGACACCATCGGCGAACTTCTCAAAGTTCGTATGGAACGCTTTTGCAAGTTCTGTCGCCTTAGCATCGTAGGCAGCTTTGTCGCTCCAGGTGTTGCGCGGGTTGAGTACCTCGGTGGGAACATCGGGACAACTTTGCGGTACATAGAGACCAAACACCGGATCGCGCTCAAACGCGACATCGTCCAACTGCCCGTCAAGGGCGGCATTGAGCATGGCGCGGGTGTGCTGAATCTTCATGCGCGAGCCCACACCGTAAGGACCGCCACTCCAGCCGGTGTTCACCAGCCAGCAGGAAACATTGTGCTCGCGGATCTTCTCTTTGAGCAGGTTGCCGTACACTGAAGGGTGCATAGGCATGAACGGCGCACCGAAACAGGCGGAGAAGGTGGTCTGCGGCTCGGTTACCCCTTTTTCGGTGCCGGCCAGCTTTGCAGTGTACCCGGAGATGAAGTGGTACATAGCCTGCTCTGGCGTGAGCTTGGAGATTGGCGGCATAACCCCGAACGCATCTGCGGTGAGCATGATGATGTTCTTAGGATGCCCGGCCTTCAGGGAGGGCTCGATGTTGGGGATGTGGGTTATGGGATACGCTGCGCGGGTGTTCTCGGTAATGCTGGCGTCATCAAGGTTGACGTAGCGGGTGACAGAGTCGAGTCCAACGTTTTCAAGGATAGTGCCAAAGCGGCGGGTGCACGCAAAGATCTCCGGCTCTGCTTCAGGGCTGAGGTTGATAACCTTGGCGTAGCACCCTCCCTCAATATTGAATACTCCATCTTTGGTCCAGCCGTGTTCGTCGTCACCAATGAGACGGCGCTTTGGATCGGCAGACAGCGTGGTCTTTCCGGTGCCGGAGAGACCGAAGAAGATAGCGGTGTCCCCTTGTGCGCTCACGTTGGCACTGCAGTGCATGGAAAGGACATCCTGCTTCGGGAGCAGGTAGTTCATAACGGAGAAGATGCTCTTCTTGATCTCGCCACTGTAGGCAGCGGCGGCGATGAGGACGATTTTGCGCTCGAAGTTGATAATGATCCCTGCTTCGCTGCGAGTTCCGTCAATCTCAGGGCTTGCCTTGAAGTCCGGCGCGGCAATAACGGTGAAACCGGGGGCGAAGTTGTCCAGCTCTTCTTGCGTGGCTTTGATGAACATGTTGCGCGCAAACAGGCTCTGCCATGCCAGTGTGGTGATAACCCGTACCGGAAGGCGGTAGTTGGAGTCGCTGCCGGCAAAACAGTCTTGTACGTAGAGCTCGCGATTCTGCAGGTAAGCCATCATGCGGTTGTAGAGGGCATCAAATTTATCCGCCTCAAAGGGACGGTTTACCGCCCCCCACCAGATATCCTTAGCACTCTCACCAGCCTTAACTATGTAACGGTCGTTGGGAGAACGGCCAGTGTAGTCGGGGTTGAATACTGTCAACGGCCCCTGATGCGACAGGTTTGCTTCATCGCGCAGGATGGCGTCCTCATACAGTTCAGGCGTGCTGAGGTTGCGTAGAACTGAAGGGGTGTTAATGATGCCGTACTGTTCAAGAGAGACGGGCTGGGGAATGATAGGTTTACCCATGATACTGTACTCCTTGGTGCAGATGGATTGGTGCGCAGATCTCGCGCGCAAATAAAGCAGGGCGAATACAGGAACGCAAAAGCGATGCCAAAAAAGCGATACATATCAGCTAGAATCTCGCGCCACATCTCAACGCCAGTTTCAGTGCTAATATGCAGTAATTTAGTAGTCCTAAATAACCATTGTGGGTGCTTACGTCAAGTAAAACTGACAAAATAGGGGATATTTCAATATTATATGTAGAAACGGGTGAAAGGTAAAAACGGAAGCTCACCCCAGAGTACTCAAATTGATATAGTGCGAAAGGGGATTTTTTAATTATGGGTAAAAATTTTTATCCCAGAACAATGCCCAGCCCCACCCCGGAAAAAGGGAGGGGCTGGCAGGTTTGCTTCAACCTGAAGAAGGGGGGCGAAAATCGTTCCGCCATCTGATTATTCAGTCAGATCCGCAGTGCCACCTCCGGGGTTGAGACAGCGCAGCGACAGCTCTTGCGCAATGTTGGCCAGAGCTTTGGTGGTGGGAGAGTCGGGGAACTCCAGCACCGCAGGGGTCCCTTCGTCGCCTGCCTCCACCATGCGGGGATCGAGGGGAACCTGCCCTAAGAACGGCACTCCCATTTGTGCTGCCATCTCACGTCCGCCCCCTTGTTTGAAGATATCCACCGCTTCGTTGCACTTTGGACATACAAAACCGCTCATGTTTTCCACAATGCCGTAGATAGGCAATTTGAGCTGGTGACAGAAAGTAACCGATTTGCGTACATCCACCAGTGCGACTTTCTGCGGCGTGGTCACCAGCACTGCCCCGGCCCCCGCGCCAATAAGCTGGACGATGCTCAAGGGTTCATCTCCTGTGCCGGGAGGGCAGTCCACCACCAGATAGTCGAGCTCGCCCCAGTTTACATCGCGGATAAACTGCTGAATCACCCCTGTCTTCATGGGGCCGCGCCAAATCAAAGCGTCATCCTGTTCTTTAATCAGAAAACCGATAGACATCACTTTAACGCCATGCTTCGGTACTGGCAGCATCAGGTCGTTTTCCACTTCGGGGCGTTGCAGTTCCAGCCCCAGGAGTGTGGGTACGCTAGGGCCGTGGAGGTCAATATCCAGCAGCCCCACTTTAGCCCCTTGTTGCGCCAGGCTCAGGGCAAGATTTACGGAGGTGGTGCTTTTGCCAACGCCCCCTTTGCCCGACATCACGAGGACTTTATGTTTGATCTTGGCAAGATGCGCGTGCATCTGCTCTTGTTGCTGCTGTTGTTCACATTGCTTTTGCTCTGCATCACTGCAACTGCTGCTTTTATCGCAGCCATTACACGGGTTGTCACTCATGCTTACTCTCCTTGGTGCCTATAAAAAAAGATTGGTAGAAAAAATGTGGTTGAAGACTAATCCTGTCGCCTGAGGGTTGTCAAATATTTTGCCAGAGTATGGGTTGTGTTTCGTCCCCCCGAAAATATATTCAACAATTTAAAATAGCGTTATATTCTCTTGACCATGTATTTCTGAATTGCTAGTTTTCCCGACTCTACACTGAGCCTGCCACGCTAGAAAAGCGTTATTTCGTATCTGTTGATCATGGAGGAGAGAACCAATGCAAAGAGGAATATGGAGCAGAGGGATAAGAGCCATAGGTGCAACAGCACTTGTGACACTGATGGTTGCCGCCCCGGCATGGAGTGCCATTGAGTTTTTTGGTACTGCACGGGTGCTGCCAACCTATTATTCCAACTTTGACTTTAATGATAGTAAAAACGATATGTTTGTCGCCAATGAGGGGGGGATGGCTAAAGGGGAGCATATTCGCGCTGAACTGCGTTTGGGCTGGAAAGCCGCAGGGGAGAAGTGGTCGGTAAAAATGATTACTGAAGCGGATGTGATCATGCAGAAAGATACTGCGGACCGCTCCTTTTACGCTGGGGCTGAAAAGGACGGGAACCCCAACAGCGGTGGGGAGTTCGGTATCGAGCGGGTGGAATTGTTGTACGCCTTCAATCCGGCACTGGAACTACAGACCGGCTGGGATACACGTGCCCTGGATATCCGCACCGGTGGTCTGCTGTTTGGTGATGATCACCCTTTTATCGGCTTTCGCGGCGATTTAAGTAAAACCACCAGTTACGAACTGCTGTATATGCCGATTCAGAATATGAGCAGTATTAAAAATGAGCCCTTTGATAGCGACACGGTGAACGACTGGCGCGTATACAGCTTGAAACTTAACCATAAAGTGGGGAGTTTCGATCTAAGTCCGTTCTACGCCTATAGCGATAATGAGGATAAAGAGGCGCAGGTACACTACTATGGGTTTGAGGTTTTAGGGAAAATTGGGATCCTGAAGCCATCGTTTGAAGTGGTGTTTGCGGATGGAGAGTTCGACAACGGTAAAGATATCTCCTCTATGGCGGCGTTTGCCGGACTGGAGGTGGAGGTGTCGAAAGAGTTCACCCCCTATGTAGCGCTGCGCTACACCCAGGGAGATGAAGACGCCACCGATAATGACGTTGAGGGTTGGGTTGGTATCACCGATATTGGGCGGTTTACTTCGCTGATGGGGATGGATGGTGGCATCCTGAGTGAGGATTTGGGGCAGAGTTATGGGGCGACCCTGTACTCGTATGCGCCGGAGCGCTCTCCTCTAAAGGAAGGATTGCCTACGGACAACTACGGTGGGATCAGTAACGGCGGGCGCGGAAACAACCCCGGGCAGATTATTGCCGCCCTCGGTGCGAAGGGGGATCTGTCGCGCTGGGTGGATAAACTCAGCTACAAGACCCAGGTGTTTATGATCTGGTACGATGAGACCAACAATCTACACAACGCCCGCAAGCCAGAAAAAAAGGTGGATGACTACGCTGGCACTACGGTCGATCTGCAATTTAGGTATGCGCTGGATGAAAACTTCAGCCTTGGGTATATCTTCGGGATTTTTGTCCCCGGCGCCGGAATTAAAGATCAGTTCGGCGACGACCCAGCCATGACCAATTGCCTCTCTCTGGTGTGGAGCTATTAGCAAGACAAGCACACCACAAACACGCCGTAATCCTTGCTGAACGGTTCCTCGGACCTTCGCTATATACAAGTGGCGAAGGTCCGAGTGTTTAGCGCTAAAATCGCACAAATTACGTGGGCGGTGGCAATGCGAGCAAATCGGAGGTAAGCTTTCAGGTATGACTACTCAACGACATAACCCCGAATCGAACGTTACCGCGCCCACTGCCACTGAGCGGAGCGCTTCTGGCGCGGCGGCGCGGCGGGACGCGCAACATATAGCCCGTTTTGACATTGCAGGGATGAGCTGCGCCAACTGCGCCGCCACAATTGAAAAGCAGCTGCGTGCTCTGGATGGGGTCACGGAGGTGGCAGTCAACCTGGCGCGCAACAGCGGCCAAGTGCACTATGATCCTGCCCGTATCCGTGCGGAGGATATTTACGCCGCGGTTCAAAATGCCGGCTATCGTGCCTGGCCACAAGAGCAGCGCACCCAGGCGCGCAAGATGGCGGCACAGCAGACCAAGCGCGAACAGGTGAATCTGCTCATAGCCACTGCCGGGGCAGTGCCGATCATGCTGCTGATGTTTTTCCCTGTGTTTGGTGCTGCAACACTCTGGGTAATTGCGCTCCTCGCCACGTTGGTACAATTTAGCGCCGGGCTGGGATTTTACACCAGCGCCTGGGCTTCGATACGCAACCGTGCCGCTAACATGGATGTCTTAGTGACGCTGGGGATCAGTGCTGCGTATGGATATTCGGTGCTCGCGTTGTTCGGCGTTTTGGGACCGGATGCCACCATGTTTTTCGAAACTAGCGCTATGCTCATCATGTTTATCCGCTTTGGCAAGTGGCTTGAAACGCGCGCCAAAGGGCGGGCAGGGGCGGCGCTGGAACGTTTGCTCCATCTGCAACCAGAGCGCGCCACCCTCTATGTCGATGGTGCTGAACGCGAGGTGGATGTGGCGCAGGTCAAGCCTGGTGCCCTCCTGCTGGTGCGTGCCGGAGAAAAGATCCCCGTGGATGGCAGCGTAGTTGAGGGGGAAGCTGCAGTAGATGAATCGATGCTCAGTGGCGAGTCGGTCCCTGTAACCAAGGGGGTTGGCGCTGAGGTGAGTGGGGCGACCATCAACCGCTCCGGGCGTTTGCTTGTGCGTGCTACGCGGGTGGGGGAGGAAACCGCTCTCGCCCAAATTGTACGCATGGTGGAAGATGCCCAGGGGGACAAAGCTCCTATTCAGCGCGTAGCGGATCGGGTTTCCAGCTACTTTGTTCCTGCGGTGCTCATTGTTGCGCTTCTAACCTTCGTGGTGTGGTTGCTGGTGTTGCAGAGCACCTTTCTGTTTGCGTTTCAGATGTCGATAGCAGTGGTGGTGATCGCATGTCCGTGTGCGTTGGGCCTCGCCACCCCCACCGCCATCATGGTAGGGAGCTCTGTCGGCCTCGAACGTGGTCTGCTGTTCAAAAAGGCTGCCGTGCTGGAGCAGATCTCTCGCCTTGAGGTGCTGCTGCTGGATAAAACCGGTACCCTCACCAGTGGTAATTTTCAAATCCGCGATATTCATACGCATACTTCAGGTGGCGCCGAGCGCACCGAGGTTTTGCGCCTCTGCGCCGCGTTGGAACAGGGGAGCAATCATCCTCTTGCCCGCAGTATTGTTGCCCACGCTCAGCAGGAGGGGCTGAAGTGGGACACCCTCTCCAATATCGAAGAGATCGGAGGGCAGGGGGTTCGTGCCGAGATCGATGGCGTGGTCCACCTGTGTGGGCAACAGACTCTACTAGAGCGCAACGGGGTGGATGTAACCCCGGTGCAGAAGCAGGCGCAGCAGCTTGCTGCCGCGGGGAATTCGCTGGTCTTTCTCGCGCGCGCACACCAAGTGCTGGGGATTATCGCCTTGGGGGATGAACTTAAGCCGGGTGCCGCTGCGGTAATACGCGACCTGCAACACCTGGGGCTGGATTGTGTGCTCTTGAGCGGAGACCGGCGCGCCGCGGCGGAAGCCGTGGCGCGCGAGCTTGGGATTACCACCGTTGAGGCGGAAGTGGTGCCAGAGGAGAAACTCGAGGTGGTGCGCAGGTATCAGGCAAACGCACACCTGGTAGGAATGGTAGGAGACGGGATCAACGACGCCCCTGCACTGGCACAGGCTGATGTTGGCATCGCCATTGGGAGTGGCACCGATGTGGCCAAGGAGACCGGAGATCTGATTTTAGTAAAAGATGATTTGCGCGATATTGAGCGTGGCATCCGCCTTGGGCGCCTTACGCTACGCAAAATCAAGCAGAATCTGTTCTGGGCTTTTTTCTACAACACCCTGGGGATTCCGCTCGCTGCCGGGGTGCTGTATCCCGCGTTTGGAATCTATCTGCGGCCAGAGTACGCTGGGCTCGCAATGGCGTTCTCCAGTGTGTCGGTGGTGCTCAACAGTATGCTGTTGCGGCGTAGTTTTCGCGCATAAATGCCAGCGTTTTGATAGCTGAGCAGTGCGTGTGGCACCCTTTCCACGAGCACCACAAACCCCTACCGTTGGTGTAGGGTGAATCGTTACGCGCGCCTTGTTGTTATCAGAGCGCAAAGAAGGTGAAACAATGAATTTAAAGCGGTGGGTACTTTTCCTTTGTATAGCACTCGGTGCAGCGTTTTGCACCCCAGTGGTTGCGGCCCCTTGGCCTCAGCTCGAAAGTCGCCTTGCCACCTGGGACGGTGCTAAAGAGGTGCAACTGCCTGCCGGGGTTGATCCTCTGGAGGATTCAGTTTTCACCCCCGTGGTGGAGATGCTTCTGAACAGAGGCTTTGTAGTGCACACAGCCGTGCAAAAGGGTGCAGCGGACGGTTTGATCCTTACGCAACACCAGGGGGCAAGTGGTCCTCGCCTAGTGCTTACCCGCGCGCGCGATGGTGCGCTCCTGGCGCTGGAGCCGCTTGCGATCGCCTCCTTAAACCGGGCAGATGTCCCCAAAAATAATGTTACAGCCAACGTGCTCTCCACAACCTCTGTTTCTTCTTCCATTTCCCGCACTCCCGCTACCCCCGCAGAGCCATTGCGCCTTGAATCCACGCCGCACGAGCACAGCATGAAAATGGGTTCTGATCCCACCCTTGCGCCTGGCGCAGCGGTGTTGGTGGAGATGCCTGGCACTCCTCGCAGCATTGCGACCTGGGTTGCTCCGGGGGCGGCTCCGCGCGCTTTTAATCTGTTTGTCCTGTATGACACCAGATTGGTCAATTTCCGTTATCGCGCTGGTAGGCTGGAGCAAGTAGCAGAATTTACCCCGCCTGCCCGAGTGTCACGTGCTCTGCGCCTGGAATGCACTGATCTCGATGGAGACGGAACCCCGGAGCTTGCGCCGGTGTGGGTCGAAGATATCTACAGCGTGGATGAAGGAACGGAGTCGCGTCTGC
>CAZDRL010000025.1:0-34574 GCA_964508035.1 uncultured Desulfuromonas sp.
GAACTCGCGACTTCAACCTTGGCAAGGTTGCACTCTACCACTGAGTTATTCCCGCAGTGTATGTATAGTTCATATCGTGCTGCGGAGGGAGTTTTAGCAAATCCTCTGAGGCAAGTCAATGGATTTTTTATCCCTGCTGTTTTTTAGGGCGTCCTTTGCGCAAGGGGTACTTCCCCAAGGCTGGTACTGCGGGTCGCCGCAGTAAAGGCGCGACCCGCGTTGGTAAAGCATAAGCGGGCTACCTGCGTTGCCCTATTTTTTGAGCTTATCTGCCAGGGTAGAGATAGTTTTTTCGATCCCTGCGGCAGCTTCGCTTATGCAACTGGCGCGCATGTATGCGGGAGTGGAGAGGACATTGAACTCCTGATCTACCATGCAATCGCCCACCTCACACTCAACATGCTCGGCACCCATGGCGTTGATCTTCGCAGCAACATCTGCATCGTTGCCAATGGTGACCTTCACCTTTTTCCCCGCCCCGCCGAGAATCCGGGCTACAAGCGCCGGCGCAATGCACAGTGCGGCGATAGGCTTCCCTGCCTCTACCATGCCGAGAACGAAGCTCTCAACCTGTGGGTTTACACTGCACTCCGCCCCCTTGGTGGCAAAGTCGCACAGGTTTTTAGCCACGCCGAAGCCACCGGGGATCACCAGTGCATCAAAGTCGGCCACTTTCGCATCTGCAAGGCTTAACACCTCTCCGCGTGCAATCCGTGCCGATTCAACCAGCACGTTGCGCTCTTCCTCTTGCTCTTCTCCGCGCAGATGATCCATCACGTGCATTTGCTTCATGGAGGGGGCAAGACATTGCACCTGCAACCCGGTACGATCGAGCGCCAGCATGCTGATAACTGTTTCATGGATTTCACTACCATCGTAAACGCCGCAACCAGCCAATAAAATTCCTACTTTCGCCATACTGATTTTCTCCTTTCAATAAATACAGTGCGCTCCGCGTGGAACAGGCACTGTAAACTTTGAGGTACCTGCGTGACATTTATTCCATAGCTAACCAACTACTATGTAGCACCAGGTGTACCCCATCACCGCCCTGAGTACAACACTGCCACCGCGCGGGGAGTGACATCGCCTACAGCAATATAACCGTGCAACTCGTTGGAGTCATAGTATACCGAATCCCCCGCGCTCAGGTGATAGGTCTGCCCCGCGTAGCGGAACTCCACCTCCCCTTCAAGCAGATATAGAAACTCTTCCCCTTCGTGGCGCACCAGCAGATCGTCGCTCCATTCACGCACCAGAAATTCGATATCGAAGGGTTCCATTTTATGCTTACTTTTGCCATAGGCGCGCGAATTGTACGTGTAGGGTTGAACTTCGCGCCTGTGCTGATGGGTGCGCAACTGGCGCGCACGCTGCTCGCCGGCGCGCACCACTAAGCATTTATTTTCTTCGCGCTCACTTTCGAAAAAACTACTGAGGTCCACATCAAATGCACGCGCGATACGCAACAGCGTGGCCAAAGGGGGGATCACTTGACTGTTCTCAATCTGAGATAACAGCGGTTTAGACAGCCCGGTTTTCTCGGCTACAGCCTGCAGGGTGAGGCGCTGTTCCTGCCGCATGCGCCGGATCTTCATCCCTAACTGTAGCTCTTTTATCTCTTCACGCACTTCTTCTTTTAGTTTTTCCATGGATTTTCCGCTTCATTATGAATTGCCCGTTGCTTTTCAATACTTAGTGAGAACAGCTAGATTGCGGGGGCGCACGCTATAATTGCTACCTCCATAAACACCCGCACCAGGTACCCGATGAGGAAACTGATCCTCGCTCCATCAATTTCACCCCGAAGGTAAACTCGAAAACGAGGCTGATTATGGTATAGAACCACACCTTGGGGCGATCCGCGTGAACCTTTGTGCCGGTGTGCCCGTCCCAGATACGACAGTGGCGCAACCCCTCATCGACGCTGCGGTTGAGCACCTGCGGCAGTGTGCGCACGTTTAATCCGCTGGGCTAGACGTTTGTAGATATGGTACTTAAGTAAGTTCATTTTTCTGTAATTGAAGCAGATAAGCACATACTTCCGCAGTCATGGCATTACACTTGGAGATAAGTGGTTCCAGTTTATTAAAGAGCCCGGAATATAGAAGGGCTGCTACTTCAAGAATTCAATACCGCAGCGCGCTGACATCTTCGTGCACAGATCTTTTAATTATACGCTACTCTCCACTCATGTGCAAAGTATGGTGGAAATTGATAAAAACCTGGTTTTACTTAAGCATGTGCGCCCTGTAGATTAGACACATCGCTTTTTGCACATCTGAATTGACACAGGCCGAAGTTCGATGTACAAACATTCTGTTTGTTGTAATGGATTGTCATGGATATCTGAAGAAGGAGTTAGGTAGATGAAAAATACGTTGCTAGTGATTGTTCTGATCGTGTTCGCGTTTGTGACAGTGTTTCTTGCCCAGCACGACGGCACCAACTCGCCGATTACCAAGGTCGACACTCAGGAGCCCGGCGTCTACACCTACACCGGCGAAACCAGAGGTGAAGTGGTATTTGACCACAACCTTCACAGTGAAATCATGGGTTGCACCGACTGCCACGGCGACACTCCGGGGAAGCTCGATGTGACCACTATGGAAGGTGGACATGGTCTGTGTGCTTCATGTCATAACGATATGGGCCTGGGCGATTGTACCGTGTGTCACAGTAAGTAAGCCGCACTTAAATACGCACAGCGCACTGCATCACAGCTAAAAACAGTTCAAAGGGGAGTTGCCTACATGTAGGGTAACTCCCCTTCTGTTATAATCTACTCTCCTGACTATAATCACGGGGCAGGACACCCGAACATGCGGAGAAAGTTATGCCTGAGCTCAATGGTATCGATACCATCCTGTTTGATCTTGACGGCACCCTCCTCAACGTGGATATGCATCAGTTCATCCCTGCGTACCTAAAGGGACTCGCGCACTGCATTCCGGCGCAGATCGATGCACACCGTTTCTGCCGTAACATGATAAAGCGCACCACGGAGCGCATTGAGCAGGGCAGCGATGGGCGCCTTACCAACGAGGACTTCTATATCCAGGCGGCCAAAACCGATATGGGGCTGGAGTCGACACAGTTTCACGCTGGACTTGAGTGTTTCTATGCCGAGAAGCTGGAAAATCTAGCCCATCACATTCAACCCTTACCCCTGGCACCAAAGCTCATACAGCGCTGCAATGAAAAAAACTTGCAGGTTATTATCGCCACCAATCCGGTCTTCCCACACCCGGTCACCCATGCACGCTTAAAGTGGGGCGGGCTTGACACCTTTGAGTATCTGCATATCTCCACTTACGAAACCAGCCGCCACTGCAAGCCAAACCTCGCCTATTTCAGCGAACTCCTCCACTCCTTTAATCTCACGCCAGAACGCTGTCTGATGGTGGGTAACGATACCGAACACGACCTGAGCGCGGCACACCTGGGGATAAAAACCTTTCTGGTGGATACCTGGCTCGTTGATCGCGGTAACAGCATAACACCCGATTTTCGTGGCAACCACTTAGATCTGTACCGCTTTTTAGGGCATATCCCCTCCCCTGCATAAACGCCTCAACCCTCCACGCGCTGGCGCAAAATGGAGCGCAAATGGTGCAAGCATCTGTTTGACAATAGCCACGTTTTTAGCTAGGCTTTCGACGTATTAAATCGGGAAAATATTAACCCGCTCGAACCCCGTCTGCACGAAGCTCTCCAGCGCAGGCCACCGCATACAACAGGAGATCCACATGGCGCGACAGGTTGAAGATCCGGATCTGGCATTCCGCTTAGCTCGGGCTATTGTCTCAGATATAGCCCTGTACAATCAGGACAAGGTGAGTGAGGGGATTAAAAACGACAATATTTTTGACATCCTCGCCGATGAACTGCAAGAAGGGCGCGATCATTTCCGCGAGCGTGTAACGATAAAGATTGAAAACCGCGATCAGCTTTATGATCGAGCCATTGTAGACGTGATGATCAAGCAGGCAGGAAAAATCGAAAGCTCCATCTGGTAAATGTGTGACACCATAGAGCTTACATTCAAACCAGGGCAGGAACCTGAGCGCCTGGACTGCTTTCTGGCGCGCACCTTGCCCGACATCAGCCGTGCACACCTCAAGCGCCTTATTGACGAGCACCAGATCACCACAGACGGGAAGACGGTAAAAGCGGGGATCCGTTTGCGCGGAGGGGAAACGATCCGCATCAACATCCCGCGCACACAAGAGCTTGAGGTTACCCCCGAAGATATCCCTCTGGACACTCTGTACGAAGATCCCGACCTTATCGTTATCAACAAACCTGCGGGGATGGTGGTGCATCCAGCCAACGGCCACCATAGCGGCACCCTGGTCAACGCTCTGTTACACCACAGCAGCGACCTTTCCAGCATCGGGGGTGAACTACGCGCAGGCATTGTCCACCGCCTGGACAAGGACACTTCTGGAGTGCTGGTGGTATGTAAAAGTGATTCGAGTCACCAGAACCTGGCGCAGCAGTTCAAACAACACAGCATCACGCGGCGCTATATTGCCCTGGTGCACGGCCAGATGCAAAACGCCAGTGGCACTATCGAGAAACCGATCGGACGCCACCCCGGCGCACGCAAGAAGATGAGTACCCACGCTGTGCGTGGTCGCCGTGCCGTCACCCACTGGAACGTTTTACGCCGCTACGCCGCAGAGCGCCTGACATTATTGGAGATGCGCCTGGAAACAGGACGCACCCATCAGATCAGGGTGCATCTGGCAGACATGAATCTGCCTGTGGTCGGGGATCAAACCTATGGCAGTATCAAACGCGCCAATGCTATCACCGACCCTCACCTGCGCACCCTGGTGCAGCAGCTACATCGGCAGGCGCTACATGCATGGGTGCTGGGCTTTAACCATCCACGCACGGGAGAATATATGGAATACACCTCCCCGCTCCCGCCGGACCTGGCGCAGATTGTCACCATGCTCGACGCCAAATACGGCATCGAAACACCGGATAGTTTTTGCTTTACCCCCTGAAATACCCATCAAACATTTAACAGGATTACACTATGAAACTGGCTAAACAGGATAAACTCAACTCCCTTCAGGCCTCCTGGGCCAATCCACCGCGCTTATTTGCCGGAGTTACGACACGCAACGGTGGCATAAGCCGCGCCCCGTTCAACTCTCTGAACCTGGGGATCCACACCGACGATGCGCCACACAGCGTAGAGGGGAACCTGACCACATTTGCGCATGCATTTGGAATCGCCCAGCACCATCTGCTGTTGGTCAAGCAGGTGCATGGATGCGATATTGTGGTGGTTGAACATAAAAACTATGATGTGAGCCATTTTCAAGATGTTGAAGCAGATGCCATCATCACCAACCAACCCGGGTTGATGCTCGGCATCACCGTGGCGGACTGCTACCCTATCCTCGTGTTTGACCCACACCAGCGCGTGGCGGCGGCGATACACGCAGGCTGGCGTGGAGTTGTCAACGGTATCATTGGCGACACCATCGCTACCATGCAGAATGAGTTCAAAAGTGATCCCTCTACGCTGCAGGTCGCGGTGGGACCCGGAATCAGCAAGGAGCACTATGTTGTAGGTAAGGAGGTGCGCGATGCCTTCCGCACCTCAGCCCACAGCGCACACTGGAAAGAGGTTGCGCAGGAGGTAGAGCTTGGGCAGTGGCGCCTGGATCTACGCCAGAGCTGCGTAATGCAGGTGCACGAAGCGGGGATAAAACCCTCCAACTGCGATGTAAGCGAGCTGTGTACCTACAAAAACCGCGACATGCTGTTCTCTTACCGCCGTGACCAGGGTCAAACCGGACGCCAGATGGGGTATATAATGTTCCGCTGATGTATTCCGCCGATCTGCCGCGTGTCTTCAGTGGGATACGCACAAAGATTCCCTTCATCCACAGCGCTTGCGCCGCGGAACAGGGCGCAGGCAAATTCAGCGTAAACTTGCCCTGTATATGCATACACTTGTATTTTCAGCCCCGCTTGTGCCATCATCCCCGCATGAATATTTTTGTCGATATCCCGGAACCACAACTACGCAAAGAGCGCGACGCGGCACGCAAGCTGCGCAAAAGCCAATGGTGGCAAAATCGCATTGCCAAAGGGCACTGCTATTACTGTAACGCCAAGGTAGCGCCCAAAGAGCTCACCCTCGACCACATTGTCCCTCTGGTGCGTGGCGGGCGCAGCAGCAAGGGCAATTGTGTCCCGGCGTGTAAAGAGTGCAACAGTAAAAAGCAGGATCTGCTCCCTACTGAATGGGATTCCTATCTGGAAAGCCTGAGCACTACCGATCCCGACAGCGACACCTAAACCTATGGACCCAAAACCCTACCGCATATATTCCCAGTTTCTGAAACAACAATTTGGGCATCGGGTACATAAAATATCGATTGATGCCGGTTTTTCCTGCCCCAACCGTGACGCAGGACGCAACGGCAGTGGATGTGTGTTCTGCGATCTCAACGGTTCTGGCTCCAGCGGAATTGCGCGGCGTCTTTCCATTCGGGGTCAGATTGAACACGGCAAAGAGATTATGCGGCGCAAGTACAAGGCCAAAGAGTTTATTGCCTATTTTCAGCCTTTTTCCAACACCTATGCTCCGGTGGAAACTCTGCGCAACTGCTATGATGAAGCGCTGGAAGTGGAAGGTGTGGTTGGCCTCGCCATCGGCACCCGTCCAGACTGCGTGCCAGCAACGGTGCTCGACTTACTTGCCGAATACAACCAACGTACCGATCTGTGGCTCGAACTCGGCTTGCAAAGCTGCCACGATTCCAGCCTCACGTTCTTACGCCGCGGGCATGACTATGCCACCTTTGTAAATGCCGTTGCCGAGGTGCAACAGCGCGGCATACGCCTGTGCGTACATGTCATTTTGGGGCTCCCCGGCGAGAGCCATGCTCAGATGCTTAAAACCGCAGATGAACTGGCGCGCCTGCACATTGATGGGATCAAGATCCACCTGCTGCATATTCTTTCGGGCACTGCGCTGGGGGAAATGTATAAAGCTGGGAACATTGAAGTGCTGAGGCAGGCTGAATATGTAAATCTGGCGGTGGATTTTATCGAACGCCTCCACCCCGACACCCTGATTCACCGTCTAACCGGTGACGGCCCGCGCGATATCCTGCTTGCCCCCCTGTGGTCTCTGAATAAGTGGGAGGTTCTCAACGCCATTGACGCCACATTTAAACAGCGCAACAGCAGACAGGGAAGTGCATGCAAATACGTATAGATACAGGCACTCAAGCTGTGCGTCCGCAGCACACCAAACATTACCTAACAAGTCATATTATAGAATCCAAGAGTTTTGCGCGCGCTGAACCTGCTGAAGTAGCGCTGGGAGGGAGCGGGAAATATCAGGAACGGTCGTCGTTAAAAACAGACTCTGCTGCTGTGGCAGTAGCTGTTCCTACCCGTGCCTGGGGATCATCCCAAGAGACAAAGACCAGAGAGGCCCATACAATGCTGATGAAGAAAACTATTAATCTTGGCATGGTGGGTAAGATACACGAATCACAGTTAAAAAAGCAAGGTTCACTCTACTAAGATAAACTTATTTTTTATTAATTTCAAAAAGGAAAACGTTAACTTGCTACTCCTTAATGAACCTCAGCAACAGGCGGTTGAGCACACCCACGGAGCCTTATTGGTTCTGGCTGGAGCGGGCTCGGGAAAAACCCGGGTTATCACCAGCCGCATCGCCAGACTCCTGCACACCACCCCGGCAGAGTCGATTGTAGCCTTAACCTTTACCAACAAAGCGGCGCGCGAAATGCGCGAACGGGTTGTGGAAGAGGTGGGGCGCAAGCGCGCCAAAGGGTTGATCATCTCCACTTTCCACTCTCTCGGGGTCCGAATTCTGCGTCAGCACATTGAACGCTTGGGATATAAAAAAAACTTTTCTATCTATGCCAGCGCGGACCAACTTCGTCTCGTGCGCGATCTTCTCCCCCAACGCAACACCAGCGCGGGGAAGAGTCTCGACGCCGAGATGGTCCTCCAGCGGATCAGCAGTGCCAAAAACCGCCTCATCGGTCCAGACGCTTTCACTGCCCCAGCGTATGATGAATATGCGCAGATCACCGCTCACGTGTATCCACGCTACCAGCAGGGGCTAAAGGCGTGCAACGCCATCGACTTTGACGATATTCTATCCCTGTGCATCGAGCTGTTTCTCAACCATCCCAAGGTGCTGCAGCAGTACCGCACCCAGTTTGAATACATCATGGTGGACGAATATCAGGACACCAACCACGTCCAATACCGCCTGCTGCGCGAATTGTGCGGTCCACAGGGAAACATTTGTGTCGTAGGGGATGATGACCAGTCTATCTATGGCTGGCGCGGTGCACAGGCGGGGAATATCCTCGATTTCGAGCACGACTTTTCCGGCGCTCGCGTAATAAAGCTGGAGCAGAACTACCGCTCCAGTGCAAATATCCTTGCTGCCGCCAACACCCTGATCGGGCACAACGCTAGCCGACACGATAAGCATCTCTGGACCAGTGGAGATGAAGGCGCTCCCGTACGTTACCTGTGCTGTGACGATGGTGAAGATGAAGCCACCACAATTATCGATGAGATCCATACCCTGCGCTCACGCCATAACTACACCCATCGCGATTTTGCCATTCTGTACCGCACTAACGGGCAGTCGCGCATTTTTGAGGAGCAACTGCGCTTCGCCAACATCCCCTATGTGCTCATCGGCGGGCAACAGTTTTTTGATCGCCGCGAGGTGCGTGACACACTGGCGTATCTGAAGGTACTGACCAATCCGGCAGATGAGGTAAACCTGCTGCGCATCCTCAACTATCCCCGCCGCGGCATAGGGGAAACCACCGCCCAACGCCTCATCACGCTGTCGCTGGAACGGGAGATCCCCCTGTGGGACTTGATGCAAGACTCAGACATCCACACCCATATAGGGGAAAAAGCGGCGGAGCGGGTACACACCTTTATCCACCTTATGTTGCGCTACAAACGCCTGTTCAACTACTCCGACCACCTCCTGTCCACAGCACAAAACCTGTTTGCAGAGATCGGCCTTGAAGAGGAGCTCTACCGTCAGGCGGATGATCCGAAACAGGCGCGCCGCCGGGTAGAGAATATGCACGAAGTGGTCAACGCCCTTGCCTCCTATATCGAGCGCGAAGGGATTGCAACGTTGAGCGGATTTCTGGAGAAGGTCTCCCTGCTGGATCGGGATGAGCCGGGGCGCAACACCAAGGAGGAAAAACTGCAGCAGGATGCAGTGGTGCTTATGAGCCTCCATTCAAGCAAAGGGTTGGAATTCCCGTGCGTGTTTCTGGTGGGGATGGAGGAGGGAACCCTGCCCCACTCCAAGGTCCTTGAAGAGGGGGGCGATGTCACTGAAGAGCGCCGTCTGTGCTATGTCGGCATCACCCGTGCGCGTGAACACCTTGTCCTGACGGGGGCTACACAGCGCAAGCGCTACGGGCGGATGCACCCGCAACAACCGAGCCGTTTTCTCACCGAACTCCCACAGGAGATAACCAACGCCCTGGAGGAGGAACCCGATCCGGAAGAGCAGGAACAGCGTGCCACAAGCTTTTTTGCGCAGGTGCAAGCGATGCTGCAACAGCAAGGAGAGTAGGGAGGGGGAAAATAGTACGCAAAAAAACAGCAACACATGTTACCCGGCGCCCGCCATACACAGGCAGGGTTGCGCCAGCTCTACGTTATTGGGAAGGCAACGAACGGATCATCTATCTGCGTGAGACCACCTGGCGTTAGGGTTTGTGCGCCGGGTTTTCCTGCTGGTAGTAGGTGTAACCGTAGAGGGTGGCGCTGAAGTGGCGTAGAAATTCCTGACGCTCGCGCAGGGTGATGCAGGAATTTTTAAAGCTGGCTTCAGCACTAGCGCGCATCTTTTCAAACATCTCCTCGGGCTTATACCCCACAGAGGTGAGGATCTCGGCAACGCTGTCGCCGTTAATCTCCTTGAGGATGTCAAAACTTCCATCCTTGTTGAGGCGCACGCTGATGACGTGCGTGTCACCGAACAAGTTGTGGATATCCCCCAGGGTCTCCTGATAGGCTCCAATAAGGAAGGTGCCCAGATAATACTCTTCACCCTTGCGCAACGGATGCACCGGCAAGGTCTTATGTAAGCCGGAGGCGAGGATAAAGCTATCGATCGTGCCATCACAGTCGCAGGTCAGATCTGAGAGGATGGCGCTGCGCTCAGGCTGTTCGTGCAGACGCTGCAGCGGCACCACGGGAAACTTCTGCCCAATGGCCCAAGTGTCGGGCAGAGACTGAAACACACTCATATTGGCGTAGTAAATATCTGCCAGGCTTTCGCGCAGGCGTTCAAGGGAATCTTCATCCAGACCGGAATCCTCCCCCTGATCTAACACAAAATTGGCGATGGCAAGGAACAACTCCTCCCCGTACGCGCGTGCATTGAGGCTTATGTTGCCATGCTGGAATTCACTCCGCAACTCCGTGCGCAACTCCAGCGCACGTGCATACATGAGCGCACCTGTGTGGGAGCTATCCTTGCTCTGACGCGCCAGATCGCGCAACTGCGTGAGGACAACCGGAATCCCATCTTCCTTCAGTTCCGCCGCGCCCATAGCTTTGTCCATACTCATGGGGCTGAACTGCATCACATCGATCACATTGAAGAACAGCATACTTGCATGCGCTACGGTGGCGCGCCCTGATTCGGTGACGATATGCGGATGACTGATTTTTTCTCCATTGAACACCTGCCGCATGGTGTGCACCACCGCGTGGCAATACTGCTCCATATCGTAGTTGCGCGAGTGCTCCATGCCGCTGCACATGCCGCTATAGTCTACCGCCAAGCCGCCCCCTACATCGATATATCCCATAGGAGCGCCCGCCTGTACCAGACTGACGTAATAGCGGCACGCCTCGTTTACCCCGGCGCGGATATCTTCAAGGCAGGGGATCTGTGAACCTAAGTGACAGTGGAGCATTTCGAGACAATCGAGCATACGTGCACGTTGCAGCGTCTCCACCATCTGCACCAGTTGCACAGTGTTAAGGCCAAAACTGCTGCGATCGCCGCTGGTTTCGGTCCACATCCCGCTCACACTCACAGAGACCTTAATGCGCGCGCCAATGCGCGGACGCACCTTCAACGCGGCGCTGCGTTGCAGAAGGAGATCAAGCTCGCGCGGAGATTCGACTACGAAAAAGCACCGATATCCGAGTTTATGTGCCCACAACCCCAGATCAATAAACGCCTGATCTTTGTAACCATTGAGAACCAGGAGTCCTTGTTTAGGCATATTGGCAAGAGCTAAAACCAGCTCTCCCTTGCTCCCCGCTTCGAGTCCATGCCCGTAGGGGGCGCCGAAGCGGGTAATCTCTTCAATCACCTGACACTGTTGATTCACCTTCACCGGATATACGCCCCGGTATTCCCCCCGGTAGCTGTTGGCCTCAATCGCGGCGCGAAAGGTGTGGTGGAGATAGGAGATGCGGGTGTCAATAAAGTTTTCAATCCGCAGCAGCACCGGCATCGCGTGCCCACGCTGTTCAATGCCGGAGATGATCTTGGGCAAGGGGATCGCCACCGCGCCATTTTCGCTGCTACCTTTTACGCACAGATTCCCCTGTGCATCAACTTCAAACAGCCCCATGCCCCACTTGCTGATCCCATACAGGGAGTCGGAAGCGGCACTATTCCAGGCTGCGGCCTTATGTGGGATATTATTCTGCATCAGGGGATAATGTTCTCTTTGGCAAAAGTGGGCAACATAAAGGCACCAAGGTGCAGATCTTCATTGTAGTATTTGGTGTAAAAATCGCGCGCAGCGGCACGCGCGCGCTTGAAATCCTTGACTGGATGGTATTTTTTACTCGCAAACGCAAAGCTCCAGTACCCACTTGGGTAGGTAGGGATAAACGCCTGATACATCTCGACAATAGGAAAAACGTTGCGCATGTTGCGATACATATCTTGCTGAATCTGGGCGTGGTAAAAGGGAGATTCACTCTGTGCTACCATGATGCCATCTGCGCGCAGGGCACTGTGCACCAGGGTGTAAAAATCCTCTTCAAACAGCCCCACTGCGGGACCGATGGGGTCGGTGGAATCTACCAGGATGACATCAAAACTGTCCTGATGTGCACGGATATATGCGAGGCCATCATCCACATGCAGTTTGACCCGTGGGTTGGAGCCGTCGATCGCGGAAGAGAGAGTTGGAAAAAATTCTATCGCTTTTTCAATTACCAGCCCATCAATTTCGCACAGAACTGCCTCTTCAACTTCTGGATGTTTGACGATTTCGCGGATGCTGCCGCCATCCCCACCACCAATAACCAGAACTTTTTTCGGTTTTGGATGGGTAAACAGCGCCGGGTGTACAATCATGTCGTGATACACGAATTCATCACGCTCGCTAAGCATTACCAGACCATCGAGCAACATCAGTCTGCCAAACTCCACGGTATTCAGAACATCGAGCTGCTGGTATTCACTGTTGCCGGAGAACAGGCTCTCGGTCACGCGCATGGTGATACCTACATTATCGGAATGTTTTTCGGTGTACCACATCTCCATGGTTTTATTTCCCCTTTGCAGTGTTTGATCTTTTGTGCGAAAAAAGCGGCACAGGAATAAGCTATGCAGAATCTACCATTGCTTGACTTTTTGGGCAAATTATTGAATGGTCACGAGCGTGAATTTCTTCATAGTTACCCTTTCCTGCTGGCGCGAACGTATCACGTGTGATGGCGATACAAAAGCGCTAAAGGGGTGGCGCACTCTGAGCATACAATACGGGGTAGATCTATACATAAAAGCGGGGAAACATCGGAGCCACGCCGCAGTTAGTGAGTTTTTGCGCTACAGTTAACTTTTATCCAGGGATAAACATATGGCAGCACAAGTGCAGGAGTTCAGCGTCGGTTTTATCGGCGGCGGGAATATGGCCGAAGCTATCATCAAAGGGTTGCTCGCCTCCGGGGTCAATCCGGACAATATCATGGTGGCAGAACTGGTGCCGTCGCGCCGCGATTTTCTGCAGCAGGAGTACGCCATTCAGGTAACGGCGGATGCCGCTGCAGTGGTTAAAGCCCACACCCATGTGGTGCTGGCAGTTAAACCTCAGGCGGTGGATAACACGCTCCGGCCGGTAGCAGAGTGTTTCAGCCCCTCACACTGCCTGATCTCTGTTCTGGCAGGAACTTCCACTGCCAGACTCGAAGGGCTGCTCGATGTGCAGGTGCGTATAATTCGCGCCATGCCTAATACCCCAGCCTTGATCGGCGCTGGAGCCGCGGGGATCTGCCGCGGTCGCCACGCCACCGCAGAGGATGAGGCGTTTGCTCTGCAACTGTTTGGCGCGGTGGGTTGTGTAGAGGTTGTAACTGAGGCCATGCTCGATGCGGTGACGGGCGTGTCAGGCAGCGGTCCAGCGTATGTGTATATGCTGATTGAAGCGATGGCCGAAGGGGGGGTTGTGGAAGGGTTGACCCGCGAAGCCGCGCTGAGCCTGGCAGCCAACACTGTGGCGGGCGCCGCGCAGATGGTGGCTCAGGGGCAGGGTCATCCTGCGATCTTGCGCGAGAAAGTATGCAGCCCGGGCGGAACCACAGCACGTGCGGTACACACTCTGGAACGGGGCAACTTCCGTGCGACGGTGATGGACGCGGTAGGGGCCGCTACCGCGCGCGCGCGGGAACTTGGTTAGAGGGTATCTCCCTTAGGCATCATCATCTTCCTCCACCGGTTCCATATCTGCGGCATTCACCTCTAAGGGTGAGAATTCGTTAAAACTCAGGGTGCCTGTCAAGATGTTGGGGATTATAGACAGAGGTCCGTACTGATCGAGCCTGATCAGCTCAAGTACATTTTCCAGGCGGATTTCCACCTTCTCCTTGATTAAACGGTGGATGTTTATCTTGGCGTTACCCTCATGTTCGCCAACAACAAAGTCTTTGAGTTCTGAGCGCACCTCTTTATCCATCTGCGCGAGAACCTGCTGACGTTCAAGGAGGATCTCCAGGCGTTTCCCGTGGGCGCTGCTACTGCTGGGAGCCTTGGTTTTCTGCTCCAGCGGGCCAATGCAGCGCTCGATAAACTCTTGCTGTTGCTTGATACTTTTTTTCTGTGTCTTTAAAAACGTCAAGCGATCCCGCTCGGGGAAATACACTCCAGAGGTTAAAAACGTGCGCGCACCGGCTGCAGCGCCAATAATCTTAGCCTCAATCCCTTTTAACGCAACAAACTCTCCTCCACTTATCTGGCCATTTTTTACCAGAATAGCCCCGGCACTTTTCACCGTGCTGTTGCGAATTTCGTTGGCAACTACCACATCGCCCATGCACTCTACGTAGGCACCATTGATATAGCGTGCATGGAGATCTCCGTCACATTTTACGTATGCGTGGTACTGTCCTGATATACCGCCCACGCTGATATTGCCGCCGGCATTGAGATAACAAGAGCCCACCGTCCCTTTCACGGTAATATTTTTTTCGGTTGTGATATCAAAATCATCCAGCACGTCGCCACTAATGTTTACATTGCCGGGGAAGTTGATGTTGCCAACGCGCAGATCGACATCACCGTGGACGTTGTAATCTTCACTTACCGAAATCGTCCCCTCGCTGTACTCTGCACGTCCGGAGATCTCTGAAATTACTTCATTGTTATCGTTAAGATGTACCCCGGCGCCGATTTTAACCGTGGCAGGAGTACCGGGTTGAGCCTCTAAAATTTTACCGGTAACAGTAGTCCCATCCTTCCCCGGCTGGGGCAGATGTAATTTAGCTACCTGTTGTCCAGGCTTTATGCAGGCAAACAGGTTGAGGGTATACAGATCGACCCGCCCAGCTTCATCTTCCACAAACTCCTGCGGTCCATCAAAGCCGGGGCCGAGCCGGACCTTGATCTCAAGCCAGCCGTCTGCGCCTGGAACAGGGGGGTCTGTGTGAGCAACCAGCATATGTTCCACGGTTTTTCCCTCACACGCAGCACCACACAGCTCTTTAATTTTCTTCGTTTCAATCCCTTCTGTTATACGCGCATCCTGCATTAGGGTTAGAACCTCATCCGGCTTGATCAGCCCCTTTCCGGTTCCTTTGGGCGCAACACTAGCGCGACACTCCATCTCATCGTGGGAGAGGGCCAGTTGCAAGATCCAGCCTTCCCGTTCTACGATAGTTATTATCTCGCCATCAAACGGAGAAAAGGGGGACACAGGCATATTCTTTTTTTCCTGCGCCGCAGGGGTATGTTTTGGGTCTTTAGGCATGGAGTTTTCCCGTCAGGGCGTGTTTCACACAAATAAAGTCTCTATGGGAGCGTATCGACACCGAGAGCAATATAATTTACTGTTGCAGTACCTACAACCTACTGAGCAATAAAGTACCATTTATGGCGCTCTTTTTCACTTATTGCCCTTGTGTTGTTCCAGATACGCAACAAATTCCTGCGCAGGCAATGGTTTACTATACAGGAAGCCTTGCCCGGCGATGCACTGCGCCTGGAGGAGAAAATCGCGCTGGGTTTCTGTTTCTATCCCTTCGGCAACCACTTTTAGCCCTAGCTCCGCGGCAAGACTGATAATCGCGCGCGGGATTGTTCCATCCTCTTGCTCCCTTGATGTACCGATAGCATTGACAAAAGAGCGGTCAATTTTGAGTTTATCAATAGGGAAGCGGTGCAGATGCCCAAGAGATGAGTATCCTGTCCCAAAGTCATCGATGGCCAGGGAGACACCACCACTGCTTAAGTCGCGCATCTGCGCAATGGCGAGGGCAGTATCGCGCATCAGTGAGGTCTCTGTTATCTCCACCTCTAGGGTGTGGGGCTTAAGATTATACCGCGCTACTGTGTGAAGAACCTTCTGGGCTAAATCCCTGTTCTGCAACTGATGTGGGGAGACATTAACCGCAACCCTTAACTCAGGATAGCCGGCATGCTGCCATGCCCCAATCTGACGACACGCCTCCTCCACCACCCACGCACCGATTTCATGGATCAGACCGGTCTCTTCGGCGAGGCCAATAAATTCCAGAGGGGAGATAAGCCCCTGCTCTGGATGTTGCCAGCGCACCAGAGCTTCACATCCAATCACCGCTCCGCTTCGCATATCCACCTGTGGCTGATAGTGCAGAAGCAACTCTTTGCGTTCCACCGCACGTCGCAGTGACCCTTCGAGGCTTAAGCGCCTTTCGGCGCGTTGCTGCATATCTGGAGTGAAGAACTGATAGCAGTTGCGCCCGCGCTCCTTGGCGCGATACATGGCGGTATCTGCATAGCGGATCAGCTGATTCACATCGCTGCTATCATCGGGCGCAATGCTGATACCAATACTTACCGTGGCGCTGATCTCAAAGCCTTCAATAGTCACCGGCTCCCCAATGGTTTCCACAACTTTATCCACAAGAGCGACAATGTCCGCCATGGTTGTAACTTTCTCAACCTGGAGCAGAAATTCGTCCGCTCCAAAGCGGGCGACGGTGGCGTTATCTCGCAACGCCTGTTCAATACGGTGGGCAAACAGTGTCAGCACCTGGTCCCCTACCACATGTCCAAGGGTGTCGTTAATATGTTTGAAATGATCGAGATCGATAAACAGCAGCGCAACCTGAGTGTGGTTACGCCGCGCCCGTTGGATCGCCCCTTGAAGGAGCTCTGTTGCGAGTGCACGGTTTGGCAATCCGGTGAGGTCATCATAAAATGCCTGGTGGCGCAGACGCTCTTCCGCCTCTTTGCGCTCACTTATGTCGCGTATAATCGCCTGCATCATCCACTGTCCGCGCACAGCAATCCGCCCCGCACTGATCTCCACCGCAAAGTTATCACCCGCGGCATCGCGGTTAAAGCATTCGAATTTTATCCCCTCGCCGCTATCGAGCTGGACAAGCATTGCCGACCATTCAGAAGGTTCTACGTCACACAGATCGTGGATATTCATGGCACACAGGGTATCAAGGGGATAACCATAAGTATGCAAAGCGCGCTTATTCGCGTCGAGAATAGCACCTCTATGATCACACAGAAGGATGATGTCGTTGGCGTAGCGGCTGAGGTTGTCCAGACGCTGCAACAACGCATCGTTCTCGCGCTCGTGATGCAGAATTTGGTTGCGATAACGATACACATGTTGACGCCACCACAGCAGAACTATCGCCCCCGAAAACACTATTATCCCCGCTGCCCCCCCACCTACATAGAGTGCCGTTTGATGCAGGGGGGCCATCACCTCGTCTTGATCTATCTTAGTCACCAGAGTCCACGGAGTGGCAGGAATTGACTCAATCCGTGCTAAAACTTCAGCCTGCTTATAATCAGTACAGACAGCGAAACCCTCATATCCTGCCTGAATTAGGTTTCCAACAGCGTTACCTCCGGGCGGGGGGAGAGCCTCCTCCAGCACTGCAGGCGCGCGAAACTTTGGCGGCGTCAGACGAATTATCTTTCCCCGATCATGGCGCACCAACACCGCTTCTGCACTTTTACTCGGCAGTGGCCAAGAGTGTAAGAGCGGAACTAGAAATGCCTCGGGATCGATAATCATAACCATTAACGCACGTGCCTCTACCCCATCATACTCCAACTCTAAGGGGAGAATCAGATTCATGTGCAGGTGTTGCTGCTCCGGTTTGTCCCGAACCGCAGTGGGTAGATAGATCGAAGAAAACACCGCCTGCTTTAACGTTAAACTCAGGTCAATATCTTTCTGACACAAATCAGAACACTTAAAGGGCACAAGCTCTTCGTCCGGGTCGCACTCTGAGCATAAAAGCGGGGTGCCAGCTATGTCTGTTACATATAGAGCATGATATTCGTAGCTGAGATGCAAGGCACTGACAAGTGCGCGTAACTGCTGCACTGCCACAGGGTCCGGCCTCTGGGTTGCCAGGGTCGCAACTGCATGTTGAAAGCGAGGATCGGCCGCAAGAATATGCGCCAATGTAAGGTGCTGACTGCGCCAGTATGTGATCTGGCGCGCGTAAAGATCGTGGGCTACCTGCAGATTAGCCTGTGTCGCTATTACCCTCTGGCGGCGCTCGTGCTGGTAAAAAGCGAATCCAAGCAACACCACCAAAATGCTCCCTAACGCAAAAGCGCTGAAGGCAAGGCGTTTGCTACGTTCCAGGCTGGTGTCGATATTTTGCATCTGTAATCCTACGCGGCAAGTTGCCGCCCTTAGTGGCATAACATAGCGGTGAGGTGCCGTTTGTGTCTACACCCGTATCCAGAATGGGGAAGAGATGGCGGGAAATCCCGCAGCGCATTTCCGCTCATAGACTTCCAAGATAACATTAGTGGGAGATAGGGTCTACAGGCGCTGCCGCTGCCAGCGCAGAAAAAGCCCCTCAGCACACTCACTGCTGATGAGGAGAAAGATGGCCAGCGCAATGCCGGAGACCGCGGGGGCAACCACCGGCAACAGCAACCAACACAACAATAGATAGGCAAATTTCACGATGGTCGCCTGCCCCAGCACCAGGGTCTGCCCACTGCCGGTAAAGTGAGCGCGCAACAGATTAGTGGCACCATAAAACAACGGAAAGATGGCGCACCATGCCAACGGAGTGATGACATACATGCGCAGATCATCCGCAATACCCAGCACCTGCTTGAGAATCAGGGTGTTAAATGGAAATGCCAGCAGGAGCAGCAGCGCCGACATAACCGCACTGGTGCGGTAAAAAAAACGCACCACGATTTTGTAGTCCGCCGCACTCTCCACCAGCGCCAGATACACCTGCTGCAAATTGCGCAAGGGCCCTGCAAGCATGAACAGAATGGCACGGATCACACCGAAGGCGGCAAGGGCCAAATTGGCATCCGGAAGGCGGCTGATGATGGCGTTGATAACCACGGGGATGGTCTGCTGCAAACCGGAAGAAAACGCCACCGGGAGGGCAAAGCGCAGCACTGTCAGCACTGTCTGATTCTGATCCTCCGCTATATTATCGCGCTTTCCCGGCACCGTGCTACGATTTTGATATGCCATCCCTCCCATCACCACACTCTCCAGCGCCACACAAGCCACCAGGGCAAATGCGCCAAGTTGCGCGCCGTTAAACCAGCGCCGCCCCAGCACTATAAACACCAGCAGAGCTAACACGCGGATACCCGTAGCAATGGTGACCAGATGGGTACGCCGTGAGCGGATCACCAGTCCTTGGAAAAGTCCACGGAAGCCGGTAAAAAAGGGCAATAGCGCCATCAACGCTATCGCTTTGCGCGCCTCCCGCGCGATATCAGCATCCACCCCAAGAACTCTGAGGAGCATAAAATCTCCAAAAGGGGTATACGCTATGAGGTTCAACATCAAAGAGACAAACAGCGCGATAAGCACGACAAAGGTAATCATGCTCTTAAACGAGCGCGGGCCGCGCACCACCGCAATGGTAATAGTGTGATTTTGATATGAGGGCGATGCAAACAGCAGATGTACCACCATCGCCACAGAGAATGATGCCAGCGCGAGCACGTAATCGTCCAGGCGCGCCAGCGCGCTGTTGATGATAGAGTGCGACACGCTCATGAGCTGAACGTTGAGCACCAGCGGCAGGAAGAAGAAGCTGATCTGCTTCATGCTCAGTGGTGCAGATGGGTTGGCAAGCTTCTTCATAGTCGCCCTAGGGGTGCATCATCAGGTGCAAGGTGGAGGATATTTCCACGGACGCTTCGCACAGTCATACCCCCCCTCCAAACAGGCGGGCCACATAGGCCCACAGTCCAGCTTCCTCAATTTTAAAGAACAGTACTATTGCCACTGCCAGAGGGGCTACATAGCGGATCAGCCAGTGCCACAGCGGATATACCCACTTGCCCGCTGAAACCAGTTCTTCCTTTTCTTCGCTTCCGCGCCAAAACCAGCCTACATAGATGGCAACAAGCAGACCTGCAATGGGAAGAAGGTAGTTGGAGGAGATGAGATCGGCAGAATCAAAAAAATTTCGCGCCCCGATAAAGGTGAAATCCGCCATCACATTTTCCGATAGCGCAGAGGGGATACCGACACTGAACGCCAAAACCCCGATGGTAAGGGTGGCTTTCTTGCGCCCCCAACCGCGCTCGTCAATAAAATAGGCTATCTGTGCTTCAAGCAGGGAGATGTTACTGGTGAGTGCGGCAAAGGAGAGGAGCAGAAAAAACATGATGGAAAGCACATGTCCGCCACCAATTTGGGAGAACACCACCGGAATGGTTTGAAAGATCAGACCCGGACCTGCCGAGGCCTCAAGTCCAACTGAAAACACAATAGGGAATATCGCCAGCCCCGCCATAAGGGCAATCAGGGTATCGAGCACAGCCACGCGGATACTTGCACCAAACAAGTTTTCATTGCTGCTTAGGTACGAGCCATAGGTGATCATGGCCGCCATCCCCAGAGACAGGGTGAAAAACGCATGCCCCATAGCCTCAAGAATCGCACTGGGGGTAAGCTTGGAAAAATCGGGGCGAAACATAAATTCAAGCCCCTGCCGCGCCCCGGAACTGAGCATGCCGTTCACAAACAGCAGAGTGAGGAGCACTAGCAGAATCGGCATCAGGATTTTACTCCAGCGCTCAATCCCCTTTTGCACCCCGCCCACCACAACCCCGAGACACAACAGCATAAAGATCAGATGCCAGAAAGACTGACGTCCGCCATCCGCCAGCAGAGAGCCGAACATCGTCTCAATCGCAGCGGCAGATTCACCGCTAAAACTTCCCATGATGGCGCGAAACACATAGTCAAGCGTCCACCCCGCCACCACCGAGTAGTAGGAACTGATGATAAAGGCCGCAATTACGCTGATCCAGCCAGGGGTGTGCCACCAGCGCCGTTTGGGCTCCAGGGCGACAAATGCTCCCACTGCGCCTTTACGGGTATGGCGTCCCAACATAAGTTCTGCCATCATGATGGGCAACCCAACAAAGGCGATACACAGCAGATACACTAGGACAAAAGCGCCGCCGCCGTTTTCTCCTGCAATATAGGGGAACTTCCAGATATTACCTAGGCCGACAGCACTTCCGGCAGCAGCAAGGACGAAACCGAGACGTGAGGCCCATAACGCTCTGGGTTTCAGATTCGCTCCCTCCTGCGCCATCAACGTGCCTCCCGCGCTCCGAAAATAGCTGTACCCACCCGCACGAGGGTGGCCCCTTCCTCAATGGCAACCTCGAAGTCGTGGCTCATCCCCATGGAGAGGGTGTGCATCGAGACCCCTGGTATATTCAGAGCTTCGATCTTATGTGCCAGCTCGCGCAGCTGGCGAAACCAGGGGCGGACAGCTTCTGGATCTTGCATAAAGGGGGGGAGGGTCATCAGCCCCTGAATCCGCACATGGGGTAATTCAGCAATACGCTTCATCAAATCTTCCACCTTATCCGGCGCCACCCCGGATTTGCTCTGTTCTCCAGCAAGATTCACCTGCAGCAGAACATCGATGGTGGCATCGAGCTTACCCCACTGTTTATTAATCTCGCGCGCGAGGCTGAAGCGATCCACGGCATGGATCATCTCCACCTTGCCGCCGAGATACTTTACTTTATTTGACTGCAATGCGCCGATAAAGTGCCAGCGCACCTTTGCGCTTACTGCGGCGTATTTATCGCAGAACTCCTGCACGTAGCTTTCGCCGAAGAGAAGTTGACCTTCTTGCGCCGCCGCATCAATCATGGCCGCAGATTTTGTCTTGGAAACCCCAATCAGCTCCACACTCTGAGGGTCACGCCCGCAGCGTGCGCAGGCAGCCTCCATCCGTGCGCGTATCTGTGTCAGGCGCTGTGCTATAGAAGAACTTTCCATGTTCGCCTCCACTGTTAATAGTCATATGGACACCTGTCGGTGGCTGTAGTTCACGATGCGACTAACATAAACCAAGGTCGCGCTACGCGCCACTGAACATCCGATGTGCCCCTAACGCTTCCAGGTCGGCGAGGATTTCACTCAACGGTAACCCCACCACATTGGTATAACTACCGCTGATACCGGTGACCATGAACGCCCCCAGCCCCTGGATCGCGTAGGCTCCAGCTTTATCCGCCGGTTCACCTGAAGCAATGTACCCCTCTATCTCCTCCGCTGTCAACGCACGCACCCGCACTTCGGTGCGCACCACCCTACGTGTCCAGCTGGAATGGAGTCGATCGTAGATAGCATATGCAGAGATCACCTCGTGGGTGGTACCGGAAAGGCAGCGTAGCATGCGTGCGGCATGGGTTTTATCCGCCGGCTTCCCCATGATCGCCCCTTCACACACCACCGCTGTATCGCTGCCGATAAACCAGCGCCCTGCAGCAGGGTTGCGCTGTGCTACCGCGAAGGCCTTGTCGCTACTGACGCGCAGGACAAAGTCTTTTGGAGTTTCTCCTTCACGCAGATCTTCCGCCACCGCGGCGGGGATAGTTAGAAACGCAACTCCCATCCGCTCCAACATTTCCCGTCGCCGTGGTGACGCAGATGCGAGGACAATGCCGCTGTCTTTAGAGGGTATTTCCATCGTCTTGTCCCTTCATGTGCTGGCGCTCCTGCCGCAACATTGCGGTATCCTGCATAGAGATCCCCACCATTGCGAGCCACTCCCCCCATGCTTGCAGAGCACGTTCCGCCTGCGCAAGACGGCGCAGAGCGCGCTTCATCTTCCTCTCTGGGAGGGGCGGGAACAGGCCATAGTTGATATTGCTGGGTTGAAAATGTTCTGGATCACTGTGTTGCAGATGCCCGAGCATCGCTCCACACGCCGTAGTCTCCGGCGGCAGGGGGAGCGTTTCACCACGCAGGTATGCAGCGGCCTGCAAGCCAGCGATAAATCCGCACGCTGCCGATTCTACATACCCTTCCACTCCAGTTATCTGACCTGCAAAGAAGATGCGCTCCTTCCCTTTGAGCTGTAACGTCGGGGTAAGGCAGCGCGGTGCATTGATAAAGGTGTTCCGATGCACACTTCCCAGGCGGCTGAATTCGGCATGTTGGAGCGCAGGGATGGTGCGGAAAATGCGCTTCTGCTCGGGGTAGGTGAGTTTGGTCTGAAAGCCTACCATGTTGTAATGGGTAGCCTGGCGGTTATCTTGGCGCAGCTGCACAACGGCATACGGTTCCCGCCCCGTGCGTGGGTCTGGCAGCCCCACCGGCTTCATTGGACCGAACGCCAAGGTACGCTCGCCACGCCGCGCGATCTCCTCTATCGGCATACACCCCTCGAAGTGGAGCATGGTTTCAAAGTTGTGCGCTTCAACCTTCTCCGCCGCCAGAAGTGCGGACACAAAGTCCTGATACTGCTCCTGGTTCAGGGGGCAGTTGATATAGTCTGCCGCCCCTTTTCCGTAGCGCGAAGCGCGCCACGCTATAGAAAAGTCGATGGAATCGGCACTCACTATCGGAGCAATGGCATCGTAGAAATATAAATCCTCTGCCGAAGTGCGCCGCGCAATCTCTGTCGCCAGGGCGTCGGCAGTGAGGGGACCACTCGCTATTACAACCACCCCCTCCGGCGGGATGGTGCAAACTTCGGTGCGCTCCAACTCGATGGCGGGATGCTCTTCAATGGCGCGGGTGATATACGCACTGAAGGCGGCGCGATCTACCGCCAGCGCCCCCCCGGCAGGAACCGCTGTTGCATCCGCAGCTTGCATAAACAAGGTGCCAGCACGGCGTAGCTCCTCTTTCATGCACCCAACCGCATTATTCATCCCGGCACCACGCAGACTGTTGGAACAAACCAGTTCCGCAAGATCTTCAAGTTCATGCGCCGGGGAAAACCGCTGCGGTTTCATCTCCAGCAACCGCACCTGTACTCCGCGCTGTGCTGCCTGCCATGCCGCCTCACACCCCGCAAGCCCAGCACCGATAATGGTCAGGTGTAGGGTGGCGTGTGGTGCCGGTGTTTGTAGCTGCGTTGTCATTTATTCGATTCCTGTCGTTGTATGCTGCAGTTATTCAGCATAGATACTGGTAGGAGCCATGGAGGGCAAAGAAGCGTGTCCCTTGCAAGGGGTGGCTCACGTTTTTACGGCAAAGTCACGTTCACCTGCGTAAAAAAAAGACTGCACCAAGAGTAGCGCAGTCTTTTTGAACAATCCAAACCTTGTGAGGGCGCCAGGCTCAGCTTTTATCGCTTTTGGCCGGGGCTTTTTTGCTGGTGGGACTTTTTTTGGTTGTAGTGCTCTTTTTAGCCGGAGTTTTTTTAGCGCTACTCTCTTTATCTGTAGAGGTCGATCTCTTTTTTGGCGGCGCTTTCTTCGCCGCAGTTTTCTTGGCGGGAGCTTTTTTGGTGCTGGCTTTCTTTTCCGGCTCTACCAAAACCTCTTTAAAATCACACTCTTTTTGCGCGCACTTGCGCACCGTACCCTCCCGCTTTGTGGTTTTTTCCACCGTGAGGGGAAAACCACAGGTGGGGCATGGTTGCTCCATGGGTTTATCCCACAGGGCATATTTGCATTTGGGGTAGCGATTGCAGGAATAGAAGATTTTGCCGTAGCGGCTTTTTTTCTCCATCAACTCCCCATCATCGCAGTCCGGACATTTGATTCCAAGGGGTTTCGGTTTAACCAGTGGCTGAATATTTTTGCACTCCGGATACGCACTACATGCGAGAAACTTACCGTAGCGCCCCATCTTGATAACCATGGGAGCCCCGCATTTGTCACATTTCTCATCCGTGACCTCGGGCTCCTCCTTGCCGCTTCCATCCAGCGGCTCGGTGTGGCGGCAATCGGGGAAACCACTGCAGGCAAGAAATTTGCCTGCGCGTCCCAACTTCACCACTAGATTTTTGCTACATTCAGGACACACCTTATCGGTCTGCTCCGTGGTAACATCAGCCTTGCTGATCTCGGCATCTTTCTCTTCCAACAGCTTCACAAATGGGTCCCAGAACGACTTCAGCAGGGGTTTCCACTGCTGTTCCCCGCGCGAGACTGCATCAAGATCCTCTTCGAACTTCGCAGTAAAGTCGTAATCAACATATTTGGTAAAGTGATTGGAAAGCAGATCGCTTACCACCAGCCCTACATCTTCGGCATAAAATGCGCGCTTTTCCAAGCGTACATAACGCCGCGTTACTAAGGTATTCATGATCGAAGCATAGGTGGAGGGGCGCCCGATGCCATAGGCTTCAAGGGTCTTGACCAGGCTCGCCTCGGTATAGCGTGGGGGGGGCTGAGTAAAGTGCTGATTAGGGAGAAGCTCCTGACACTGCACGGTATCATGCTCCTGCAGAGGGGGGAGCATCCCTTCCGGCTCTTCGTTAGATTCAGAGTCGGTCCCTTCAATATACAGCTTCATAAAGCCGGCGAAGCGCAACACCTGCCCAGTAGCACGGAACATATACACGTGCCCATCACCCTCCTGTGCCAGCGTGGAGATATCTACCGAGGTGGCATCCATGCGCGCCATTGCCATCTGTGAAGCAAGGGTGCGCATCCACACCAGACGGTAGAGTTTATACTGATCTGAGGAGAGGCTCCCTTTAATTTTATCCGGATGGTTTTCCAATGCCGTAGGACGTACCGCCTCATGCGCCTCCTGCGCATTTTTCGCTTTGTTTTTGAAAAAGCGCGGCTTTGTTAAGGCGTACTCCTCGCCAAACAGGGAAACAATCTGTTCGCGCGCTTCGGTAAGGGCAATGTTGGAAAGCGCCACCGAGTCGGTACGCATATAGGTGATAAGACCCACAGGGCCAGAACCGATGTCGATCCCTTCGTAGAGTTTCTGCGCCACACTCATGGTCTTGCGTGCGGAAAATCCGAGTTTTCTACTCGCTTCTTGCTGCAGGGTACTGGTGGTGAACGGGGGGGCGGGAGAGCGCTTTTTCTCCTTACACTGCACCGAAGTCACCTTCAGGTTGCGCCCAGCTATCGCCTCCACATAGGTTTTGGCCTGTTTTTCATTGCTGATATCAAACTTTTTGAGTTTTTTGTCGTCGACCGCGTGCAGATGCGCTTTGAACCCCTTTTCCTGCGGGCTAAGCAAGGCAGCATTAATGCTCCAGTACTCCTTAGGTTTGAACTCGCCGATCTCTTTTTCGCGCTCACAGATCAAGCGCAGCGCCACAGACTGTACGCGCCCAGCAGAGAGACCGTAGCGGATTTTCTTCCACAAAAATGGGGATAGCGTAAAACCGAACAGATAGTCGAGGATTGAACGTGCCTGCTGCGCATTGACCAGATTGGTGGATATTTTATGTGGTTTGGCCACCGCTGCCTGAATCGCAGGCTTGGTGATCTCGTGGAAAGTAACCCGCTTTACCACCGGTTTTTTGCTCGTTTCAGAAATACCCAACGCTTGGAGCAGATGCCAGGCTATCGCCTCCCCTTCGCGGTCGAGGTCCGTGGCAAGGAGCAGTTCTTCACACTTTGCCGCTTCGCGCTTGAGTGCTTCTATATGTTTTTCACTCTCAGGCAAAATCTGATATTTGGGTACAAAACCAGCCTCTACATCCACCGAACCCTGTTTACTTGGCAAAGCGCGTACATGTCCATAAGAGGCCATCACCTTGTAATCTTTGCCGAGAAATTTTTCGATGGTTTTCGATTTAGCCGGGGATTCCACTATAACCAGTGAGCGAGCCATGAAATGTTCCTTGCATAAAATCTATAGTTCAAAATAAAAAAGGCTGCGTTGAGTAGCAGCCGGGCAATCTATCAGTGGTAAAGTTTATGCCAATCTTCTGTGGCAATGCAGTCAATCTGGCGCTCTCCATGCTGGTTTGCACCAAACATCGCCAGCGTTACCATGTGCTTTATCTCCCGCAGACTGAGACAGTCGCGCTCCTGGTAACATGCGCGCAGGATCACCTCTTCAGCTAACTCAGAAGTGATAAGTCCCTGTTGCAACAGACGCACAAGATAGCCACGTGCACGGCGCGTCAGGGCGAACTCCTCCTGCGGTGCAAACGCACGTAGCGGCATCACCACCGCTTCTACACCTGGGGCCTCGTCCGGCTCGAGGGCTACATCCTCTATCCATCCGAAAGCTGCTTCAATCTCATCGCGGTGGAAGCCAGCAGAGAGAAGACTTTCTACAATCTGCTCCTCGCTGGAAAAATCATCTTCACTTAAAAAACTGGTGGCAATGATTCCAACGATGCGCAAAATGCGTTCGCTAACAACAGTCATAAACCTCTGTATTATTTATGTATCAGGCCCGAATATAGCGGGCTCCGGGCAGGGAATTTATCAACCCCTGCAGCTCCAAGTGCAGAACGATAGACGAAACATCCATGGGTGTCAAGCCACTTTCCCCCGCGATTTCGTCCACATGTAATGGGTCTGAACCCAGCAGAATAAAAACTTTTTTTTCTTCCGGACTCAGACTCTCAGTTGCATGTGCCAAGAGATCATCTCCTATGGCAAAGTCTGGCGTGCTCCCCTGTGCCTGCGCTTTTGTTTTTCTAGCGCTGCGGCGTTTGTTTGGTTCCAGCGCAGAGAGTGGTGCATGGCGACAGTATTCATCCAACACATCCTGCGCGCATGTAACCATGATCGCTCCATCTTTGAGCAACTGCAGGGTTCCACTACTTGCAGGGCTGTACACTGGTCCAGGTACAGCAAACACCTCACGTCCATGTTCCAAGGCAAATTCCGCGGTGATTAAAGATCCACTGCGGGCTGCTGCTTCTACTACAATTACCCCTGCACTTAAAGCACTGATGATGCGGTTCCGTCCAGGAAAGTGGTGCGCTAGGGGTTCGCATCCAGGAGGGTATTCTGATATAAGCGCGCCGCTGGCGGCAACACTCTGAAACAAGTGGGCATTAGCGCGGGGATACACCACATCAATACCGTTTCCCAACACCCCCATGGTGTTCAAGGCTCCGGGGTTCTTGGCGCCTGCTGCACTCAGGGCTCCTTCATGGGCAGCGCCATCGATTCCACTCGCCATGCCACTCACTATGCAAAATCCGGCATTGGCGAGATCGCGTCCAAGTTCCCGCGCCATCTCTTTCCCATCCCGGGTAGCGCGGCGCGACCCCACAATAGCAATGCACGGACGTGGGCTTAACTCTCCGCGAATATATAACAGGGCAGGCGGATCACTTATCTGGCGTAACGGTGGAGGATAGCCCGCACAATTAATGCTCACAATTTTTACCTGATGGTGGCAGATATATTCTGCCGCGCGCAACACCAGCGCATCAGCAGCAGCGGGGATCTGTCCTATGCGGGTTATGCTAATCCCCGCGTGGCGCGCCCATTGTGCAGGGGCTTGCTCCAGCACCGCACTGGGGCTCTGATATGCGTGCAATAGTTTGAGCAATGTGGCGCGCCCCAGCCCATGGGTTAGATTGAGGCGCAACAGTGCCAATTGATTCGCATCCATAACCGCACTCTCCACTCATGTCTTTTGTGTTATCTGTTTTAATCTAATTCTAGTCCACTAATGTTCCAGGCATAAAAAAAGGGCCGCTACCGACCCTTTCTTCCGTGCACAGAAACCGGCTACTCCACTTCGGTATACGCCAGATCTCCACCCACGATGGGCTCTGCCGCCTTAAGCACCAATGCGGCTGCAGTCTTGGCATCTGTTTTAACTACCAGCGCACGCCCGAGCAAGGTATCAGGAAGTTCCACACTTTTATCCTGCAGCCCGAGTTCACTTGCAGTGCGGGGACGCACGAGCGTGAGCATATTCCCCACCTGCAGTCCGGCATCAGTTCCCATGTCTACATAAAGTACATCTCCGTGGGCAAGAGACAACTGACGCTGCTGTCCGGTAATGACGGTTCCACTAAGGATAGTATCTGCGCGACGCAATACGATCTCCTCCTCAGGCTCTATGCGGGGAAGGAGGACAGTACCGCGCTCTATCTCTTGCACTGCCTGGGTAATTACCCCGGAGTATACTTGCGCATGTGCACTCACAAGGTCTACTGCACCTACCCAGGTGGTTTTATGTCCGAGTTTTGCTCCAGTATGGGGGTGGGTAACAACATCGCCAATGCGGTACAGATCATACTGGGTCCCAACCTGCGCCACCTGGTCACCCATCTGCACAAATACGGTGTCATCTTTGGTAATCATAATGCGATTATCCACCGTATCCACGATCATGCCACTGCGCGCCAGCGCACCGTCACTGATAAAACTGCGCAGATCTGCTTCAGTGGAGATAGTGATCTCCTCTTCCGGCTCAGGCAGCGCCACCAGAACTTCATCTTCTACTGGACCCTCTTTTTCTGGGTAGTTGGGAAGCAATTCAATACGCCCATCATAAATGGCTACTTTTTGCCCCGGATAAATAAGATGTGGATTGCGGATAAAGGGGTTATTCGCCCATAGATTGGGCCAATACCAGGGGTCAGTGATAAATCTATCGGAAATCCCCCACAGGGTATCCCCTTTTTTAATGGTGTATATATGTGGTTTCTGATATGGCTTCTGGACCGAAGCGGACTGCTGCGCTACTGCATTGCTGGGGATCGCCATACATACTATAGCCAACAGCAAGGTTGCACATGTGGCCATTTGAACCGCTTTTGCTAAACGCATAGTTACTCTCTCCTTCAGTTTAGACGCCCGGAGTTAAGGACAGTTCCCGCCTGCTCCGCCGCTTCAGTGCCTGGGTAATCATTCTGGACATCTTGAAGTACTTTTCGCGCCGCATCAGTCTCCCCTTGGCGCGCCAGAATAAGCCCCTGCTTTAATTGGGCAAACGGCGCTTTAGAGCTTTGCGGATCAAACTCTATCACTGCAGCAAAGGCCTGTTTTGCTTCTGCGTACAGACCCTGAGCCAGACACGCCTCCCCCTGCCAGAAACGCGCATTGGCGACATAGTCGTTATCGGGGAAAGAGGTGACAAATTCCTCAAACAGCTCCTGCGCTTCAGCATGCCTGCCTGTGGTATAGGCTGCAAATGCACGTCGATAAATTTCGGTGGGGGTACGCTGATCTCCATCTATGCTTTGTTCGGTGGCACCTGCAGTGGCAACATCAGAACGGGGCTGACGCATAACCATACCATCATAGGTATTGCTGCGCGAAGCAGTACTCACTCTACGTACATCTGACACCTCTGCCAGCACGGCGTCGAGACGAGCCATCACTTCGGCATACTGTTCATCACGTTCGCGCTGCGCAACGCTCAAAGTGGCCAACTGCTGTTCCATTGCAGTTATACGCATCTGCTGCCTTTCCACCTGTCGTTCTAGAGGTGCAGATGGAGTAGGGCGCTGTGTCTTCAGCGTCCCTGGTGCACACCCTGACGCCACTAGCACCGCAAATCCTATACACATAGTGCCGACTATACGTATCATTACTGCTCTCCTCCATCACCATCTATTTATGGTCTGCAACATTTTTCGGCACAGACAGGTTGAGATCAAGGGCTGATAATAACAGTTATCCAGAAAAATATACACTTCTGCCCAGAGAAATCCTGTGCGGATTGCACCAGCGCCAAAAACCGTGCGCTAATCATTGAAACAAATCACATAAACTGTGGGTGAAATTTTTAAATCTATTCATCCCTCTTGTCAAGCTCTTGCATTGTTTCCTAAAGTCAGATTGGGGAACAATTGCTTTTTGTCCCCATTTCAACGTAAAGTTATACGCTACGCACCACTTCAACCCTTTTTTTACTCTAATTATTTATGCTGAGCCATCCATCTATGCCCACACCACCAGAACTGCTGGCCCCAGCCGGCGACATTGACAAATTAAAAGTTGCCCTCGACTACGGCGCAGATGCCGTGTACCTGGGTGGGGACAACTTCGGACTGCGCGCCCAAGCGGGGAATTTCAGCCTGGATAATCTGCACTGTGCTATAGCGGAGACCCACAAGCGGGGTAAAAAACTCTATCTCACCCTGAACGCCTATCTTTTCGAAGGGCAGATAGCAGCCCTGGAGGAATACCTCGAAGCGTTACGCCCTCTGGCACTCGATGCATATATAGTTTCAGACCCCGGAGTGCTGAGTTGTATCCAAAATCTAGATCCAACGCGCAAAATCCATCTTTCTACTCAAGCCAACACCTTGAATGCTGCTGCGTGTAACTTCTGGCAGCAGCACGGGGTAGAGCGCGTCAACCTCGGGCGCGAGCTTCCACTGCAGGATATTGCGGCAATTCGGCAGAGGACCCAGATCGACTTGGAGGTATTTGTCCACGGCGCCATGTGTGTCGCGTATTCGGGGCGCTGTCTGCTCTCCACCGCCCTCACCGGACGCAGCGCCAACAGCGGTGCATGTGCACAACCATGCCGCTGGAACTACGCCTTGGTGGAAGAATCACGCCCCCAGCAGGCGTTTGGGATTGAAGAGGATACCCACGGAACCTACATTATGAACAGCCGTGACCTCTGCCTGCTTGAGCGCATCCCTGTTCTTATCCGCGCTGGAATTTCCAGTCTCAAAATCGAAGGACGGATGAAAACCCAGTACTATGTCGCAACGGTTACGCGGGTGTACCGTGCTGCCATCGATGCATATATGGCAGACCCAGGCCAGTACCGTTGTAATCCGCTGTGGCGCGAAGAGTTGGATAAAATAAGCCACCGCCCCTACACCACCGATTTCCTCCCCCCCCACGATGCCACCATCCACCATCAGGATTCTAGTTATCGGCGCAGCCACGATTTCCTCGGCATCGTGCGTGAACAACGGAGTGCAACGGAGTTTTTAGTTGAGGGGCGCAACCGCTTTGAGAATGGCGATAGCATTGAAGTGATAGGGCCGGGCATGCGCCAGAGTGAAATAGTGGTCCAAAATGCCCGCACCAGCAACGATGAGCCTTGCCCCATTATCCAGCCCAACGCTCTGGTATGGCTTGAGTTGCCGCCGGACACCTGTGTTGGCGATATGTTGCGGCGCGAAAAACCCAGCGCTCAACACTGGAGCATCACTCCGGCGGCACGAAGCAAGGAGTCCAAGGATATATAATGATTTTCCCCCACGCTTACGAAGATGCGTTGTTTCTTCCATTTAATCACGCCTGCGTGGCTCAGCACTTCACTCTGGCAACCCCAGACGCAGACCCCGGTGGCACAGGGGTATGGGTGGTGGTGCATAAAAACTCTATTTATGTAGATGGAGACAGTGAGAGTGCGAGTCTGCCTCGCGATCCGGGCGAGGTTTCTGCGCTGGCGCGAACCTTCTACTGCGGACGCTGGGACAACATGCCGTGCCGCGTGTGTGTCATCCCCGCAGATGCGGAACCTCCCCAGCATCTCGCCGGATATAATCTGCGCCATGAAGAGCCTGGGCTTGATCTCGCTTTTGTCTCGTTGGGAGCACTCGCAAAGCACCTGCATCACTGGTTAGAAAACAGCTGTTTTTGTAGCAGATGTGGTTCCTCCACGCGCCCGATTCCAGCCACCTGGGGGATGGAATGTTGCGGCTGCGGCTGGCACCACTTCCCCCATATCCACCCTTGCGCCATCGTACTGGTGCAGCGCGAGGACCAAATCCTGCTGACACGAAAACCCACCTGGACTCCGGGGCGCTACAGCCACGTGGCTGGTTTTATGGAGCCGGGGGAGAGTTTGGAGGAAACAGCAGCACGTGAGGTGCAAGAGGAGACTGGAATCAAGATCTGCAATATCCGCTACTGCGGCAGCCAAGCATGGCCGTTTCCATCCCAGTTGATGGCGGGGTTTATCTCTGACTACGCTGGGGGCTCCATCTGTGTAGAGCACGAAGAACTTGAGGACGCTGCCTGGTTTAGCCTTGATAACCTGCCGATATTACCCTCGCGCCGCAGTATCTCCCGCTTTCTTATCGATGTGTGGCTTAAGGAGCAGAAACAGGATTGAGCCGATCGGGCGCTGCGCAAAGCATCCCTACCTCCCTCTTCTTACAACATCTCTGTTACGGTAAAGCCCAGTCCAATTCTATTTACCGAAGAATCATAATCTATCAAGCTCTCGCCGTAGCCGTTGAAGTACTGGAGATAGCCGTTTATGCAGGTAGTGATGGGGAAAATCCAGCCCAGTTCAACCGCACCACGATTATCTCCAGTGCGCAGGTTGTTGCGCAACAGAATTGAGAATGTCTGATCCTCCCACTTATATAGCGCGCGGATCTCGCCGTAGCCCAGATACGCATCGATATCGGGGTTATCATCTCCGGTGGGATCAGACGCACCATCTTTGTCAGATTCGGGGATACGATACCAGGGTTTAAACGCGAGGATGAAGTTATTACGCTCAAAAATCATCTGCAGATAGATGCGGTTCCAACTGCGGGACTGATCGCCCTCCTTGCCGTTGGATTGATGTACCGCTCCAATACGGTTCTCGGTATTGGTAAACCCGAATATCTGTAGATTGTTCCCTTTGCTCAGGAACAGTTCCGGTTCATGGTTGGTATCGCGAAACGGACTCGAATGGGACTCGTTATATGCCTGCCAAAAAGATAAATTAGTATATGCTGCCCACAGATCTATATCCCCCACAACTTGGCGCCATACCGGAAATTTAAAACTGAACTGAAACTTCACCTCGGCATTATCAATTTTGGAATTGGAGACCCCGAACGGCTTGCCATTAGGGTTGCTGTTATAACTCACAGGGAGGATATAATTTTCCCGATGCGCGATCAGGTTGAATGGGTTACACCCGAGCGCCTTCTCGCTTTTGCGCCGCTTTTTAGTCAGCAAAGCAGTGGCTGGCTGGGCCTTGGGCTCTTTACTCAGCTCAGGCTCCTGCGCCAGGATTTCCACCGCAACATATGTCTGAGACTCACAATGGTTGCGCAACTGTCCCAACTCCATCTGCTCTGCCTCCCCGCTGCGGATCATCTCCAGCATACACTCCTCCAGCGCAGAAAGTTGTGCCCCCAAAGCCGGCGTTGAAATTACACCGCTCACCCCACAACAGATACTTATCAGGACGTGCTTCCACTTTTTCATACTTGCTCTTGCTCCCAAAGCATATGACCTATAAAGCATTAACTAGGCGTAAAAACCGCGCACCTGACACCATGGCGCTTCGTGCTGCAAAGGAGTATAGCGCAAAAATTGAGGCAAGAATACTTACTGCCGAGTTTTCTGGAAGACTGGAAACACGAAAGCCGCTGCGAGGAGGCATCCGCAGCGGCTTTGTGTGTTATCCAAGGAAGAAAGGAGGTCAGAGGTAATCAGCACTGTCTGCCACAACATCTGTTGATCTCTCTGATGTTTGTTACTCTAACAGAAGAAAAAAAAGAACATACGGGGATGCGCGTATTTATTTGATTGAAAAGTAACGTTATTGTTTTGCGTAAATGCACAGTTGGGGGCTTACTTCCACAGCCCCCGCCCAGTCTGTATCGCTTCTTGCTCCAACTGAAGAAATTCCTCTTTGCGTGCAAAGTCAAAGTAGCGATATACCCGGGCTCTCCCCTGCCGCAGAAGTTCACGGTTCAGCATGGTTCCATCCTCGAGCCACACATACGCAAGGAGGCGCCCATATTTATCCCGTGCCGGGCGCTCCAATTCGAGGCGCACCTGCTGCCCCTTTAAGGTACGAATAAGATACTTAAGCGTGTCGCGCCCACTGCGGCGCAACTGCGCAGGAGAATCCGCCCCCAGGCGTATGAAATCGCGGTCACGCCGATTGGCTTTTTTCTCTGGGGTATCGATCCCTACCAGGCGCACATCACCCAGTTTTTCC
>CAZDRL010000026.1:0-2220 GCA_964508035.1 uncultured Desulfuromonas sp.
GCCATTTTTGCCCTTTTACACTAAGTTTTCTCATAGTTACCTCTCCTGTAATCAGTAAATGCTATTTATATTGCTTGTGGGCGTAGTGGTATCATTAAAGCGCCCGGGTTTCCCCAACCTTCATAATCCAGAGGTCTTGCGCACAAAAGCCGCTCTCAATCCCTGATTTTTTAAAGCGTTGTGGCGGTTCAAACACAGGCTCGTCCGATAAACTACTGACCGTACCCCAATGGGATGCGATCAGGGTGTTGGCACGCACATCCGCCCCAAGTAACACCGCTTCTTCGGGTGTTACGTGTGACATCCACAACAGCTTTCTTGGTGCATACGCACCTATGGGGACAATCGCATAATCAAATGCGCCATATTCTGCACCGATGCGCCGGTAAATAGGTTTGGAGTAGCCAGTATCCCCAACAAAAAAGATCCTTAGGGCGGGACTCTCAATCGCCCATGATGACCACAAGGTTTTATTGAAATCGCCAGTGCTCCGCGCAGATTCGTGCACAGCGGGGTGGGATGTTATTTTAATGTGCTCTAGCGTAACCGATTCCCCCCAATCCAGTTCAGTTACCATTTCATATCCGCGCTCCACAAAAAAAGACTTTAGACCCAAAGGCACCACAACGTGGATTTTCTCTTTATTGTCCAGTTTTCTAATGGTTTCGTCATCCAGGTGGTCGTAGTGATTATGCGAAATGAGCACAACATCTATATGGGGTAAGCTCTCCATGCTGATACCTGGTGTTACGAACCTTCTGGGGCCTGCCCATGAAATCGGGCTGGCAAACTCCGTTAGAAATGGATCCGTTAATATTGTTGTTTCGGCTGTCTTTAGTAAAAAGGTGGCATGTCCCAACCAGCTAATCTTATCTCCTTCAATTGAATTTAACAGCAGTTCAGCCTCTTGCGCGGATAGCGCGTGACCATCTGGAACATCAGGAGTAAAAACTGAGCCCCAAAGTCTACGCACATAAAAAAGAAACCCCTTCGGAACCATTTTTGCTACCAAAGGATGATTCTGAAATCCTGTTTGTGTGTGATGTGCAGGCTTATTCTCCATGGAAGGCTGTCCACTGCTTGGCGATGGGATAACAAGACAGGGTAACAACATGACCAACGGTACCATTATGAAAAATGTATTCCGCAAATTTCACATATCTCCCCGAAAAATCTAGCAAATCAATCTCCAATCTGGCACTTCTTCGCCCCTGGTCTCTCCTTCTTTTATGCACAAGTTGGAGGTTCTGCTGGTAATTCCTTTTCACGAACCTATTGCGGGATAGGGCCGCGGGTGATTTCAGTCAATACCTCTGGAATTTCAAAGATCTTAGCGTTTAGCGTGGTAACCCCTAAGCCTTTTAGGCGTTCGGTGTGCATTTGCAGGTATGTGTGCAGTGAAGCTTCATCCTCGAACAGGTAAATCCCACCACCTTCCTGGGTCGCCTCATTTACGGTCCAGATCTTCCAGATCACTCCCGGGTATGCGGCAATACTTTTCGACAGGTCCTGCAGGGTGCGATCCATCTCCTCTTTATCCCCTCCGCTGAAGGGAAAGTCCATTTGCAGCAGGCGCATAGCGGCTCTTGGTTTGTTAGAGATTATAGCGCCCGCGTGGTGACGGGTTAGTTGTCCGCGCGCGATTGCGGTCAAAACCTCTGGAATGTCAAAAACCTTTGCGTTTACTGACGTAACCCCGGAGCTTTTGAGGCGCTCAATGTGCATTGGGACATATGCGTTGAGTGAGGCTTCATCCTCAAACAGGTAGATCCCGCCACCTTCGTGAGTGTCTTCGTTTACGGTCCATATTTTCCATATCACCCCGGGATATGCGGCAATACTCTGGGCCAAGTCCTGCAAGGTGTTATTCATCTCATCCTTGCTGGAGCCACCAAATGGAAAATCGATCTGCAACAATTTAATTGTTTGTGTGTTCTCTGCCCATGTCGGGTTTGAGTCGATTGTGCTCTGTGTGAAAGCGGGGGAAATCCAAGCAAATAAAACCAGGAGGCTGGTGGCGATTTGAAGCTGAAGGATTCGAGAAATATTCATGCTGTTATCCCTTTCTTATTCTTTACCTTTGGGGTGAGATTTTAGGGTTTGTTCTGTTCGAGAGTCTATGTGGGACTAGGTCAGATTTTCATATACCCTGCCAAGCAGAGATATAAGTTGGCGATACTCCTCTTGCTCTAATCCAAGGGCAGCATCTTCGTTCAGTTT
>CAZDRL010000026.1:2320-19548 GCA_964508035.1 uncultured Desulfuromonas sp.
TAAGTTGGCGATACTCCTCTTGCTCTAATCCAAGGGCAGCATCTTCGTTCAGTTTAGTGGTAAGCGGAATAATGCGTTCTCTTAAGGCTCTCCCTCTGGCGGTAAGAAAAATGAGAAAGCCCCGCCGATCTTCGGGATTGGCAGCCCGCTTGAGCAAGCCTTTCTTTTCAAGCTTGTCGAGCATGCGAGCAGTATTGGGTTGATCCTTATAGGTTCTCTCTGCCAGATTTTTTTGCGTAAGCCCATCTTCCTCCCCTAAACGGTTCAAGATCGACCATTGTTCGGGGGTGAGGTCATAAGGCTTAAGGCGTTTAGTAAACTCTTTTTTTATTGCGACAGAGGTTCTATTAAGAATAAACCCGAGAGATTCGTCCATAATGAAATTCATTGGTCACCTCAATTAAGCGTTGGAAATGGTTGTCCTTTACAATAGTTGTTGCAACAACTATTGTAAAGGACAAATTACACCGGGTTCAAAGTTAAATTGAATAAGGTGGCATCCCATCTGAAGGGTTTTATTGAGGCAACAGACACACACCAAGCCTCATCGTAGAGATCTACCTCAGCCTTGCGTAAGCTCAGAAGCTTATGGGTAATGAATTTTGGAGGTCTGCGTGGGCGTGTGTGCGGCAATGGAAAGGTATAGGCTGTTCAGTTTCCTGCCCAGCGCTTAATGTTGGTTTTCCTGCGCCACAAAAATAAGCGCGTCAGGGTCGAAGCCTAGCTGACGTGCCTGTTCCAGCAGTTTATCCACCGTTTCTTGCTCCAGGGTTGGCTGGCGCGCGAGAATCCACAGATAAGAGGTGTCGGGTCCACTGATCATGGCGTAATTGTAGTGTTCTTGATCTAATGCGAAGATTATGTAGGATGCGTAAAAGGGGCCAAAAAAAGAGACCTTCAGAAACCCTTCCGTGGGTGTGGCGACGAACCGTGCCTTTCCCTCCGCTTCTTTCCACTTCGCTTCCGCTTTGGAATAGCCGCGGTTTAGAACTCGAACAGAGCCGTCAGCGTTGCGCGAGTAATCTGCACTTACCTCACTTAGGCCGCGTTCAAACCGATGATCCAAACGTGCGATTTCGTACCACCGCCCGAGGTAGCGATCTAGCTCAAACGGCTCCACCGGTTTCACCCCTTCAGGTACTTCAACACAACCCGTCACCAACGCAGCTACCAGGGTAAACAGCTTTTTCAGCACCATAGCCTCCCTCTAAATGTCTCCATATTAGTTCCATAGTGCCAAAATGAATATAGCAGAAAAGTTGATGCGTGCATGTTTTAGTCCGTAGTTGCGCACGCAGTAGAACCGGCGTCGCACTGCGTAGGGGCGGGGTGGAAAGCTGAGCTGGTGCTTGATTTCAGCGTTCCCAGGTTGAATATGGACGTTGCGCCAGGCTGGCGTTGGTGTAGCGCAGATCGTGGGAGACTTCCTCCCCAAGCCACTGCGGGCGGGGGAACTCGGCGCTAGCGGACTCGAGCTCTATTTCAGCAAGGTAGAGACCGGCATTTGTGCCGAGAAATTCATCTATTTCCCATCTGCACCCGTGGTGGAGGACTATATGGCGCCACTTTTCAACTGGCGGAAGGGGACACATCTGCGTCAACATCTGGCGTGCGTCTTCTAGTGGCACCGGGTATTCAAATTCGGTGGCGCTGTAATTTATGCGCTTTCCCTTTAGAGTCAAAAAAGCGCTGTCCGCCGCGATCCGGACCCGCACCGTAGCTGCAGGGGTGACGCTAATATACCCCTGCACTAAACGGGTCTTGGAGATACTCTGGTGGCGCCACGCTCCGTTCTGCAGGAGAAATTTGCGCTCGATCTCAATCCCCATCAGAACTATTTCCAGCAGGGCGGGTGTGGTTCTTGGGCACCCAACCGTAGTGACCGTGGGGATGTTGGACGTAGTACCACTCTGCGGCTTCTCCCACAATGGTTAGCGGTTGGCCGGAGAATGCCTGCCCAGTCACCGGATGGTCTTCACTGGGACCGGAACGCATGTGGGTGCGGTCTACTTCCACCACCAGGTCACTGGCAGGGTAGGTGCGCTGGGCCTTGGGTAAGTTCAGTTCCGGTGCCTCCACCACGATATACCCGCGCCCTTCATTGCGATAGTAGACCCCATCTGCAATGTAGTAGGGGGTGCTATTAATGACTACGGTGGTGTAAGGGCGGGGCAGCGTGGCGACCCTGAAACCAAAGGGGACGTTCCTCCCCACGTATGAGCTGTACCCAAAGCTTGAATAGTGCCGCGGATAACGATGCCATGGTCCCATATGCCTTGAGGGGATGTGGTGGAGATTAGAGCGGAAGTGGGGGCGAAACGATCTGTTGTGGCGCCATGGTGAGCGGGCAAAGGAGTGATCCTGCAGCGCCATTCCCACAGAAACTCTGCTGTAACGGCGTGCGGCATGGGCTTCGGGGGTGGTTGCAGGGGCTACAAGGATGGTGAGAAATAACCCCAGCGGTATCAAATATTTTAATAACGCAACCATAGTTCGATCCTCCTGCTAAAGGCTTTGCGTTATGCGTCTTGCGTTTGCCCAACTCGAAAAGGTACGAAAGGGTAGGACAAGGCAGGTGGAAGGTTGTAGCTTGTGGCTAGCACCTCTCCACCTGCCCTGATTCTACCACATGTTTTGCGCTTGCGGATTGAGATTAGCGACAGCGCTGTTTCATGCAGGGGGACTGGGGACCACGGTTGTTGCCACCTTTTTTACCCTGGACATTGCACCCTTTGCCAAATCCCTTCGGGCAGTCATCTGCATAGACACCGCAGCACCCCTTGCCTTGGAACTCGCAGCCGGTGCATTTGCTTTCAGCTTTAAGCGCCCCTAGTTTTGTGGCTTTTTCCTGCTGTTCAGGGGTCAAAATAGAGAACATCTGCTGTTTGTGCTCAATCTTGTTGACCAGCATTGCCGCCTTCAGATCTGCATAGGTGCGGGCTTGCGCTTTCAGGTTTTTACTGTCAAGAGCCACCCCTGGCTGTACGTCACGCAGTTGCTGACGCGCTTCCCGGAGCTCGGTACGCATTTGTGCGCGCTGCTGCTGATGTTTGGTGCGCAGCTCTGTCAGCTGTTGTTGCTGCTCTGCACTGAGATCGAGAATAAGCGCCATGCGCTCGATATGGTTTTCCTGTTGCGCCTGGTTGCCCTTCATATTGCCGCGCTGGGTTTTGCAGTTGCTCCAAGCCATGGCGCTGGTACTGAAGAGTAGCATTGTAAGGATGGTAACAGTGATGACACTTAGCTGTTTCATGGTGTGCTCCTTTGGTGGTTGAGGTTCAACGGTACGACACGTTCCACATAGGTGTGGGTGAAGGTCGCTGTGCTTTTTGATGGGTAGATAGTATCCGAGATAGATGTAGAAAGGGGTTAAGAGCTGTACGACAAAGGTAAAGTTATGTAAAGCGCAGCAGCGTATTTCCGTTACAGCTTAACAATATTTTACCCCTGGATCTATCCGCAGGGGCTAGAATAGCACTATACAGCAACGTGTGGAGACACCCAACCCTTGGGAGGCAACAGAGCCGATGGGTTATGGATGGTTGCCTTGATGACAGAGCATCGGCGGGAGAGAATTATATATGCGCAAAATACTAATTATAGATGACGACCACGAATTGTGCGAATTGTTGCACGACTACCTGAGTGCAGAGGGACTGGAGATAGTCAGCGTCCACGCTGGGGATACCGGCGCCCAGGCAGCGTTGGAACAAGAGGTTGATCTGGTTATCTTGGATGTGATGCTCCCCGGGATGAACGGATTTGATGTGCTGCGCACGATTCGCAAAGGATCTCAGGTGCCAGTGATTATGCTCACCGCCCGCGGAGAAGAGATCGACCGTATTGTCGGGCTTGAACTCGGTGCGGATGACTATCTGCCCAAGCCATTTAATCCGCGTGAACTCCTTGCACGGATCCGCGCCGTGGAGCGGCGCCTCGCCCTGCAAGGGGGAACAGGCGAGAGCGATGCCAGCGATGCTGTGGAGGTGCTCGAAGTTGGGGATATCCGTGTATATCCCGGGAGCCGCAGGGTAAAACGGGGGGATGAAAACGTAGAGCTGACTTCGGCAGAATTTGATCTGTTGGTGATGTTGGCGCGCCATCAGGGTGAGGTGGTGAGTCGCAAAAACCTCGTGGAAGAGGTCTTGGGACGGCAGAATTCCCCCTATGATCGAAGTGTCGATGTGCATGTAAGCGCATTGCGCAAAAAACTTGGTTCCTATGTGGATAGCAGTGGAGATGCGAGCGAGCGGATCATTACGGTGCGCAATGTCGGATATATGTACGCAGATCCGGAAGTGAGCTGAGGATGCAGAGTCTGTTTTTCAGAATATTTTTGTATTTCTGGGGGCTGGTGATTCTGGTGGCGGTAACCATTGTGGCTCTGACCATCTTTCGCGATCAGCAGTATCCCCCCGCCATGCACCGCCAACTTGCGCAACGTGCAGTGGTGGAATATGGGCGCGAAGCGGTGCGGCAATATGAACGCCACGGAGCGGCGGCCCTGAGATCTTTTACCGGCGGGATTCGACGTGAACACGGCCTGAGTATCCTGCTGTTTGATGATCATGCCGCACCCCTGTTGGAAAATAAGGTAGCGTGCGGGATGCAGAATGCGGTTATCCGTGCGTTGCAGACCGATGAAGTGGAGCTGCCCATCCGTGGACACCGCAATGCTATCGCCGCCGTGGTGCAGAGTGATACAGGCAAGCGCTATGTAGCCGCAGTGTGGCTGCCGCGCCGCCCGGCGCAACAGCATATTGTTGCCGAGCTTACCCGTGGCCTGCTTGGGTGGCAGCTGTTGTTTGTCCTCGGGTTAACCGCATTGGTATGTTTTGTGTTGGCGCGCTCCCTGGTTACCCCTATAACGCGCTTGCGCCAGGCAACGCATCGCTTTGCGTCGGGGGATCTTAGCGCCCGCGTGGGGACGGAGATTCGGGGGCGCAACGAAATAGCCGCCCTCGCGACAGATTTTGATGAGATGGCCACGCGGATTGAAGCCCTGGTAGAGGGGCAGCAGCGTCTGCTGCGCGACATCTCTCACGAACTGCGCTCCCCTCTGACCCGCCTCGGTATTGCACTCGAACTTGCACGCAGAGAGCAAGGCAGCCCACAGCAGGAAAAAAGCCTGCAGCGGATAGAACTTGAAAGCGCGCGTATGAATAGCATGATCGGTCAGCTTCTTGAACTTACCCGTATGGAACATGCCGATACCCTTAAGGCACGCACCAATATCGAACTCAGAGATCTGCTTGCAGATATTGTGCAGGATGCGGCGTACGAAGCGGCGGAGCAGGAGATTGAAGTGGAGCTGGACGGAGCACAATCTGCGGTGGTGCAAGGGGTGCCTGAGTTGATTGCACAGGCATTTGAAAACGTAATTCGAAATGCAGTGCGCTACACCGCACCTGCTACCCGGGTAGAGGTGGAGCTGCGTGTTGCCGGAGAATACGCACACATTCTGGTACGTGATCAGGGTCCGGGGGTGGAAGAGCTAGAGCTGGAGAAGCTCTTTATCCCCTTTTACCGTGTCGCCGAGGCGCGCGAACGCCACACCGGTGGCACGGGGATTGGTCTTGCGATAGCCAAACGCGCGGTAGAACTGCATCACGGCACTATCCGCGCTGCACGTGCAGGTAATGGAGGCTTGGTGGTTGAAATTATCCTTCCCACGGTTGGAGAGTAGATGCTCCCTTTTTACTTTATGCAGGTTATCCTCATGGGTAGCGCAACCCAATATATGCTATATTGCAAAAATATTGTAACATGGTAGCTATGTTTCAGGTGCTGCCAGGTGCTGCTTTTATATTCTGGCATTTGGTCTGAGGGCATTTGGTCTATTATAAAGAAGTAGTGTGCAGGAAGAAGTCTACGGCAGAAGCCTGCTGTTGCGAAACTCAACTAAAACAGGAGAAAAGATATGCGTAAAACAACTATTGTAGTTCTTATTTTGGGGCTGGCGTTAGCTGGTTGCGCCCAGCCTATGAGTCAAACCCAAAAAGGGACTGCCATCGGGGCAGGAGCCGGAGCCGCTGTAGGTGCAGGGCTGGGGCAACTGCTTGGGGGCGACACAGAAGCGACCCTGATCGGTGCCGGTGTGGGCGCGGCTTTAGGTGGTACTGCCGGAGGTTTCTTCGCTAACTACATGCAAAAACAAGAACAGGCGATGCGCCAGAGTCTTGCCAACGTAGAAGATGCAAGTGTGCGCCGCGATGCGCAGACCCTGGCGGTAACCTTCAAGTCCGATTTGCTCTTTGATGTAGATTCTGCCACGGTGAAGCCGGGCGGGTATGATGAACTGCGCCGTGTGGCGGAAGTGTTGAACGCGTATCCGCAGACCCGCTTGCAGATTGCCGGCCACACCGACAGCACTGGACCTGAGGAGTACAACCAGCGTCTGTCAGAGCGCCGCGCTGAAGCGGTAAAATACATTCTGGTCAATTATCAGGTGGCATCCCAGCGCATCAGCACCATCGGATTTGGCGAAAGTCAGCCTATCGCCGGAAACGATACCCCATCTGGACGCCAGATAAACCGGCGCGTTGCTATAACCATAGAGCCGCTGCAGTAACAGGATTAAAACAGCAGAAGTTTCACCGCAACACTATTTAGCGTATGCAAATACCTCCGGTCGCCATCTTCTCATGTGTTTTTGCGTGGGGCGACCGGAGGCAATCTATGCACAAACACCCGCCGCAGCGCTGAGGCAGGTCCATATCACAGGGCAACAGCCTCGCCTCCAGCCTCCAGTCCGTTACTCCAATGCTCCATGTTTGCGCAGTACAGTATAGATCTCTTCCGCCATGGCGCGGTAACCTGCCGCGTTGAAATGGATGTGGTCCGACTTGTATTCCGGGGTGCGCAACAGCTTTCCGATAAGATCTGGGATGAACACCAGGTCGTACTCCTGCGCCAGCTCTGTGTAAATTGGTGCCACGCTGGAAAAGAGATTTTTCTCCGGTACCCCGATGAGCACCACTTCAACTCCGTTGGCATGGGCATGTTCGATCATCGCCGCCAGAGAGTCCTTTGTCTGACGGAGGTTGTGGTTACGCAAGATATCGTTGCCCCCTTCGAGCAACAACAGCAGACTGGGGGAGTGCGTGTCCAGAGCTGCGGGCAGGCGCGCCCGTCCTGTTGCAGTAACCTCGCCCGCTACTCCTGCATTGATCACTTTCCGCCCGCTCAGTTGCGCCAGCACCTCCGGGTAACTCTCATCTGCGCGTGCACCTGCTCCTGCAGTGAGGCTGTCACCAAAGGCGAGAATCACCCCTGTTGCCGGCACTGGGCGCAAGGTGCGTTTTTCGCATGCACCCAGCAGCAGGGGGAGCAACAGAACTACGACTCCACGTAGCAGGATCTGCATCAAATTCTTTTCGCGGCGGTGGTGCATGTTTTTAGAGATCATCATCATGAATAGGTGGGGGGGGCAGATCGGGGGCATTGAACGCCACCGGGGTACTACTGGGGACCTCGGCTGGATTAGGTGAGGGTGGTTTAGGTTTGTTGCGCCTTGCGTTGTGACGCTTAAAGCTGAAGCTTCCCACCGCCTGCTGCGCGACTCCAACAACCAGAAAGGCCTCCGGGTCGTTCTCCGCCACAAGTGCTTTTAAATCCGGCACCTGCGAGCGGGTGATGGTGCAGAACAGCATGGTGTAGTTGCGATCTGAATACCCCCCGGTTACTTCCCAGTAGCTGATTCCCCGCCCCAGTTCCGACAAAATCGCATGTTTAAGCATGGTGGGGGTCTGGCTCACAATGGTGATGGTACGCACCTGACTCGGCCCTTCGAGTATAAAGTCTGCCGTCATCCCGGCCACAAACAGCGACAACATCCCCAACATCGCCAGTTCCCAGCCAAACACCGCGCCCGCCAGGAGGATGATGCCCCCGTCGAGGTAGAAAAAAACCTGACTCAAAGGGTAGCCGGTCTTGTTGTGGAGGATTTGCGCCGGAATGACCGTGCCGCCGAAGTTGCCGCCGTAGCGCAACACAATTCCCACCCCAACGCCAAAAAACAGCCCACCGTAGATGGAGTTCAGGAGCAGATCCTGAGTGATGGGAAAGGTGTGCATGTTGCGTGGCATAAAGGCATTGAAGGCATCTGTTGCGATGGAAAACACCACAATGGATAACAGGCACGAGAACAGGAAGCGAAACCGCCCCAACAGAATAAACCCCAGCACCAGCAACGGCAGATTCATTAACAGATAGAGCACCCCGGGGGACAGATTGGTAAAGTTCGTGATAATAACCCCCAGCCCCGCGAGACCTCCCGCCGCTAGATTGAACGGGACCATGAACATGCTGTAACCAAATGCGGCTATAATTGCGCCGATAGCGATCCCGAGCTGGAACAGAAATATCCTGCCGGGGCCGTGCAGGGCGATGTGATCTTTCAGGCTCTGGGTTTCAGCTTTTATTCTGCCGAACAATTTTTGAGCCATTTATTTCTCCTGCGGGGATAATGGTGTGAGGGGGATGGAAAGCCCATATCTACTATATCTTGCGCTATATCTCGATGTCTGTGTAGGAGGTTCAAAACACACAGGTATATATACGGTGGGAGGAGCAGCTATGTCAACCGCAGGGGCAAATTGCTGTTTTGCGCAGAGATCCGTTCAGAGGTACACATAAAAAAAGCGGGTTCCCGCAGGAACCCGCTTTTGGTTAAAGGGTGAAAGGAAAAGTTGGTTACGGACGACTACCGATGTAGTTAAGCGCGGATGCAGTGAAGTCCTGGCCCTGCGCTGTAACTGTTGCGTTGGTTGAGTCGTTCAGAATTCCGTCGTCCATGAAGTCGATCGCGTCATAGAGCAAACGGCGCGCATAGCGGCGGTTATGGGCGGTCGCGGCAGGATCATGCGCAATAAAGTTGAGGTTGAACGCCGCACCCATGACGTCTTTCCAGTCGGCGTCCGGGTAGACGCTGGCCCAATTTGAAAACCAAGTATCTGGACCTCCTGGAGATGCGGTGTTAAAGAAATAGGGCCATTGTGATTTAAAATGGATGCCATTTTCTTGCAACACAAGATCAAGCGCCATTTGCGCTGCCAGCATACGCCCTTTATGGGGAGCAACTTCACCTGTTACAAAATCATCTGCGGTGAAATCCTTGCCGTACCAAGTGTTAGCGGCATCGCCGACACCACGAGTTGAGTGGCAGGCGACACACACGGCATTCAGCACTTCACCCTCAACCGCATCAGTTGTGAACGGGCTCAGGGTATGGGAGCCATCGTCACTGCTGAAGTGGCAGGTGGCACAGGGGCCATTCATGTAGTCGTTGCTAAAGTCAGCATCATAGTTTGCGTTGCCTGTCCTCTGATACCTGGAACCGTAGCCAATGTACTGGTGCTGGTCTCCTCTCGTTCCTTCGACTGGCTCGACAATGGCGTAATCTCGCCCAGCATATTCATAGCCACCGGTGGCGAATAAAACTCCAGCCGCTGCCAGGTAGTGGGAGTTAACGAAGCTAACGTTAGTGCCATCTGCGGTGCTGATCTTGATGCTGTCACCAGTTGCTGTGCCAGAGTGGCAGGAGATACACGCGTTGGATGCAGCAGAATTGCGGAAATCAACGCTATCGCCAACGGCGTAGTCGATGGTCAATGCACCAGGATTGCGCATGCTACCAGTGTTGTCGCTATGGCAACCCCAGCAGTAGAGCATTTCGTTTTGACCGGAAGAAGTTATTGAGCCATCCGCATTTTTGCTCCAGCCAGCCAGGTGAGAAAAATCGTTGTTGGCGGGATCATAATCTGCCGGATTATCAAGGAAGTTAGACACACCGGTTGAAGTATGGCATCTCTGGCAGCCCTGGCGCCCTTCGCTGTCCCAATCATAATGCGCCCAGGCGCTGTTTCCATCTTCCGAGTCCTGTACCCCTGCTACCATGGCGGCGTCATAATCAGCAGCTGCATCCTTAGCGGTCATCAGACCGCCAGCATGGGCTGAATTGCCCCAATCGTCGTTGATGGTCATATCCAAAATGTGAGTGTCGAAGTGACATTCTTGGCACCCAGTCTGTTCACCCATTTTTACTACATAACCTTCAATAACATTCTCCGTTGCAGGATCATCATAGTGGGTGTCATTAATTATACGAGACAATGTTGTAGCATGGAAGTCAGCTTCAGTTTCAGCACTATGACATTGACTACATTGCTCTGGACCGGGGAGGGGGTAGGCTATGGGACCAAGACCAGCGTGTCCCTCTCCACCGCCATGGCAGGATTCACATCCGACGACATTACGCATGTCCAGGCTATAAGCGGCAGGCATTAAGCTGCCGTCGTCCAGTGGGTTATGGCAGACCCCACATGTAGAGTCTGCTGCATATGGAGTAACTCCACTGGGAGAAAAATTAGGATTACCATGGGGGCTGTCGAGCCAGTTTTCGTTTTTAACAGCATGGCACTGGGCACAGTTGGTAATTCCAACTGCCGCTGCTTCTGTAGGGGTTACCGTTGCAGTTTTATCTCCGCCGGAACCGGAATTGCTTCCGCAAGCTGCGAGCAACAGAATGCTGCCCAGCACTGCGAAAAATGATAGATATTGTCTAATGTTCATTCAAACCTCCTGTATCGGTGTGGATATTAGTGGCATTTACGGCAGGTTCTGCCGTCACTGGCACGCCGGAGCCTGCCATCTATATCATCCCAATCTTTCGGATGTGGGCTTACCCCCAGACCACTGCGGGCGCTGTGGCACTTGATACACACATTGCCATCTGGATGGCATGCCTGACAGGTAACCAGGTTTCTGCGTGCTTCGCGTGCGTGGCCACGGCTCCACTCATGGGTGGGCAATATGGTGCTGCCGTTTGCTGCGGTGTGGCATGTGGCGCAATCGCTATCATTGAATTGTTCGTGCGCAACACCAAAAGAGCTGGTTTGCAGACTGCTGAAGCTGCGCTGATGCGAAATCCCAGTCAGAGAACCGCGGCGGAAGTCGCCGTGGCAGTCACTACAGTAGCTGGGTTCGTGACAACTGCTACACAACTGCGGATTGGTGCGTGCCGCCAGCGGGTGCGTTACGTGGAAATCGCTGGTGTGAATGTTGTTCATGTTGTTGCCGAAGCTGCCCATTTCATCTGCAAAGCCCGAAACGTGACACTCCAGACAGTCGCTTTGCTGATGGCAGGAAGAACAGTTGATGCTTTTGCTCTTCGCTTCGCTGCGGTGGCTGAGCGCCCAGGTAACACCATGGGTTTTTAAGCTCGAAAAGGTTACTGCTTCAATCATGGCCGCGTCATGACATCCCATGCAAACATCTTTGGCGGGAACAATTGACTCACTCTGCTCCACATGACAACTGGAACAGTCGTTGCCGCCAAGGATCGCGACGTGCTCGTCGTGATCAAATGATGCTGCCCAGACCGGGGATGTCACCAGCACGACCAGGATGGTCAAGTAAAACATAATTCTGTGCTTCATACGTGACTCCTCCCTAGAAACGGATATTCAGACGGACACGACCGCGGTAGTAGTCATCCCACAAATCGCTCTCGATCCGTTCAACTTTGGCCTGTAGATTAACTTTGCGGTTAAAGGTGATGGTGCCGTCGGCCCAGATGCGGGTGTTGGTGGTCTCGTCCTGATCGTCATCCAGGTAGCGCTCCATAACGTCGAGGTGCATCCCCAACCCGAAGCGGAATGTCTGATTGATGTTGGCTCCAAGATAGGCTTTTGCCCCCGCCAGATCCTGTCCATCCGGATCTTCGCGCCATGTTCCACTCAGGTAGCCGTAAAAGCGCCCGGTGCGGATTTTCTCGATCCCGGCCTCAAACACGCTGGCGTCAGAATCTTCTTCGTACATCTCCAGCGCGTAGTTAACAAACATGCGCCAGCCCGGAGCTAAGCGCCGCTCGTACTCGAAAAACAACTCCTCATATTCATCCACGGCAAAGACCGAGTAGATAGAAGTGGATGAAAATACGGGGAGAGAGTACAGATATTCGGCGCGCAGAGACCAGTTTTCGCTCTGATGGATTTTGGCTCCACCGAGGAAGTAGCTAACGGTGTTGGCCAGATAGTTGAACTGGGTTTCGCTGTAGAGATAGAGGGCGTCAGCGAAATCATAGTCGAGATCGAGGCCGAAGATTTCGTTGGCCAATTCGCTCTCGTCCCATTTCTGCAGGTAGGAAAGGCCGACGTTGAGTTCGTCAAAGAAGGTGCGACGGATTTCAACGCCTGCGATCAGGTCTTTAGCATTGTAGCCCTCGTAATAGGCTACATCGCCACCCCCAAACAGGGTGATGTCGAAGGCTTCGAGCCCTGAGTAGTTGAGGTGCAGACCATCCATGATGGAGGCACCGGCAGTGGTCGAGATAAACTGGCGCCCGAACTTCAGGTCCAGATCCTCGATTAAGTCATTCTTTTCGATGTAGGCGTAGTACAAGCGGCTGTCTACATCGTCTTCATCGGCCAAGTCGTCTGCGAGTCTTCCGTACCCTCTGAAAGTCATGCCGTTGTTGTCAATATTGTGCGCATTGAACAGCATGTACTGATAAAAAGGTACGGCGGTTTCACCGTCGCCGGTGTCATACCACTCGATCTCCGTACTTGACCGCCCCGATACTGAAAGTCCAAATGCGCTGTCCGGCGGTGTGGTTATACCGATAAGGACAGCTACACAGACAAACAGTCGTAGCCAATCTTTCATTCTGCCTCCTTTTACGTGTGTGATGACATCCCTTGGTTAAAATAAAACGCAGTGATTGCTCTCCCCCCTTTCTCGATAGCCTCCCTAATGAACGAATGGTCTTTCACTTAAGGACATTTTCTCATAACGCGTATCTCCCCATGTAGATAGTGCACTTTAGCACAGATTGCAAGTGTTTTTTCCTACTGCAACAGTCCGGATTGTAAGGTGCCGACCATACAAGGTAATTCTTCTCAATGAAGTGATGCTAACATGTTGGCTTAATGAGTTTGGAATCTACTGCAATGTGCAGTACTTATAGAATTAAAGTGATATCAGATCTCTGTGGTTTAGCAATAGTTGGAATAAAACAAGTGTTTATAAAATAATATTTGCTGCGCCCGGTTTGGAGCTCGCCCCTACCTGGAAGTGTGTAACCTTGCGCTTAATTGCCAAGGTTTGGCATGAGAAGTTTGCTTCAGCGGATCAATGGTGTAGCATTCTTGTGGGATGCTTATGTTTTGCAGGCAACTTAACGGGCAGAGTAGGGGGCCTGAGGGGCTGGAACCCAAAGGCACCACAAGCTTACGTTTGTTTAGCTCGGGGTAGATTGATGTGGTTGAAATTGTTTTATACCTTGCGGGAAAAGGAGATAACGGATGAGATGTGCAGGAATATCGGGGCTATTGGGAACGCAGAGAATACAGAGAATACAGAGAATACAGAGAATACAGAGAATACAGAGAATACAGAGAATACAGAGAATAGCGGGGCTACTGAAACTGGCGGGACTGCTGGTATTGACTCTGGTTGTTGCCGGGTGTGGGCACCAACGTGCCAATGTGAACTCTGCTGCGGGTGAAGCGGTCGCTGTGCTTGTGGATCCGGGTTTTACTGCGAACATGGACGGCGCTGCAGAAGCGCAGTGCCGCCAGGTTGCAGACTTTATGCGTAAAGATCTGGTGTCGCGCCTGGAGCGGCAGGGGTATGAGGTAGAGGTGCTGCATCAGCGTAGCGAATTTACCCCCGCTACGGGGCAACATCTGCTCATGGTACAGATCGAGAGTTATGCCCCGGAGAGCAAAACCGCGCGCACATTGGTGGGCTTTGGCACCGAATCCACCAGTCTGGACACCACCTACACTATCGTGCACGGAGATGGAAAAACCCTGGTTTCGGCTACAGATAGCGTTGGCTCCGGGCGCGACTGGAAATTTTGCTGCCGCGCCCTGAATGAACGTCTGATAAAGGTGCTCGCATCCGAACTCGCGAAGCACTAGCGCATCTTTGTGTGCCTGCGTCGATCCAGATGTAACCTGTGAAAGTCCCCCCTTTTTTGTCCAAGAAAATCCTCCCCTGACCCTTTATGTCAGGATGGCTCGGCACACTTGGGGGGCGAATCTTAGCCTTTCTTCGCTGACGTAATGTGGTAGAATCCGGCAAACTATTTCCGGCGCCAAGCGCCTTGTTGAGTTGGATGCAATGACGCCGCCGTTTCGTCCCACGCGCCTGTTCTGAGACATACTATATGTAACAGGCGATCCCTTCTGTTGATCCCGCGAATCTGCTGCGCTGAAACTCAACAACGGTGTAACGCTTGAATCCTGTGTATGGGTAAAAGAGAGGGGTTCCGGGGGGAGGCGCTCTGAGGGGTTGTAGTGGCTTGCAGTTTTGGCGTGCTGTTCTGGGCGCACACTTGATTTACACGCACACCTTTGAAGACAAAGATAAGGGCTTATCTTGCAGAAACAGAACTTGAATGTACTGATTGTAGACGATAACCGCACCAACCTGAATATGCTTGGGTGTCTATTGCGGGGCAGTGGCTACACGGTATTTACCGCTACAGATGGTGTTGCTGCGCTGCAGATAATTCGCGCAGAGGCTGTAGATGTGGTTGTCAGCGATATAATGATGCCGCACATGGATGGGTTTCAGCTGTGTCGCAACGTAAAAACCGATAAGGATTTACGCCATATCCCCTTTATTATTTACACTGCATCCTGCACTAAGCCACAGGACGAGGCGTATGCCATGAAGCTGGGCGCGGAGCGCTTCATCCATAAATCCTCCGCGCCTGAGAAGCTTTTGGCTGCGGTGCATGCAGTGATAGAGGAGGCTGAAAGAGGGACACGTCCATCCACCCCTGAAACCGCCATGGATGAGGCGGAATCTCTGCGTCTGTATAGCGAACGTCTGGCGGATCGGCTGCAGTTGAAAATTGATCAGGCGGAGAAGGAACTTCAGGCCAGGTGTGATGCGGAGCTGCAGTTGCTCGAGAGTGAAAAACTGTTTCGCTCTTTGATTGAGAATGTGGATGACATGGTATATGCGGGCACTGCTGACGGAGTTTTTACCTATGTCTCGCCGAACTGGAAAGGATACCTCGGCATCGAACCGGACGATATCATAGGGCAGTCATACAGAACTTTTGAACCGTATCTCCACCCTGATGATGCAGAGAACTGCTGGGAGATTGCCCCTGCGGTGCTGGAGCGCGGCGAGAGCTATTTGAGTCAGGAATACCGGGTGCGCTACGCTGATGGAACCTGGCGCTGGCATGTCTCTAACGCTTCTGCGCTACGAGACGAATGTGGCAATATCACCGGCTTGGTGGGGATTGCACGCGATATTACCCAGCGCAAACAGTATGAGTTGCGCTTGCGTGAGAGCGAAGAACGTTTCCGCGGTCTGTTTGAGCACAGTGGGACAGGACTGTGTCAGATCTCTTTAGATTTCCGCGTAATGCATGCCAATAAGGCCTACATCGACATGCTCGGCTATCCTTCGCAGGAGCTGATCGGCATGCATCTGAGGGATTTTGTCCACCCGGAGGTGCTGCAGGAAAACCTGGAGTTGCAGGAGCGCATGCGCCGCGGAGATGTCGAGCATTACCGCATAGAAAAACGGTTCATCCATAAAGATGGCCATACCGTTTACGCCTTGCTCGACTCTAACCTGATCCGGGACGAAGAGGGCGACCCGCTCTACTTTCTCAGCAGCGTGGTGGATATCACCGAACGCAAAGAGCTTGAAGAGCAGCTGCTGCAGGCGCAGAAACTTGAATCGGTTGGACGTCTCGCCGGCGGAATCGCACACGACTATAACAACATGCTTGGCGTCATCCTTGGGAGCGCTGAACTCGCTCTCAACAGTGTTGCCCCCGAGCACCCGGCTCACTCCAAGCTCGAACAGATCCGCTACGCCGCACGGCGCAGCGCCGATATCACGCGCCAGCTTCTTGCTTTCGCGCGTAAGCAGACCATTGCCCCCAAAGTGATCGATCTCAACGACTCCTTAGAGGAGATGCTCAAAATGTTGCGCCGTCTCATTGGTGAAGAGATCGAGCTCGCCTGGCTCCCCGGCGCACATCTCTACCCTGTTGAGATTGATCCCGTGCAGCTCGACCAGCTCCTTGCCAATCTGTGTGTCAATGCTGGCGACGCCATCAACGGCAGTGGCAAAATCATTATCGAAACCGCCAACGCCGAGTTCGATTCCAGCTACTGTGCTCAGCACCAGGGGTTCAAGCCCGGTCAATACGCTATGCTCTCTGTGAGTGATAATGGCTGTGGCATGGACAAACAGACTCAGGCCAATATCTACGAACCCTTTTTTACTACCAAAGAAACTGGTAAAGGCACTGGCCTTGGTCTTGCCACTGTATATGGCATCGTTAAACAGAACCGCGGCTTTATCAACTTCTACAGTAAGCCCGGCCATGGCACCACCTTTCGCATCTATTTGCCGCGCTATACCGAAGCGACCCCAGTGAAACCCTGCACCCGGCAAAGCCCTGCACTCCCTTACGGGCGCGGAGAGCAGATCCTCGTAGTTGAAGATGAACCCACCATGCTCGAGCTTACCAGCATGATGCTTGAAGAGCTCGGTTATCAAACGCTCCGAGCTGGTAACCCCGCTGCAGCGCTGGAGTTGGTCAAAAAGAATCCGCAGCTCGACCTTCTTATCACCGATGTGGTGATGCCGGAGATGAACGGGCGCGAACTCGCCAAACTACTGCAAACGCAGTATCCGCAATTCCAAAACCTCCAGACCTTGTATATGTCCGGCTATACTGCCGATGTTATTGCGCACCACGGGGTGTTGGAAAAGGGCTTGAACTTTATTCAAAAGCCTTTCACCTTGCAGGGGTTGGCAGAAAAGGTGCGCGAGGTCATGGCAAGCGAGATCATGGTAAGCGAGGTCATGGCAAGAAAAGAGGGCTAATTCTGTTGTTACAGAAAACCAGGCAGACTTTGTTCTACGTGGGGCTGTTCCGCGCTTTTGCGCAATTATGTCAGTCTCTACAGCTGAGTGGTGGGTGGGCTTGCTCACCCTGTTCGGCACTCAATTCAGTATAAAAAAGGGTTGCATTAGCATGGGATACACTCAGATAGGTGCTTTGAATAGTGCGCCAGACCCCTTTCCATGGGAGCCACAAGCCCTTGGAAGCAAGGGCGCTGAACTGTTGTAAAATGCTTAAAAAATATGGAAACAAAACACCATGAAGATACTCCACACCTCCGACTGGCATCTGGGCCGTGCTCTGTACGGGCGCAAACGCTATGCCGAATTTGACGCAT
>CAZDRL010000026.1:19648-28934 GCA_964508035.1 uncultured Desulfuromonas sp.
TGGCATCTGGGCCGTGCTCTGTACGGGCGCAAACGCTATGCCGAATTTGACGCATTTCTGCGCTGGCTGGCCGCAGTGCTGGAACAGCAGCACATAGACGTTCTGGTAGTGGCGGGGGATATTTTCGATACCACCACCCCAAGTAATCGGGCGCAGGAGTTGTACTACAGCTTTTTGTGCCGGGTTGCGGCTTCCGCTACCTGCCGCCATGTAGTTATTGTGGGGGGTAATCATGATTCCCCCTCGTTTCTCAACGCGCCTGGAGAGTTGTTGCGCGCCCTGAATGTGTATGTGGTTGGAGCAGCGACGGATAACGTAGCCGACGAAGTGGTGGTGCTGCGCAACGCTCGCAAAGAGGCGCACGCTGTTGTCGCGGCGGTGCCCTATCTGCGCGATCGGGATATCCGTACCGTAGCGGCGGGGGAAACCCTGGCAGATAAGCAGGAGAAACTGATTCAGGGTATCCGCACCCACTACGCCAACGTATGTACGGTAGCGGCGCAACAGCGTGCGGAACTGGAGCAGGAGCAAGGGACGCAGCTTCCCCTTATAGCTACCGGACATCTGTTTACCGCAGGGGGAAAAACCAGCGCCGATGACGGTGTACGTGAGTTGTATGTGGGATCGCTGGCGCATGTGGATGGGTCTATCTTTCCACAGGAGCTCGATTACGTAGCCCTTGGGCATCTGCACGTGCCCCAACGTGTCGCTGGGGCAGAGCATATGCGCTATAGCGGGTCACCACTGCCTATGGGCTTCGGCGAGGCGCGCCAGCAGAAGGTGGTAGTGGTGGTGGATTTCGCTGGCCGCACCCCCGAGGTACAAACGTTGAATGTTCCGTGTTTTCAGGAGCTTAGGCGTATTGAGGGTTCGCTGGAGCAGATTTGTAGCGCCATCGGGGAACTCAAACAGCAACACAGTAATGCGTGGCTGGAACTTGAATACACCGGGCCCGAAATCGGTGCCGCTCTGCGCGAAGGGATTGATTCCGCCCTCGAAGGCTCGACGCTGGAGGTGCTGCGGATCCGGAACCAGAACTCTATACACAGAGTTATCCACAGGGAGGATATGGAAGAAACCCTTGATGATCTCGATGTGTACCAAGTGTTTGCACGTTGCCTGGATGTATATGGTGTAGAGGGGGAAGAGCGCACCGAACTGGAGCTGCTGTATCGTGAAGTGGTGCACAACCTTTACGAAGCAGATCCCAACGCATCCTGAAAGGAACACGCATGAAGATTCTCCACCTGCGCTTCGCCAATCTCAACTCTCTGTACGGAGAATGGAGCATCGACTTCAGTGCTCCAGAGTACAGCGCCAATGGTATTTTTGCTCTCACTGGTCCTACCGGCGCGGGGAAGTCCACCATCCTGGATGCCATCTGCCTTGCCCTGTATGGCACAACTCCCCGCCTGGGACGGATCACGAAGTCGAGCAACGAAATTATGGCGCGCCACACCGGAACCTGTTTTGCCGAGGTGATGTTTGCCACGGAAGGGGGCGCATATTTGTGCCACTGGGGGCAACATCGCGCGCGCAACAAAGCCAGCGGCGAATTGCAGAATCCGCGCCATGAGATCAGCACCGTGGCAGAGGGGGGGAGCGGTACGCTGCTCGAAACCCAGCTGCGTCGCGTCGCCACATTGGTGGAGGAAAAAACCGGGATGGATTTCGAACGTTTCACCCGCTCCATGCTGTTGGCTCAAGGGGGGTTCGACACCTTCCTGCGTGCGGATGTGGAGCAGAAATCCGCCCTGTTGGAGCAGATCACCGGCACCGAAATCTATACGGATATTTCGCGCCATGTCCACGAACGTCTACGTTCCGAGCGTGAACAACTGAAGGTGCTTGAAGCGCACATAGGTGGAATTCAGGTGCTGGAGCCGGAGCAGGTGGCAGAGATCTCAACCCAGCTTAACGCGAGCGACACAGAGGAGCAACGGCTGGACACAGCGCTGGAAACTGCCACCAGGGCACTTCTGTGGCGCAAAAATATGCGCGCCTTAGAACAGGAGTTGCACACCCTGACGCAAGCGCGCACAGCGCTGGATAAAGAGATTGCTGCCTTTGCGCCCCAGCACCAGCGTCTGGAGCGCGCGCACCAAGCCACTGAGTTGGAAGGGGAATATGCCACTCTGGTCGCGGTGCGGCGCCAGCAGCACGCAGATGGGGAAGAACTGGCGCAAATTGCGGGCAAAATCCCCGAGTTGGAACACAGCGCCCAACAGCTGCAAACCCGGCTGCAAGAGGCACAGCGGCACTACAGCGCCGCGCGGGAGGAACAGCGCCACACTGCGCAACAGCTTCAGCAGGTGCGCACCCTCGATCAACAGCTTGCGGATAAGCTTCAACATCTCAACGCCCTGAGTGCCACCTGGCGCGCAGATGACGAGCAGATTCGCACCCTGGAGCAACAGTACAGAACTGCCCGGCAACAGCAGGATAAGTTGCAGCAGGAACAGGCACAGGTTGAACAAACCCTGCACCAGAATCGCACCGTTGCCCCTCTCGCAGCGGAGCTTGGCACCATCAAAGCCCAACTGGAACAGCTCCACCAATTGCAGCAGGAGAGCCACAGTCAACAACAGCGGATCACACAGATAGAGGGGGAACTGGCTCGCGCCACCAAAGAACAACGTACCCACGCGCAACACTTGGAGCAGCAGCGTGGCAATGTCAGCAACGGGGTACAGCACTTAGAAGATAAACGCCGGGTGTTGGCACATCTCCTCACTGGAAGAACCCTTGCCGAGTATCGACGCGAAAAAGATGCGCTTCAACGTGAACTCGCGTTGTTGCAGCGCATTGCCGCGTTGGAGGAGCAGCGCGAACTGCTGATTGATGGGGAACCCTGCCCCCTGTGTGGTTCCAATACCCATCCGTATGCGTGCGGGAACGTCCCGGCGCAGAATGAAACAGAGGCACGCATCGCCCAGCTCAATACCCTGATAGAGCGCGCCGAAGGGTTGCAGCAGGAGCTTGAAGCGTTGAGCGTGAAAATGGAAAAAGCCCGTATGACACTGGCGGGGATGGAGACCGAAGCTGCCACCCTGAAACATGCCTGCATCCGGGCGCAGGAACACAAAGAGGAACGTGAAACAGCGCTGCAGCAGGTGCGCCAACGCTATGCAACCCTGCGCACCCCCGTGCAAGAGCGGGTAGAGGCGTTTGGAGGGCAGTTCAATCAGGCGGCACCGCTTCAAAGTGCGACATATCTGGTGCAGCGCGTAGAACAGTGGCAGACCCTTGAGGCGCGCCATGCTGAGCTTACCCGCAATCTCACCCAGATTGAGGCGGAGGTTGCGCGTCTTGCGGCGGTGCGGGACACACGCCGCACTGCGCTGGAGGCAAAACAGCAGGAATTGGAGCAGGAGCGTGCTACACACACACAGTTGCAAGAGCAGCGTCGCGCGCTGTTCGGGGATAAAAATCCCACCGAGGTTGAACAGCAGATACAACACAAGGTGGATGCGCGGGAAGAGGCGCAAAATCAGGCGCAGACGCAGCTGCATCAGGGGCAACAGCGCCTTGCGGAAGTGCATAGTCGCAGAGAAACCCTGCAGCGGCAGCTGGAGCAGCGCCGCACCGAGTTAGAGCTGCTGGAAAATTCGTTTCGCCACCGCTGTGAGGCGGCCGGGTTTACTACCGAAGCAGCGTTCAGCGCCGCACGTCTTGACCCGCAGGCGCGCCAGAGGCTTGAGTACGAACAGCAGCAGCTGCAGCAGCGCCAGCTCGAATTATCCACCCGTCTGCAGGATCGCAACACCAAACTGGAACAGGAGCGCGCTCTAAATCTCACCCCCTCTACCCCGGCAGAGCTTGAAGCGCAGGAGATGCAATTGAAAACAGAGCTGGAAAAGGTACGCGAAACCAGTGCGACGTGCAGACACCAACTGCGCGAACACGCCGCCGCTGCAGAGCGTATCCGCGAGAAGGAAGATGCCATCCGCGCCCAGCGCCAACAGTGTCAGCAGTGGGAGCGCCTCCACGGGCTCATTGGCTCCTCCGACGGCAAAAAATTCCGCAACTTCGCCCAGGGGCTTACGTTCGATCTCATGGTAAACTATGCCAATGTGCAGCTAAGGCGCATGAGTGAGCGTTACACCCTGGTGCGTGATAGTGCCCAGCCGCTGGAACTCAACGTAGTGGATAATTATCAGGCGGGGGAGATCCGCTCCACGCGCAATCTCTCCGGCGGCGAGAGTTTCATTGTCAGTCTCACCCTCGCGCTCGGGCTCTCTAACATGGCAAGTCAGAATATTCGGATCGACTCCCTGTTTCTGGATGAAGGGTTTGGCACCCTCGACGAAGATACCCTCGAAACCGCGCTTGAAGCGCTGGCTGGATTGCAGCAGGAGGGGAAGCTGATCGGGATCATCTCCCACGTGGGGGGGCTTAGAGAGCGGATTCGCACCCGTATCAAAGTAGAACCCGGCAGTGGGGGCAAAAGCCGCCTTATCGGGCCGGGGGTAAAGAATCACAGTGAAAAACCGCACTAACGTAACGTTGCGCCAAGCCTCGCGCGTGGATGATTTCTAAGTGCGGATCAGGTCTTAAGTATATAAATTTTTAAAATAGAGTGTGGTGAGTCATGGGTATTACTTTTTTGGGGAATAATGTTCCGGGTGCCGGAGTTGCGCTGTGAAGTCCTTATGGCGTCTTCTCCCTTGGCTGCGTCCGTATCGGCGTGCCTTACTGCGCGGATTTATGTATATCGTTCTCACCAATGCGTTGCTTCTGATGCTGCCGCAGATGTTACGTCTGGGGGTAGAGGCGATTGAGCAGGGGCAATGGCGCGATGTGCAGTTCTACGCGGGGATGATGGTACTTGCTACCCTGGCTGGGGGTGCTATCCGCATCGTGTCGCGCTTACGTTTTTTCCACACCGGGCGGCGCGTGGAAGTAGATTTGCGGCGCGCCATGTTTGAGCGCCTCCTGTATCAGCCGGGGCCTTTTTTCAACCAGAACCGCATCGGCGATCTGGTGTCACGTTTCACCAACGATCTCACTAATGTGCGTATGATGACCGGTTTCGGTCTGGTTTCTATCGCCAACGCCGCAGTGCTGTATGTTATCTCCCTCGGTTTCATGCTCTGGATGTCCCCCTCTCTCACGCTTGCGGCACTGCTGCCGTTTCCCCTGCTGCTGTTTGGCATAAAAGGGGTGAGTCACCGTCTGCTGCGCTATTCCGGGCAGGTACAAGAACGCCTCGGCAGCATCAGCGACATGGTGGAGGAGTCGATCCGTGGCCAGTTGAGCCTGCGCAGCAGCGGGTTTCAGCAGGTGCGCTGCGAACAATTTGACCGTCTCAATGGCCATTATCTCGAAGCCGCAATAGGGATGGCGAAAATGCGCGCCCTGATCGGTCCCATCATGAGTGTGGTTACCCCGCTGGGGATTTTGCTGGTGCTGTATTTTGGTGGACGTCAGGTTATCGCCGGGACCTTGCAACTTGGAGATCTGGTAGCGTTTAACGCCTATCTGGTGCAACTCACCATGCCCACGATGCTGCTAGGCTGGATTCTTACCCTGGTGCAGCGTGCCTCAGTGGGGATGGAACGGATCAGTCTTCTGCTCGACCTCGATCCGCCCCAGCCCCGCCTGGAGGCACCACCCGAGGCCGACATCGCCCCTCACATCACCCTGCGTGATGCAAGTTTCGGCTTCAATGCGGATAAACCGGTACTGCACAATCTCAATCTTGAGATCCCTGCCGGCTCCACCCTTGGGGTAACTGGCGGAGTGGCAAGCGGGAAGAGTGCGCTGCTCCATCTGCTCAGCGGCCGCTATCCGGTAGCACCAGGGCAGGTGTTTATCGATGGGGTCGACTTGGCTCATCTCGACAGGCAACGTCACAGTCAACGCCTGTGTGCGGTGTTGCAGGAGGGGAAGCTCTTCAGCGGCACGCTGGCAGATAATTTGCGCTTTGCGGCGCCCGATTTAGATGATGCCTCCTTAGCGCAGATCACGCAGCAGGTGGCACTGGATGAGGAGATTGAGCAATTTCTCCTCGGGCTCGATACCCGTATTGGAGAAGGGGGGCTAACCCTTTCAGGCGGGCAGCGCCAGCGTATCGGAATTGCACGTGCCCTCGCGCGCGCGCGGGGGTTGTGGCTTTTTGATGATCCGTTCAGCCATCTGGACACGGTTACCGCGCGCAAGGTGTGGGATGCGTTGCAGGGGCAGTTTCAGGGACGCACTCTGCTCTTTGCTTCGAGTCGGGTTTCGGTCTTGCAGGGAGCCGAGCATATTATAGTGTTAAGTAACGGCAGAATTGTTGAACAGGGCAATCATTCCGACCTGTTAGCGCTCGAAGGTGAATACGCACGCCTGTGGGAGCGCGAGCAGCTCCACCGCGAGATGGAGGGGCTATGAGTATGAGTTCCGGCGATGAAATCCGCGGGCGCCACTTCGACGGGCAGATTCTGAAACGCTTTCTCCCCTTTATCCGTCCGTACCGCAAACTTGCCCTTACCGGTCTGTTATTGTTACCGCTTATCTCGTTGGTGCGCATAGCCTCACCGCTTTTGATAAAGATCGCAATTGATGACTGTATTCTCCCCGGCAAACTCGAAGGGCTTCTCCCCATTGCGGCGTTGCTTGTGGCGGTGCTGTGCGTAGAAGCGGGCTTGGTGTTTGTGCAGGGGTGGTGTGTGCAGATTGTGGGGCAAAACATCATGGCAGACCTGCGCCGTATCGGGTTTGCGAAGCTGATGCGCCTGCCACGCGCGTGGTATGACTGGCAACCCTCGGGGCGGATCCTCACACGCCTGACCACCGACATTGAACACATCGGCGATCTGTTTGGGTCGGGGATCATCTCTGCCATCGGTGACATTGTCACCATAGTGCTGATCCTCTTCATCATGCTCTCTCTTAATGTGCCTCTATCGCTGGTGGCGTTTGCCGTTGTTCCGTTCATGGTGGTGCTGATTTTACTTTTGCGTGCCCCCATGCGCCGCGTCATGCGCCAGTTGCGTGCGCGTCAGGCAACCCTGAATGCATTTATCTCCGAGCGTACCAGCGGTATTGCCGAGGTTCAGATCTTCAGCCAGGAGGGGCGCAGCAGCGCTGAGTTTGATGTACTGCAGGATCACTACCGCCGGAGTGCCCTCAACTGGGTCACCCTCGAAGCGGTGTTTTACGCCAGTGTCCATATCTTTGGCAGCCTCGCGGTGGCTGCGATCCTGTGGAAGGGGGGCGGCGAAGTGATACAACAGAGCGCCACGTTCGGTACTCTGGTGGCGTTTATCGAGTACTCGCGCAAGTTTTTTATGCCATTGACCGATCTGGCATCGAAGTTCTCCGTGCTTCAAACCAGCAATGCGTCTTTGGAACGCCTTTTTGATATCCTCGATCAGGAAGATGAACCGCAGCACGGCGAGCGCCATATCCCCGGTGAGGGGCGGGTGGAGTTCGACAACGTCACCTTTGCGTATCTGCCGGGGGAGTCGGTGCTCAAAGAGGTGAGTTTCACTGTCGAACCGGGGCAGAGTGTCGCGCTTGTGGGGGAGACCGGAAGTGGTAAAAGTACCCTCACGCAGCTTCTGCTGGGTTTTTATGAAGCGGATAAGGGGGCAGTGCGGGTCAATGGGGTCGATGTCACCAGCATAGACAAAGAGGTGTTGCGCCGCATGGTGGGATGGGTATCGCAGGAGCCGTTTCTGTTTTCCGGCTCGGTGCGCGCTAATCTTGACCCCCACGACAACCTCAATGACGCTGCCCTGTTGGATGCGATAGAAACCACCGGCGCCGGGGAGGTGGTGGCACGCCTTGGTGGCCTCGACGGGCAACTGGTGGAACACGGCAAGAACCTCTCCAGCGGCGAGCGCCAACTCCTGTGTCTTACCCGTGCACAGATTCTTGCGCCACCTATCATCGTCCTCGATGAAGCTACCAGCCACCTGGATGGCGATAGCGAAGAGCTGGTGTATGCCGGTATGCACAGCGTTTCCGGCGGGCGCACCACCCTGATGATTGTACACCACCTGCGCCTTGCCGCCGAAGCAGATCGCATCGTAGTGCTCCATCACGGACGTGTGTGTGAACAGGGGACGCACCAGGAGCTGATGGCCGCCCAGGGACGCTATGCACGCTTGTGGCGTATTCAGCAGCTGGATGGGGACAGCACGAAACTGTATTAAACCTGCCCACCCACTCCCTTAAACTTCTCCACAAAAGCAGCGATTTTCTGGAAAACGCTGTGTTTTTTAGTTAAGTATTGCGGATTAAGTGGACTCATTTTAGGCAACAACTCATTCAGCTCTGTGCCGGTTTCACTGGCATACTCACGCTTTAATGATGCCGTGATATAGCGTTTAGCGGCGGCTTCATTTAAGTTTTCAGCGCTAATTAACTCTTCGGCCTCACGCTGCTGCACGGCTTGCGCATAGATAAAGAACGCTTCAATAATGCTGGCTTTGTCAGGGATTTTGTCCAAGTCAGCCTGATGGATAAAGTCGACAATTAACCCTTCTTTGGCGCGGTTACCCAGGCTGGCACGGATTAAACGGCGCACCTCATCCAGCAAAGTGGCTTTATCTTTATTTTTCTTGTTGTGCTCAAAAATCAACTCCAGAATGTAATCCAGATTGATCTCTTGTGATTTGAGCAGGTCCACTTCAAACACCACATCATCCCAGTCAATGCTCGACTCAGCTTTATCCTGTGCCGATTTTTCCCGCCGCAGCCAATCCCGAATATCATTGTAGGTGGAGCGGTAATCTTGAATAGTACGCTCCGCCGGAACCTTAATTGCCTGCATAGTGGCTAAGTCGTCATCGCTGAGGTAATACCTGGCTTTAAACTCCGCTACTGCGCCTGCGTCGTGCAAATCGAGGCGTTGCAGCGCTTTTAAGCCGGCAAATTCATCATAGTTTTGCAGAATATTTTCGACGCGCAAATACTCGCCAAACAATTTAACGAACTCTTTTTTATCCTTCTCCTTAAAAATTTCATCCGGGTCGGCAAAGCGTTGGCGCAGCTCCTCCACCACCTCCAGATAGCCGCGCCGGGCTTCACCGGTAACCAGATCGGTAAAGCCTTCCATATATTCTCTATAGCTTTTTTCCAGCACCACGTTTTTGGTGTTTTTATCCCCAAACAAGGTGATGGCATCGATGGTGGCTTTTTCTAAATCGCGGAACGTGACGATATTGCCAAAGGTTTTAGTGGCAGCGTAAATCCGGTTGGTGCGCGAGTATGCCTGCATCAAACCGTGGTAGCGCAGGTTTTTATCCACAAACAGGGTGTTTAAAGTGGGCGCATCAAAGCCGGTTAAAAACAT
>CAZDRL010000027.1:0-23351 GCA_964508035.1 uncultured Desulfuromonas sp.
CTCCTTTTTTATCCATTTTTTTGACAGACGATCACATGCTTATTTTTACGCCGGTGCAGGGTTGAGCGCGCAATGACTGTAAAACCGTGCTGTTCGAGCAATTCCCATAGCTGTGTTTGAGTGAAGATTTGTTTGTGCCCAAAGCGCTTGCCTGAATAGAGGCTGTTGAGCATTAGTGGATTCCGCCCTTTACTTAACCTGTAGGACCATTCACTGAGACGATAGGTGAAAGATTCGCGCGCGGGGGTGTCTAAAAATAGATAGGCGTGCGGTTTCATTACGCGGCTTATCCCCGCAATGGTTGCGGCAGGGAAATTTACGTGTTCCAGCGTGTCCCACATGGTTGCGAGATCAAAGTGCTCAGCAAACCCCTGTTGCCAATACGGGCTGTCAACAATTTCATGCCGTGGGGTGATGTTGAAGCGGGTGCGGCAAAATTGGCGCAGCAGCGGTTGCGGTTCGATGGCACTTACCCTTGCACCAGCGCGGAGGAGTAACGCAGGGAATACACCCGCTCCGCAGCCCACATCTAAACAGGCTAGGTTCGCCACCTCGGTATGTTGGCGCACAAAGTGAAGGTTGCGGGTCAGTTGGTGGGTGTTTTGGGCTAATTGACTTTCAATGAAATAAAGCTCGTTGGCTGTTAAGGGGCGGGGATCTGCATCACCCTCTTCAAGTTCATCCAGCACATTGGTGTAATGGAAATCACACGCGCAACATGCGTATAGCACCATGTTTTTGAGCGTGTATTTTGGCTTACCACTTTGGTTGCCACAGCACTTACACTGATTAAAATCGTACACTGATACCGCCCTTCATCCGCGTTTTGAAGAATTTAAACGATAGCTGTAATTCGGGTGAAATTCAAGTAGCCCTTTGACGTTTGATCTACCGATTTGATGGAGACCACGAGAAATGAAAACACCAGAGACGGCACGTAAGGCAATACTGTTGAGCTTGGTCTTTCTGATATCTATCCTGTTCTTGACAATGATCCATCAGTTTCTGATGCCGATGTTTGTGGCCGGGTTGTTTTCAGCCATGGCAAAACCCGCCCATACGTGGCTTACCAAACGTCTTCGAGGGCGGGAGAATGTTGCATCAGTGATCATCATTGTGGCAATTGTGCTGCTGGTTCTGATCCCTTTGTCTATGCTTGTAGGTGTAGTGGTGGCCCAGGCGATAGCGGTGGGGCAATCTGTTACCCCTTGGGTGCAGTCATTTATAAGCGAACCATCGACCGTTACCCATTACCTTGAAAAGATACCCTACTACACGGAGATTCTGCCCTATCGGGATGAAATCATCAAAAAGGCTGGCGAGCTGGTGGGAGTCATAACTACTTTTTTGATTAACTCCCTTTCCTCTGCCACCAAGATGACCATGAATGCCCTTTTTGGGTCTATCATCATGCTCTATGTCATGTTCTATTTTTTAACCATGGGGAAGCGCCTTCTTGACCGCATCCTCTACCTGTTGCCCCTCAGACACGAGGACGAACAGCTTTTATTGCGGCGGTTCACCTCGGTCACGCGCGCAACCATAAAGGGCAGCCTTATCATCGGCCTTGTTCAGGGTTTTATCTGCGGGCTTGCTTTTGGGCTGGCCGGAATTAAGGGACCGGTCTTCTGGGGCAGCATTATGGCGGTTGCTTCGATCATCCCCGCGTTTGGAACCGCTCTAGTGTGGGGGCCTGCCATAGTGATCCTTCTGTTTATGGGTGATATGGCTGGGGTGGTAATTCTTGCCGTACTCTGCGGAGCGGCGGCAGGGAATATTGATAACCTGCTCAGGCCCCGCCTGGTAGGCAAAGACACAGAGATGCACGATCTCTTCGTTTTGTTTGGTACCCTTGGGGGTATCGCCATGTTCGGGCTGCTTGGAATCATCATCGGTCCCATCATTGCCGCACTCTTTATAACTATCTGGGAGATTTATGCTACTGTTTTCAGTGAATATCTCCCTAAGGTGGGGGGCGGTAGAAAGTGACTTTGATCTTTTTTGTTTTTTTGCCACGCCGCGAGGGTTAAGCCATAAATAGGGGAACCGTACAATGCAATAAAGCCGATTCAGGGAAACACCCGAATCGGCTTTATTGCATTTCATCGATAGGTTAAACAGCGGCCGTCTTGGCTGCTTTTCTACATAGCTGACTTATACAGCGCTATAACCTGTTCCAGATTTGCTGTGCGCGGATTGGTCAGCATGGTGGCGTCTTTCTGGGCATTCTGTGCCATGGTTGTGAGATCTTCCTCTGTGATTTCAACGTCCAGCGCATCCAGCCCCTCTGGAATGCCGACGTCGGCAGATAAGCGTCGAATGGCATCGATCGCCACCTCAGCGGCGTCAACATCACTTAGACCTTCAATATTCTCACCCAGCGCAATGGCGATATCGGCAAAACGCTTCAGGTTGGCAATGGCGTTGAATTCACACACCACAGGCAACAGAATGGCGTTACACACACCGTGGGGCAGATTGTATAAACCACCAAGTTGGTGCGACATGGCATGGACATAGCCAAGACTGGCGTTGTTGAATGCCATTCCGGCCAGGTACTGCGCGTAAGCCATCTTGTCACGCGCTTCGAGGTTTTTGCCGTTCGCAACTGCGGGGCGCAGGTATTCGGCGATCAGCTCCATGGCCTTGATGGCGCATGCATCAGTGACTGGCGTTGCTTCGGTAGAGACATAAGCCTCAACCGCATGGGTTAACGCGTCCATACCGGTCGCAGCCGTCAGGGCGGCAGGCTTGCCCACCATAAGGACAGGATCATTAATGGCGATATCCGGCGTACAGCGCCAGTCAACAATCGCCATCTTGACCTGTGTGTCGGTGTTGGTAATGATGCAGAAGCGAGTCATCTCAGCCGCGGTACCTGCGGTGGTGTTGATCGCCAGAAACGGAGGCATCGGTTTCGTCGACTTGTCCAAGCCTTCGAAATCACGAATGTTGCCGCCGTTGCCTATGACCAGGCCAATCCCTTTGCCGCAGTCATGCGAACTACCCCCACCTAGGGTGATGATGGCGTCACAGTTATTGCTGGTGTACGCTTTAATCCCAGCTTCTACGTTTTTATCCGTGGGGTTTGGCTCTGCACCATCAAAGATAACCGCGCTCAGACCTGCTGCTTCCACATAGCCTTTGATCGTATCGGCAATGCCTAAAGCTGAAAGTCCGGCATCGGTAACGATGAGCACTTTAGATGCGCCCAATGATTTTGCTTGTGCACCAGTTTCTTTGGAAGAACCTACCCCCATCAGGGAAACGGTCGGGATGAAAAATCCATAAGTTTTTTCTGCTAATGCCATATTTTGCTCCTTAGTTATTGGTGTTGAGCCTGACAGCGGCTGCAACAACAGGGTTGATTGTTTTTTGTGGTTTTACTCTGTGGTGGGGAAAGCGCCTTGATTGCCAGGCAATGTTTTTTCGTGAATCACAGCATTCAACCCAGCGATAAATCCAGTTACATCGTCTACGCCACAGGCCGTGAGCATCTCACCGAGGGTTTTTGGGTAAGCTCCAGCGCAGGAAAACGGACTTACGTTATTGAGGATGAAATAGCGCACTGTTTCAGGATGCTGCTCCAGTAATGCTTCAACCTGTGTGTCTGGAGTGATTGTCATGCTCAACCTCGTTGCAGGATTGATGGAATTTTTCCACACCATAGTTTGGAATGAAAACCTCACGAGCTGAAAACTTGGCAGACTTCAGCTCGTGAGGTGGTTGTCTTTTAATACAGTCCAGCTTTGTTTTCACTCATGCCGATAAAAATATTTTTAACCTGGGAATAGTGCTCCAGCATCATTTTGTGGTTCTCACGCCCGATGCCCGATTTTTTGTAACCTCCAAAAGGTGCATGGGCCGGAAGTTGGTTGTAGGTGTTGACCCACATGCGCCCAGTTTCAACGCCACGGGCGACACGGAGCGCGCGATTTATGTCCCGGGTCCACACGCCACCGGCAAGACCAAACTCACTGTCGTTGGCCATGGCAATCACTTCCTGCTCATCCTTGAATTTGATGACACAGACCACCGGACCAAAGATCTCTTCTTGCGCAATGCGCATGCTGTTGTCGACATCGGCAAACAGGGTTGGCATCATGAACGATCCCTTGCCTAATTCACCACTGGTGATGCGTTTGCCACCGGTAACCAGCCTTGCTCCCTCTTTTTGCCCGAGCTCAACATAGGCGAGAATTTTGTTGAGCTGAACTTCGTCAACCTGACAGCCCATCATGGTCTCTTTTTCCCAAGGGAGACCAACCTTGACCTGCTCGAAAGCTGTGGTCATATCGGCGATAAACTTATCGTAAATCGATTCTTGCACGAAGATTCGTGATCCGGCGCAGCAGACCTGTCCCTGATTGAACAGAATCCCGATCTGGGTCCCTTCAATGGCCTTATCCCACTGGCAATCCTCAAAAAAGATATTGGCAGACTTGCCGCCGAGCTCCAATGTGGCCGGAATGAGTTTTTTAGCCGCAGCATCGGCGATGGTGTAGCCCACATCGGTGGAGCCGGTGAAAGCCAGTTTAGAAAAGTCTGGATGCTCTAGGATGTAGTTGCCCGTAGTTGACCCTTTACCGGTGAGTATGTTGACTACTCCCGGGGGTAGTACCTGATTGAGTAGTTTGGCGAATTCCAACAGACTCAGAGACGTAGTTGACGAGGGCTTGATAACGATGCAATTGCCCGCAGCCAGGGCGGGCGCTATTTTCCATGCTGCCATCAAAAACGGGAAATTCCATGGGATAATCTGACCAACTACACCGATTGGTTCGCGTAGAATGATGCTCATGGTCTCTTTGTCGAGCATGGTTGCCTGTCCCTCTTCAGTACGGACAGCCGCAGCGAAATAGCGGAAATGGTCGCTGGCCAGGGGGATATCGACGCCGCTTGTTTCACGGATCGGCTTGCCGTTGTCGAGGGTTTCCACCATGGCAAGCTTATCTGCATGCTGATCGATCAGATCGGCAATTTTCAGCAGATATCCGGCCCGATCTTGAGGGTTAATATCTTTCCAGGTTGCAAAAGCTGTCCAGGCAGCGTTGACTGCTGCGTCAACATCCTCTTTTGTGGCGCAGGCACAGGTTGCCAAAAGTTCACCAGTGGCTGGGCAATAGGCGTTGAAGGTTTCACCATCGCTGGCATCGGTCCACTGACCGTTAATGTACAGTTGGTATTTCTGATCAATTTCTTTTCTCATGGATACCCTCCTTGAATAGAATTGAACACGCAGTGTCCAGAGTGTCTGCGTACATAGATAGATATCTATATACTAATAGCAAGGAGTATACCAGCTTAGCGTGAGCTGGCAACGTGAAGGGCAAAATGCGGCATAAGTAGCTGTTTAATAAGGAGATATTGGGTGAAAGGTGGTGCCGCTCGCTACGGGAGGTGGCAGGTGGCAGGTGTTGTGTCGGTGGGACATTTGTTTCGAAGGTGGCACATGTGTTGCAAAAATGGAGCAGTGCGTGATGTGCTTTTGTGGTGTTGGGTGAAGCACGCTGGGTTGACTCCGGGTCGAGTTGTGGGTGCAGTTGCACGGTGTATGCGCACAAGATGGATTGATCAGTTGAAATGGAGATCTCTAGCGATCCCATGGGTTTGCATTTTGCGATACACGGTGTTGCGCGAAACCGCCATTTCCCGGGCAATACGGCTAACATTGCCGTCGTAACGTTGCAGCAACTCGAGCATGAGTTGACGCTCTTGCTCGCCGAGTGCCTGCTTGAAGGTTCTGCTGTGCTGTGCTTGCTCGCCTCCCTGTGGCTGCGGCTTTGACTCAGGCGTGGCGATAATTTCGGCAGGCAGGTGGTCTATGCTCAAGGTGGTACCATCGGCAGCATGGATCATTTTTTCCACCACATTTTCCAGTTCCCGCACATTACCCGGCCAGTGGTAGCGCCGCAGCGTATCAAGAACCTCTGGATCGACCTGCGGTTGGGCGACCAGCAACCTGCGGCTAATCTTTTGCAGCAGGTGGTTGAATAGAACAATGACATCGTCGCCGCGCTTACGCAGCGGTGGTACCACAATTTGAGCGACATTGATGCGGTAAAAAAGATCCTGCCGGAAATGCCCTCTATGCACCGCATCGAGAAGATCTCTGTGGGTGGCGCAGATCACGCGCACATCAACGGAGATCACCCGTTCGCTCCCCAGGCGATTGACCTGCTTATCTTGTAAAACGCGCAACAGTGTCGCCTGTTGATCTAACGGCATATCACCTATTTCATCCAGGAGCAGGGTGCCCCCTGATGCCATCTCAAACTTACCGGGTCGCCCCTTGGGGCTGGCTCCGGTAAAGGCGCCTGAGATGTAGCCAAACAGTTCACTGGCGATCAGGTCGCGCGGTAAAGCGGCACAGTTCAGGGCTAGAAATGGGCCATTGCGGCGTGAACTGGCATTGTGAATCGCTTGCGCCAACAGATCTTTCCCCGTTCCACTTTCACCTTGAATGAGAACATGGCTGAGGTTTTTTGCGGCTTTGTGGCCGACACGAATGGCCTCTTGTAAGCTGGCGTGCTCTCCCAGGATGTCGCTGAAGTGGAACGTCGCCTGCGCGCCGCCGAAACGGTTGGCTATTTTTTTCATCTTATGGATCGGGTTGAAAAAAACCACCACTTCTGATTCTCCGCTGGATTCATTGCGAATGGATTTTGCGGTCAACATAGCCTCCACTGCACCAGTCATGGTGAGGAGGACAACGTCGATATCTTTGCAGCTGTGCGGTTTGTGGAGGAGGTCGAGTTCGTCAAAATGGGCGATGATGGTGTTGATAGGGACCCCGACCAGGTCTTTACCGAACACCTCCTTGGCGCTAGGGTTCGTTTGCAGCACGATACCGTCAGCGTCAACAATTAGCGCCCCATCCGACATGGTTTGAAACAGAAGATTAAGCTGAACGTTTGCCACCGTTAGTTCTTGGTTGCTATGCCACAGGCTGAGGTGTTTGTTGATCGCCTCTGCAGCCGCAACCACCATCCCCAGGGTGTGTGGATGTGATTCATAGCTGGGGCCAGACATCTGCAATACACCGGAAATTTCGCCCGCTTCGGTGAACAGCGGTGCTGCCGAACAGGTCCATTGATGAAGTTTCTGGCAGTAGTGCTCGTAACCTGAAACCTGGATAGGACGCCCGAGCGCGAGAGCGGTGCCGATGCCGTTTGTGCCCCCTGCATCTTCACACCAGCTGGCGCCCTGAATCATGTTGACTTGAGCTGCGCTCTTTAAGGTCTCTGGATCACCCATCGCTTCCAGAATGCAGCCATTCTGGTTGGCTAAAAAAACGATAAACCCTGAGCCCCGCACAAATTCGTAAAGCTGTTTCATAAAGTGGCGTACCAGGGTGACATAGGTTCTTTTTGTCTCCAACAGGGTGCTGATTTCATCCGCGTTCAGCATTTGATGGCTGACGCCGTCATAGGGGTCAACGTCCATCTCCCGGCAGCGCAGCCAAGAGTCTATGATCTCCGGTCTGTGCAAATCACGCTGCAACTCTCCTGTGCTAATGAATTGTTGCCATGCCGCAGCGAGACTGATTTTCTGGTGTTCTGGTTGTGCGTTCATATCAAATAGTGGCCTCTGGAGGTGTGTGTCCTGTTTTTGCTTCCAGCTAACAATATACATTAATCTGTTTGCGTGCAAATAACACCCTGCGGATTGTATCTATGGAAGAGGTTGTTTCTGAAGATCTTGGCGCTACGGTGCCGGAGTGGATCTCTAAAGATGCTCCCACCCCCAAATCAGAAGCTTCTTGGAAGGGTGGGTACAGGAGTATTACGTTTGCGGAGGCAAAATGGAGCAGGTGGTGGATTGGCTGACAGGGAAAGAGCTTGCCATGGGGATTGCTATGCGGATTACTGTGGCCCGAAGGCCGCTAGACCTGAGCGCTTTCTGCCGCGCAGCGATAAAAGACGCGGAAGGCCTTATCCTTGAACTGCGCCAATGGAAAGAGCAGAAACACGCCAGGGGGCAGAATTGCCTCGGTGAGGGAATCCTGCCTCCTGGCTGCTTATCCGGTACGGCTTAAGGGCACCCGCACAGTTTTAATCGCGGGGAACAGCGAGCATACGATCGAGGGCGAGTCTGGCTTGCTTTGCAGTCAGTGGATCAACGGTGATCCTTGGGCTCATGGTTTCAAGGCACTCAAGCAGATCCTTAAGCGAGGTCAGCTTCATGTTGGGGCAAATCAGGCCATCGCTTGGGAGGATGAAGTTTTTATCGGGGTTCTCCGTGCGCAGGCGATACAGGATCCCCATCTCGGTGCCGACGATGAAGGTCTTGGCGCTGCTCTGGGCGGCGTAGGCGTACATGCCGCTGGTAGAACAGATGTGATCAGCCAGTTCTAGAACCTCGGGAGTGCATTCGGGATGAGCCATGAAAATCGCATCTGGATGGGCGGCGCGCGCCTGCTCAATCTGGGCAACACTCAGGCGTTCGTGGGTCGGACAGAATCCATCCCAAATGTGACAGGTCTTGTCGACCTGGCTTGCGATGTAGCGCCCGAGATTGCGGTCCGGCACCAGTATAACTTCGTCACTATCGAGAGAGCGCACTACGTTGACTGCGTTTGAGCTGGTGCAGCAGATGTCGCTTTCGGCTTTAACTGCCGCGCTTGAGTTGACGTAGGTGACCACTGTAGCTTCAGGGTATTGCTGCTTCATGGCGCGTAACCCCGCAGCAGTGACCATGTCGGCCATCGGACAGCCGGCATCATGGCGCGGGAGCAGGACAGTTTTGTCCGGTGCGAGCAACGCTGCGCTCTCAGCCATGAAGTGTACGCCACAGAAAACGATCACCTCTTTGGCGGTGCGCGCCGCTTCAATCGACAGCGCGAGGGAGTCACCGGTGATATGGGCGATCTCCTGAATTTCATCGCGTTGGTAGTTATGGGCCATCAGCAGGGCGTTTTTTTCCTCGGCCAGCTGAAGAATTCGTGCCTTGATCTGATCCTGATTCATTTGCGCTATTTCCCTGTCAGTTAAAGTGTGGAATATAGGGAGCAGATGCTAGACTAAACCCCTTGATAAGTCAATCTTTTCACCCCTTCGCCTGAGGTTGGTTCAGTCTTTAACATAAAGCGCTATTTAGTCCGGTGCACATAGTCATTGCCCACTAATTAAAGGCTTCGCCGAAGCGGAAAGCGGCGCCACCCGCACAGGTGTGGGACCGTTGCTCGCTAGCTGCAGTGATACCAGCCGCGACTTAATCGTTTCTTGCTGTTTGGTTTTGTCCGGCACAGTCGTAAAGCATGGCCCATTCCGATTGCTCCTGCTGGGGAGGGAGAATATACTCTATGGGCTTTGTTTTATTACCCATCTCATATAATCTGGCACAGTGAGATAGACCGCCGAATTAAGTTAATCCTGCTCTAGCTAGAGAGCACGTCTATAAAAAGGTCTGAGGCAGTATGGCGAAACGTAAACGGCAAAAATGGAATAAAAAGCCTATTTTCCTCCTTTTAGCTTTGACAGGGGGGTTGGCTGTGCTCGTTTTCACCCTCCAGCTTGATTCTGTCGTGCGTGAGCGTTTTGAGGGTAAACGCTGGAAACTGCCCGCCAGGGTTTATGCCCGGCCGTTGGAACTCTATCCGGGGTTGAAGCTGACTCCAGCGCAAATGGTCTCTGAGCTTTCACTGCTTGGTTACCGAGAAACGCCCGAAGCGCAAGAACCCGGCACCTTCCGCTTGCGTGAGCAGGTGCTTGAACTGGTGTCCCGCCCGTTTGTGTTTGGTGACGGTCCGCAGGCTTCGGTAGCCTTGCGGGTTGGTTTTGTCAATGGGCAGGTGCAGGAACTGGTTGAGCGTTCCCAACAAAGAGCTCTAGATCTTGTACGCCTCGAACCGATTCTGATCGGGGGGATTTATCCCGGCAAGAATGAGGATCGTGTGCTGGTAAAACTCGACGAGGTCCCACAGCACCTCGTCGATGCTCTGATTGCAGTGGAGGACAGACGGTTTTATTCCCACCATGGGATCGATCCCAAAGGGATTGCGCGCGCGTTTTTTGCCACGGCAAGCGGAACCGTTCAGGGTGGGAGTACCCTTACGCAGCAGCTGGCTAAAAATTTCTTTCTGACGCCAGAGCGCACCCTCCGACGCAAACTGACTGAGATGCTGATGGCACTGCTGATTGAGTTCCATTACAGCAAAGATGAAATCCTTGAAGCCTATATCAACGAAGTTTACCTGGGACAGGATGGAAATCGCGCTATCCACGGGTTTGGTCTTGCCAGTAGTCATTTTTTCGATAAGCCGCTGACCTATCTCGACCTGGCGGATGCCGCTTTACTCACAGGGATGCTCAAGGGGCCATCTTTTTACAACCCGCGCCGCCAACCGCACCGCTCTTTGGAACGGCGTAATCTGGTGTTATCGATCATGGCGCGAGAAGGGTTTATCAGCGCGGAGCAGTATATTTCAGGCAGGAATGCACCGTTAGGCGTTATCGATAGACCGCCGCGTGGTACTTCGCCACACCCGGCATTCTTGAGTCTTGTTCACCGCCAGCTCCAGCGTGATTACCGTGACGAAGACCTGCGCTCCGAGGGTTTGCAGGTTTTCACCACCCTTGATCCCCAGGTTCAACTCGCGGCGGAAAATGCCCTGACCAACAGGTTGTCGCAGTTGGAACAGAGATATAGGCAGCCGACCGGTTCACTTCAGGCTGCGATCCTTATTACCAGCACCCAGAACGCCGAAGTTCAGGCCGTGGTAGGAGACCGAGACCCGCGCAGTAAAGGGTTTAACCGGGCTCTCGACGCTCAGCGTCCCATCGGCTCGTTGATCAAGCCTGTGGTCTATCTCACCGCTTTACAGCAGCCGCACAGGTATACATTAGCCACAACGATAGCTGACACTCCTCTGGTCTACCACCAGGCCGGCACTGAGGATTGGATGCCTGAAAATTATGACCTCCAATATCGTGACGAGGTTCTGCTGCGTGACGGTTTGATCCATTCGTATAATGTTCCGACCGCGCGCCTGGGTCTGGAAGTGGGTGTCTCCGAGGTGTTGGCAAATCTGCGCCGCTTGGGAGTTGATAGAAGGGTTCCGGAGTACGCATCCAGTCTGCTGGGGGTTAATGAATTCAGCCCGCTGGAGGTGACCCAAGTGTATCAAACCCTGGCAGGGGGCGGTTTTCGCACGCCGCTGCGGGCGATTCGGGAAGTACTGACCGCAGATGGTGTGTCTCTGCAGCGCTATCCACTTAACATCGATCAGGTGGTTGATCCTGCGCCACTTTTTTTGTTGACGCGGACGATGCAGGACGTGGTGCGTGCAGGAACGGCACGCCGCTTGGAAAATTATCTTTCTGCGGAGCTACAAATTGCGGGCAAAACAGGCACCTCGGACGGTTTTCGTGACAGTTGGTTTGCCGGTTTCAGCGGAGATCGCCTGGGGGTGGTGTGGATTGGACGGGATGATAACGAACCGTCTGGGCTCACCGGTGCCAGTGGTGCCATGACAATCTGGGGTCAGATGATGGCCAGCCTCGATCTTGCCCCTTTGCTGCTACCGGAAGGGGAAGGTATCGAGCATGTCTGGATCGATCAGGGCTCGGGGTTGCGCAGCGCAGCAGACTGTCAGGGAGCAATTATCCTCCCGTTTATTGCTGGGTCAGCTCCAGAACAGGTTGTGCCGTGCGCACAAGATGCAGAAAAGAAGTCGCTTAAAACCTGGTTTGAAAGGATTTTTGGCCGATGAAAAAGATAGAGCGTTGGTTAGCATGTGTCATGATACTCCTGCTAGCGGGGTGCGCCTCACTTGCGCCGGTGGCTACGGAGCCGCAACCTCCACCCCGCAACGAAGCTGTTGTCGCCTTGCTTGAGCTATCGCGGAGCCAATCCGCTGCGGGAAAGCTCGATATGGCGGGCGCATCACTGGAGCGCGCCCTGCGCATTGAACCGCAAAATCCTGAATTGTGGCAGGAGCTGGCGCGCGTGCGTCTCAATCAGAGACAGCACCGCGAGGCGGAAAACTTCGCGGCAAAGGCGAACATCCTTGCTGGCACCGACTCGCAGCTCAGAGCGGAGAACTGGCGCATCATAGGGCAGGCGCGCACCAGTCTGGGCGACTATCAGGGTGCGCAGACAGCGTTCGAAAAAGCCGAAGGGAAATAACTTTTCAAGTAACACAGCCGGGATGATATCGATCTCTGCCAAGGTCGCGCCGGACATTATCTTCTTATGTGCTCAAAGTATGTCGATACATTAGCGGCGTATGTCGCCCAAATAGAATCCAGGATATATGAAAAAAGGACAGCAGATGCCGGAATTTGATAAGAAACAATCCTTATCCCTTGAGGATGTTGCAACCTCCAGAGGAAATCGTGTCCATCGCATCCTTGTGGGGGTACTTCTGCTGCTGATGGTGGTGGAGTGGGTTGTCCTTTTGCTTGAGCAGCGCTGGCTTTCGACTTTTCTGGTAACCCTTATTATTGTAACCCTGGTTGCGCCGCTTATTTTTCGGCATCGGTTGGCGGTGGAGATTCCAGCTGAATTCCATTTTGCGGCTGTTATCTTTATATTTGCGTCGTTGTATCTGGGTGAAATTCAAAGCTTTTACCAACGGTTTTGGTGGTGGGACATCGTGCTCCATGGATCGGCGGGCTTGCTGATGGGGATAGTTGGGTTTTTTCTGGTCTATCTCCTAAATGAAAGTAAACGGGTAGAGCTACATCTGACTCCGGTTTTTATCTCCGTGTTTGCAGGCTTATTTGCCGTTGCGATTGGAACGTTCTGGGAAATCTTTGAATTCTCCATGGATCAGTTGTTTGGTTTTAATATGCAAAAACCTATGTTGGGTGATCCCTCGGGTTTAACCGACACCATGTGGGATATGATTGTAAATGCACTGGGCGCACTGATTATCAGTTCAATGGGGTGGTGGTACCTGAAACGTAAGCAGATGTTTTTTGTGCGAAAATGGATCCGGGCATTCATAAGAAAGAATCCACACATGTTTGATAACACCTGACCCGTTGGTTACGCCCCTTGGGTTTAGTGTTTGGCAAAACAGATGAATAAATACATGCGCGCTGGTTTAGATTATACATAACATAGTCGGAGAGGAATGGTTGCCATGTCGAAATATTTTTACGTTTCATTGTTCCTGCTAGTTCCAGCATTTGCGTTTGGGTATGCGGCCGATTCCACCTGTGTAAAATGTCATGGTAATTTGGATATTATGAGTGCTTACGGAGCCGCGGCGTTGCACCTTGACCCCGAGCAGGTGGATAAAGAAGTCAATATGGGGGGGATTCCCACTTGTGTTGACTGCCACCAGGGTGACAACTCCACTCTGGTGAAAGCTGACGCGCACCAGGGGGTGCTCAAACCATTTATGATGGCCATTGGGGGCAGCTACAAAGGGGAAGCACTGGAACGGAGTAACGCGCAAATTCAACCACTGATGCCACAGGGGGAAAGTGCCTTTGGCGCCATGCTGCCGCAGTTGGAACAGAGCGAGTTGCAGCGCCTTAACACTGCGAAGATCTCCGGGCTGCACTTCCACGACCGTGATCCGCAGACGTTTGCATTCTCACCTGCAGTTGCGCGCGCGACCTGTGGTAAGTGCCATCCTGGTGAGGTAGAGGCCTATGGCAGCTCTTCCAAGGGGTTGCTTAAGCATCAACGCTCCTTCCGCACCTTCAGTGAAGAGCTGCCCGGACCGCAGAATTGTGGACCCTGGTTTGGAGATAACCACACCCTCTTGGCGCAGGAGACCGCAGTACCGTTTAGTGCAGCGCAAAATACCGCTTCAGCGCGTCAGTGCAACACCTGCCACGCCGGATGCAATGATTGCCATTATCAGGCGTATAAAGGGGAGGGGCGCCATCGCTTTGGTCCCCCAGACTCCCCTTCCTGCTATGGCGGCGGGCGCGCGAGCTTGTGCCACGCCGGACCTATGGACCGACGCCGTGGGGCCGGATATATGCGCGGCGAATACGCCTTTCCGGCAGATTTGCCCCGTGGCGTGCATGTGGAGAATGGGGTGGGATGTCTCGATTGCCACCAAGTGGACAATCACCAGTTTGGACATCTGGCAAGTGACGCGGCACGCACTTCGTGTCAGCAGTGTCATCCCCAGATTGTAAGCGCAGTGAGCCAGTCTACTCACGCCAACGTGGACTGTAGCGCGTGCCATATCCAGGCGGTAGGGGCGTATCAGTTCACCTTCTGGGGCCCGGGTGTTGTTGCCGGGGTGGAAACGCCCTATGCCAAGCACAAAGATTACTACGGTACCCGCACTCTGCCGACCCTGATTAAAAATGGGGACGGACGCTGGATTCCGGTGAAACCCTATCCCATGGCGGCCCTCAATCAAAGCAAAGAGGTAGAGCCCACAGGGCTTAAATTCAGAGCGATCCCAGAACGCACTATTCAGGGGCATACGCGCATTGGGGAACCGGAAACTTTTACCATTGCGCGTGAGCAGACCGATGTTAATGATGCGTTTATCGTTATGGGTACCCGCAACGATCTACCCAAAAACAACAACGCCCTGTTGTGGATTCAGATGGATAAAATGAGTCACGCTCTAGGGGAGGCGCGCAGCTGTGCCAGCTGCCACACCAGGAGTGCACAGGTTGCCGAATCCACCTTTACCTATGCCAACTCCAACGATGTGATGCAGCCTTTTAGCGGCAGCTACACCATCGTGGCCGACGCTGACGGGATGCGCTTTGAGAACCTCCGCACCAGCGAGATTGTCCCGCATAAAAAGCGCCACATAGCCGATTTTGCACCATTTACGTTTTTCCCCGAGGGGTGGAATGTCAGTGGTATCGACTTCTCCATCCCATTCCGGCCGCAGCAGGTTGCCAGCGCAACAGCAGAACTTGAGCAGTTTCTCGCCGAGCTCGAAACCATGCCTGCGTTGAACACCCAGCAGCTTCGTGCCGTGGCTTACCACAATTTGGAGATGGCCAAACAGATGTTGCAGGAACAGCGCAAGAAGAAGGCGGAATTGTAAAGAGGTGGGTAAGTGGTTGGAGACCCGGGCAGTGCCAGATGCGCTGCCCGGGTGTGGGGTTATGGAAGCATGGTGGAGAACTGTTTTTCTACCGCTTTAGCATCTTTGGCCAGCATGCCACTTACCTCTGCCGACATGGGGTCCGGAAAGATATCCTCCACATCATTTTCTATCCCATCACAGATGGCAGTGACAATATCGGTGGGGGAAGCTTTGGGCATCTCCTGCCCTGCGGTCATGCGGGTTTCGACCGGCCCCGGATAGATGCCAACAACGCGAATGTTTTGCGGTGCCAGTTCAGCACGTGTTCCCTGAATCATCGAGTGCATGGCAGCCTTTGACGCACAGTACGTGCCGTTGGCGGGCAAGTTGACCATACCGATGATTGAGCACACATTGGCAATCAACCCTCCACCTTGGGCTTTAATTACAGGGGCAAACGCCTGGCATACACCCAGGGTGCCAAAGTAGTTGATTTCCATTTCAAGGCGCGCCGCTTCTAAAGCTGTTGGGTCCATCAAAGGGGTGATGCGGTTACACCCGGCATTGTTGAACAGCATATCAACATCTGTGCACGCAGCTGCTACGGCAGCGATACTTGCAGGCGCGGTAATGTCAAGTTCAACCAGGGTCACTTTTTCTTGCGCAAGCAGCGGAAGCGCTTGCGCGGCTTCCACATTCCGCACTCCGGCATACACCTTGCGCACGCCGCGGTTCAGCAACTCCTGCACTAAGGCAGACCCAATCCCGCCGTTGGCTCCGGTCACTAAAGCAATTTTTCCCTCTATTTGCATGGTGTTTAATCCTTTCTGTTAAATGTGATGGAAGTTCTAGCTGGTTAACCAGCGCGGTCAGAACATCTTTTGTAACTGTTTGCCACCCACTAACGGTAGACAGGGGCTTGTGGTGCAGATGGAAAGGGCGTCTATCGCCATGAAGGGCGGCAGATGAACGGCCATGGACGGCCCCAGTTGTAACCAGGCGTGTTGCTTGAAAGGGGTGCCCCAAGCACCTTGCTCAAGGAGCTACCATCCCTTAAATATAGCAGAGTTGTGTCGAGGTGTGCAAAGCCCTATCGCAACCACAGCGCCCTCGCCGTTGCATTGCACATTTCAGCTCCGCAGGTTAATATCGCCGCCATCTGGAGCTCTTAGTATAGAAACGCTATGCCGCAGCGCTTGGGCATAGCGACAATTTAAGGGAAGGGTGGGATGGGTACAGGTAGAAATGCAGCGCTTTTAGCGCATCAGATAGATTTGCTCTGTTCGCGCCCAGTAGTGGTGTTAGATGTAGAAACTACTGGAATCTCTGTGGTAAAGGGGGAGCGCGTGATCGAGATCGGTGCGGTGCGCGTGGTGGAGGGGAAGTTGGAGGAGCGTTTCAGCTCGTTGGTTGCCACTTCGAGGCCAATCTCACCCGGAGCGCTGGCGCTACATAAAATTACCCCTGCAATGCTTGCGGGGCAGCCGGCGCCGGAGGCAGTATTTCGTGATTTTGCCAGTTTTATTGGGGGCGATATTCTGGTCGGGCACAATGTGGAATTTGATATGCGTTTTTTAGCCGCGGAGTTTGCCCGCCTGGGACAGCGCCTTACCAATTCGAGCTACTGCACCTTGAAGCTCAGCCGCCTGTGCTACCCCAATTTGCGCAGTCATAAACTTGAGATACTCGGACGCTATCTGTTTGGGGCGTTACCCGAGGTGCGCCACCACCGCGCCCTGGATGATGCGGAACTGGCAGCGCGGGTTATGTTGCGCATTGCAGAGGAGCACGGTGCGCTTTGTTAGCGTCGTCGTTCGGCGCAAAGGAGAAATGGCGCCTGTGCTGCATTAGGGCAGTCAAGGCGAATTACATCCCATTCTTGTTTCGCTAAAGAGGTGAAAAACTCGGATAGATGTTTGGCCTCATGCTGGCCGGCCGGGTGCCCCGGATACACCACCAGAATCAGACGCCCTGTCGGTATCAGTGCAGCTAGACCCTGCTTTACCGCGCTGAGGGTGGTGGCTGCAGTGGTGGAGACGCTATGATCTCCGCCGGGAAGATAGCCCAGGTTGCCGAGGATCACCTTGGGGGCGCGCTGGAGATGACACTGCAGCTCCTGATGCCCTGAGTGGAACAGGTGTACCCCGGTGGTGGCGTCCAGGCACGGTTCGGTACGGGGGGCAAAACCGTCTGGCGCCGCATCGGTGTGGATACAGGTGGGGAAGTTGTGTGTTGCCAGGAGGGTGGCACTGCGCTTCAATGCCGCATATTGAATGTCAAAGCCGAGCACTCCACCTGCGGTTCTAGCTCCAACACAGCGTGCCAGATGGAGACAGTCATTGCCGTTGCCCAAGGTGAGATCGACGGCCATATCCCCAGGGGTGAGGATCTCTGCACTCAAGCGGTGGCCCCAGCCGATGATGTCGGCTAAATTAGTGGTGTATTTATGCCTCTCGCCCATGGATAGTACGCTCCTTTGTTCCTACCTTTTAAGATGTTTTACACTTTTTATCGCACTGATCTGATCCCGCATGTGATCAGACGGCAAACTAACCCAGTCAACAATTGCGGAGTTGCCAATTGTTGTGGATGGCGGTAAGGTTGCGCGCATGAAAACAACACACGAAATCGAACATACAGGTGCCCCTCTGAGCGAGGAGCTGGTGGAGAAGTACTCCTGTGCTGTGACCTTGTCCGACCTGGAGATTTTTGTCTATCCCGAGTTGCTCTACAGCCTAGTGCTGGCTAACATTATGTCACCCATTGTGTGGGAATGGCGTGACGATCCTTGGTTTGCCAAGCTGGATAAACTCAATACCTACCGTAAAATTCTGCGCCTCAAACAATTTATCATGGATCGCTACGACTTTAATCTCGATCTCGATTCGTGGGGGCTGACGCGTAAGGACGTTGAACTTGAACGCTTTCGGGATGTTATGGCACCCGAGGTTATCGAGCGCAGCAACGCCCTGTTTGGCTATACCGGAGACAAATACTACTTCGACATGAACATCCGGCGCCACTTCGGACTGGAGAAGTATGACAGCGATATAATCCCCTACTGGAAAACCGAGACCGCTGAAGCGATGGAGGCATTCTGCTACCGCGAAGGCTACGCCAAAGGAGCGGGGGAGTGCGTGTCTCTCTCCACGCTGTATGCAGCAGCGCTGTATGTAGTGTGTGGCATTCCGCTGGAACAGATATATCTGATGGCAACGCCACTCCATTCGCAGAACTTTGTTGACGTGCGTGACGGAATTATTACCAATAACAGACGCATTGTCACGCGCAATATGTGGTTTAACGGTACCGCCCTCACGGCCCGTGCCCAGCGTGCTCTGCGTAATGAGCAGGTCACCATGGTATTGCATAGTAGCGGATATATCCACGTGGTGTATCCCGATGCCACTATTGAGCCTGCGGCTTATACGCGCTTCAGTGAAGCACTGCTCGGGTTTATGCGCACGGAACTGGACGAAGAGATTCTGTGTAATTTTCTGCGCCAGCATTCGGAACTGCAAACATGCTTCCAGCTTCAGCATCAACGCCATGGTAAAGACTACTGGGTTGCGCTGGAGAAGGTGTACCGTTGTGAGCACGGCAGCTCGTTTCGCGTGGGAGATCGCACTACGCGGGATAAACTTCTTGACGAAGTGGACGAGTACGATTTTTTCCCCACCCCGCTGGAAGGGCGTATCGACCTGGAGCGTTTTGAGAAGTTTTTTAAACGTTTCCCGAGTGTGGATCTGGATAAGGAGGAGGTGCAGGAAGCCCTGTTGCAGGAGTTTGACTGCTGTAGCGACGGCACCCGCACTTTGATTGAGGATCTACGCAACTTCATTGAGGTGAAGCCCCGTTTGCCCGATCTGACAAGCAAAAACCTGGATGTTGCCATGCCTGCCGTTGAACTCGCCCCCGGCATGGAACGCGCCGAAGTTATCGAAACGTTGCGTTCTCAGCGCGAACACAGTTCGATGGTGGATCTGGCCTTTTACACCTACCGCGATATGCAAAGTTGTGATTGGACGCCGTTTGTGCGCGCAGCGCTGGAGCGCAATCCCGTGTGTATTGAGGGATGCGCCAACCTAGATGATGCCGGCGTAGTAGCCGCACTACAACAGCTGACGCCAGAATCTATTTACACCGAGCAGCGTCTGGCGCAACCCGATGAGGTGTGGAATTTTCAACGCGGAGATGGTGTGGAGCGTGCTGTGTGTCTGGCTACGGTACTGAAACAACGTCATCCGGAACAACAGCTGGAGCTAATAGTGGAGCCTGAACGCGCTGTGCTGCGCATCGATAGTGATGAGGTGGTGTTTGAATCGCACAAAGGGCTGAAGTACCGTATTATGTTGACCAATTAAAGCGTACCTTTTTTGTCAAGTATGTTGACTTGTGCCGATTTCGTGCGGCATACTGAAGTTTAAGTGTATGTTTAACCGTGCGACTCACGCCACCTAAAACGATGCCTGTAATGTCCGCCGGAACTCCACAGTTAGGTTCCGCATGCGGGAGTAAGGATTTTGTATGGAACGAATTTTTCTGGATAATAATGCCACCACTCTGGTTGATCCATCGGTGCGTGACGCCATGGAGCCTTTTTACTGTCAGATGTACGGTAACCCCAATTCACTGCATTCTTTCGGGATAGAGGTGCGTCCCTACCTGCACCGCGCCATGGAACGGCTCTATGCCGGGATCGGCGCAGATGACGCGGATGATGTTATCATCAACTCTTGCGCTACCGAGGGCAACAATACGGTGATTATGGGGATGTATTTCAGTCTTCTGAAGGAGACACGGAAGAAAAACATCGTCACCACAAAGCTGGAACATCCCAGCATTCGCGAAGCGTGCCGTTTTCTGGAAAAGCAGGGGGTAAAGGTTACGTGGCTTTCACCTAATGCGGATGGTCTGATAACCGCCCAGATGGTCAGAGAGGTGATTTCTGATACCACGGCGCTGGTTTCGGTAATGTGGGCAAACAACGAAACTGGGCAGATCCTTCCCATCGAGGAGATTGGGCATGTATGTCGCGAGCGTGGCGTATATTTTCATACCGATGCGGTGCAGGTTATTGGCAAGATCCCGGTGGATGTCAGTTCGTTCCCGGTAGATTTTCTCACCTTTAGTGCGCACAAGTTCCACGGTCCTAAGGGCGTTGGTGGTTTATATATGCGGAAAGGGGTTTCCCTGCCGCCGCTGCTGCACGGTGGTGAGCAGATGGGGGGCCATCGTGCCGGTACCGTGGATGTCCCTGGATTTATTGGGATGGCACGCGCGATGGAATTAGCGGTAGAAAACCTTGATCATGAGCAAAATCACGTACGGAAGTTGCGCGATAAACTGGAAGATGCCCTGCTGGAAATAAAGGATGTTCTGGTTGTTGGAGATCGCGCGATGCGTACACCGAATACGGTCTATGTAAGTATCCGGGGCGTAGAAGGGGAAGCGCTGATCTGGGATCTGAACCAGGCTGGGATTGCGGCCTCCACCGGGAGTGCATGCGCCTCAGAATCGCTGGAGGCGAGTCCAATCCTTACCGCCATTGGTGCGGATAAGGACCTGGCTCATACCGGGGTGCGTTTCAGCTTGTCACGCTTTACCACCGCTGAGGAGATCAACTACACTATAGATGTGGTTAAAAAGGCGGTTAGCCGTCTGCGCAGTATGTCTACCTCGTACTGATGCGGGGAGCTTGACTCATCTAAATATAGACTAGAGCTTAATTGATGCTTAGCTTAAGATTGATAGACGGGAGTAGTAAATATGGCAAAAAATGATCTTATCGGCGGCTCGCTGTGGGAACAATATTCACAGAAAGTGGCCGAACGGATGAACAATCCGCGTTATTTTGGCGAACTCACCGAGGAAGACGCTAAGCGCCTGAACGGTAAGCTGGTTATCGCCAACGAAGGAGCTGAGTCGTGCGGGGATACCGTCCGCCTCTACTGGATTGTCGGCAACGATGATGAGGTGATAAAGGCTGCAGCGTTCAAATCATTCGGCTGTGGTACCGCCATCGCTTCCACCGATATGATGGCTGAGATGTGTATTGGCAAAACGGTCGAAGAGGCAACCAAAATAACGAACCTCGATGTGGAGCGTGCCCTGCGTGATACCGCAGACACTGCTGCAGTCCCCCCGCAGAAGATGCACTGCAGTGTTATGGCGTATGAGGTTATTAAGCGCGCGGCCGCGATCTATCGCAATGTGGATATTTCCACTCTGGAAGAAAAAGATATTGTGTGCGAATGTGCCCGTGTCACCTTGCAGACGGTTGAAGATACCATCCGCATCAACGATCTGACCACGGTGGAGGAGATCACTGACTACACCAAGGCTGGTGCATTCTGCAAGTCGTGCATCGAACCCGGCGGACACGAGAAACGCAAATACTATCTGGTGGATATACTTGCCCGCGTGCGCGCAGAGATGCTGCGGGAGCAGAACCCAGACCAAGAAGAGGGGGATGATTTTGCGTCCTTGTCGGTGGTGAGGAAAATCCGTGCTATCGAAAAAGTACTCGATGACAATGTACGTCCGGTTCTTGCACGCGATGGCGGAGGTATTGAGCTTGATGATCTCGAATGTAAAGATGCCGGCATCTGCGTAGTTTCAGTACAGTACAAGGGGGCATGCAAAGGCTGTGCGGGCAGCGTGGCTGGCACTCTGAGCTTTGTGCAGCAAACCTTGCAGGATAAGCTCAGCCCTTTTATTGAAGTCAAGGTAGCTTGAGCCACAGCAACAGGAGATAAATAATTATGGCACTGCGCCAAATACTCCACTATCCTGATCCTCTTCTGGCCCAGGTGAGTGTGCCAGTTGAATACATTGATGAGCAGATCACCAGCCTGGTGGCGGACATGGTAGATACCATGTATGCCGCACCTGGAGTAGGGTTGGCCGCCCCGCAGGTTGGGGTGCTGAAACGGGTGATTATCATAGACTGTGGCAGCAAAGAAGAGCCCGATCTCATCCGTGCGGTGAATCCACAGATTATCGACAGTGAGGGCGAGTGCACCGAAGAGGAAGGGTGTCTGTCGGTGCCCGATTATTACGCCAGCGTTAAACGCAAAAGCTGGATCAAGGTGCGGTATCAGGATTTGCAGGGGAAATGGGTTGAGCGTGAGTGCGAAGGGTTGTTGGCGATTGCCTTTCAGCACGAGATTGACCATCTGGATGGAAAGTTATTTGTCGACCGTCTCTCATCCTTGAAAAAAGGGATATTCCGTAAAAAATACCAGCGGATTATGGAGCAGCAAAAGGAGCAGTTGTGATTGGTATAAAACATATGCGCGTAGTGTTCATGGGGACTCCTGAGTTCGCGATTCCCACCTTTGAAGGGCTGATCGAAAGTGGTGTTAAGTTGGTGGGGGTATTTACCCAGCCGGATCGTCCCAAAGGGCGTGGACGTAAGCTTGAAGCCTCTCCAGTTAAACAGCTTGCCCTTGAGCACAACCTGCCAGTGTTTCAACCTCAGCGTTTGCGCGACAAAGATGCGGTCAAGCAGGTGCGTGCGCTGCACCCAGAACTTATCGTGGTGGTGGCGTACGGACAGATTTTGCCCCAGGATGTGCTGGATATTCCCAAACACGGATGCATCAACGTCCATGCCTCCCTTCTTCCGCGCCATCGCGGCGCAGCCCCTATCAATAAAGCCATTATGGAAGGGGATCCCATCACTGGGGTTACCACCATGCAGATGGATGCGGGGTTGGATACCGGAGATATGCTGGTAAAAAAATCGCTTTCAATTTTTCCCAACGAAAACGCAGGGGAATTGCATGACCGTTTGGCGCAGCTGGGCCGAGAAGGGATGGAAGAAACCCTGGCGCGCCTGTGCGCTGGGACTCTGACTCCGGAGAAGCAGGACGACAGTGTAAGCTCGTATGCGCCTATGCTTAAAAAAGCAGATGGGCTTATTGACTGGAGTCTCTCAGCCATTTCTATCCACAATCAAATACGTGGATTGTACCCCTGGCCCGGAACCTTTACCTATCTTGACGGTGAAGTACTGAAAGTCGCAGAGTCTCGCATCGCTAAGGACAACGGATCACCGGGCGAGGTGCTAAAAGCTGAAGCAAATCAGGTTCTGGTGGCATGTGGAGTGGGAGCATTGGAACTGCGCAAACTGCAGTTGCCCGGGAAAAAGATGCTCCCCGCTGCTGATTTTCTCCGCGGGGTCAAGCTCCAACGGGGGCAACTACTCGGGTAAGCACAGACAACTGTTCATTGACGCAGTAAAAAAATGGCTTTATGCACCTTGTCCTTTAGATATCTGTTCTTATATTAAGGCCATACAGAAGGGGTTATGCATAGAAGGGTATGCAATGAATGTGTCATCCTTATGTGCGTGTAATTTAGGGTGCACTTGAATGCAACA
>CAZDRL010000027.1:23451-28905 GCA_964508035.1 uncultured Desulfuromonas sp.
CAATGAATGTGTCATCCTTATGTGCGTGTAATTTAGGGTGCACTTGAATGCAACAAATAATAAACAGAGGGTATACAGATGTTGAATAACGTTAAAACAGTTGGCTTGCTTACACTCCTGACACTCTTGCTCGTGTTTATCGGCGGGATCCTGGGAGGTCAGAATGGCGCTTTGGTTGCGCTGGTCTTTGCCGCAGTGATGAACCTCGGTTCCTACTGGTTTTCCGATAAGATAGTTTTACGCATGTATAAAGGTCAGGAAGTCACCAGCGGCGAACTCTACGATGTGGTGAAAGAGCTTGTGGAGCGCAACAATCTCATCATGCCGCGGGTGTATCAGCTCCCACAGAGTACCCCCAACGCTTTTGCTACAGGGCGGAACCCTAAACATGCGGTAGTGGCGGCGACTCAGGGAATTCTCGACATTCTTACCCGGGAAGAACTGATGGGAGTTATGGCGCATGAGATGAGTCATGTGCGTAACCGCGATATTCTGATCGGGTCTATCGCTGCAACCATTGCTGGAGCAATCGCTTTTCTTGCGAACATGGCGCAGTGGAGTATGCTTTTTGGCATAGGCGGGGATGATGAGGATGGAGGCGGAAATATGCTCGCCATGATCGCCACTATGATTTTTGCCCCGATGGCTGCAATGATGGTGCAGATGGCAGTATCACGTTCGCGTGAGTATGCGGCGGACCGCGGTGGTGCCGAGCTGTGTGGGAATCCACACTACCTGGCGAATGCGCTTAGGAAGCTAGAGAGCGCCAATCGTCAACAACCGATGCATCATGTTAATGAAGCCACCGCGCACATGTTTATTGTAAATCCGCTCAGTGGCAAAAAGTTACAGAGTTTGTTTACTACCCATCCACCAATTCAGGAACGGATAAATCGCCTTGAAGCGATGGCATAGTTTTTACGCTAACATAGCAACCTAAGCAAAGGGGGTACACTGATGAGTGTATCCCCTTTTGTGCGTGTAAAGGGCTTAATTCGTTTTTATTCTTCCGGCGCTAAATTCGCTCCAGAACCTGGTGGCGGGGGCAATAGGTTTGGAGTTTTGTATGAAAAAAGCATGGCGTAAGCCGGCGGGAACCGATGCGCGTGCACTCGCCTGTTCGGTTCTTCTGCAGGTGGAACAGGGGGGATATTCAGACATCCTGCTGGATAAAATGTTGCAGCACACAACAGTATCAACTGCAGAACGTGGCTTGATGACCGCGTTAGTGTATGGGGTTTTGCGCCGACGTGGCAGTCTGGACTATATACTTAAGGGGCTATGTCGTCAGCCGTATGAAAAGCTAGAAATACCTGTACAGGTTCTGTTGCGCTTAGGTGCATATCAAATTATATATCTGGATCGGGTGCCAGACCACGCCGCAGTGCACAGTTGTGTGGAATTGGCGCGCAGCATGAATCTGGAACGCGCTACGGGATTTCTCAATGGGATATTGCGCAATTTGGTGCGTCAAGGTGGTGCTCGGGTGTGGCCGGACAGAAAAGCTGATCCGCTGGGATATATAACTCATGCCTTGTCGCTGCCGGCATGGGTTGCGCAGCGCTGGATTACATACTATGGCACCGATACGGCCATCCAGCTAGCTGAGCTTAATACTGATGCCGCACCCAACACCCTGCGGGTCAACACCCTGAAGACTACACGCACACAAGTGCTGCACCAGTTCGAGGCTGCCGGAGTTGAGGTGCAGGCAACTGAGTTTGCTCCTGATGGCATCGTGGTGCGGGGGAGCGCGGTAGCACAGCGCGAATGGTTGCAAGATGGGCTGCTTCAGCCCCAGGACGAAGCGAGCATATTGGTAGGGCACCTGCTTCAGGTACAGCCTGGACAGCGAATTCTTGATGTATGTGCCGCTCCGGGAGGGAAAACTTGCCATATCGCAGCCTTGGGGCAAAATGAGGTTGAAATAGTGGCGCTGGATTTGCACCAGCACCGGCTGCAACAACTCCAAAAAGGGGCGCAGCGCCTCGGCTGTCGCAATATAACGACCAAGGTGCACGATATGACTAAGTCTTACCCTGCGGGCGAAGCCACCCCTTTTGACACCGTTTTGGTGGATGCACCCTGTTCGGGTTTAGGGGTATTGCGGCGTAATCCGGAGCTGCGCTGGCGCCGACAAGAAAGAGATATTGCAGAGTTGGCGGAGATTCAACAGCGTATCCTGCGCAATGCTGCGTCCTGCGTAGCGGCGGGAGGAAAGCTGGTGTATTCGCTGTGTACTACGACCCCAGAAGAGTCGGTAGAGGTGGTGGAGGCCTTTCTTGAGGACAATCCGGAGTTCTCCATCCAGGATCTGCACGCAGTTGTACCTCCGCATTGGAACGGGCTCCTGACTCGCGCGGGTTTTCTCACCACTCTGAGCACTCGGGATGCGGGGATGGATTGCTTCTTTGCTGCAGTATTACAGCGCAAAAATTGAGGATATGCCACTGCACCAAAGACGCTTCGCACCTGATGCGCTAGTTCCAGCACCATGAGGCGATTTTTCATCTTACGCACGGTTAAATATGCTAGTATCTGTGCGCCCGTTGGCATCCAGTGAAACCGTGCCTCTTAAAAAACATTTGCGAGCTCCGCTCGAATTTACAGGAGTCCATACATGGTGAAAATATCCCCATCTATCCTCTCTGCTGATTTTGCCCGCCTCGGCGAAGAGGTACAGGCGGTAGAGCAGGCAGGCGCTGACTATATCCACGTTGATGTAATGGATGGTCACTTCGTGCCCAACATCACTATTGGTGCCCCAGTGGTAAAGGCGCTTCGCCCAATTACCTCTCTGCCGCTGGATGTGCACCTTATGATCGAAAACCCGGATAAATACATTCCCGATTTTGCCTCTGCGGGGGCAGAGATTATCACCGTGCACCAGGAGGCGGTTCCCCATTTGCACCGTACGATACAGCTGATCCATAGTCTTGGAAAACGTGCCGGAGTTTCGCTGAATCCTGCAACGCCAGTTGATACTCTCGAGCTGATCCTGGCCGAGGTGGACATGGTGCTACTCATGACCGTTAACCCAGGGTTCGGAGGGCAAAGTTTCATCCCCTTCACCTTAGAGAAGATTGCGCGCATGCGCTCCATGATTGAGCGTAGTGGCAGAAACATCGAGCTTGAGGTTGATGGTGGGGTGAACGCTGAGAATATTGCGGAGATAGCAAAGGCAGGCGCAGATGTTTTTGTCGCCGGGAGTGCAGTGTTCAACGGAAAAGATTATACCCGCAATCTAGCCGCATTACGCACAGCTGTTGGATAAAAATGTTCTTGATTTAATTGCGGTGTTCGTGTTATCAACCTGCATACTGTATACAAAATATAGAGTAATTTCTACTTAAAAAAGAGGGCGTTTGCGCGCTCTTTTTGCCGGAATAGTTGCCCAATTGCAGGATCAGGGCGCGGGTATTACAGGAGGTCATATTGTCTGAGATAGTTTTTTCCAGCTGGGGAAGGAAGATCGTCGATAGCCGCGAAGGCGGGGATGCTGATCTAGCTTCATTGAAGCTGAAAATTCCAACCGAGTATTTGAGCAAAAAAAAGGTTAAAGCCTTCATGGGCTGGGACGGTTTTGTGGTGCTCGACCCAAAAACCGATGTTGTCGCCATGGCTGCTGAGTACATGAAACGCGTTCAGGAAAAACACTGCTGCGGCAAATGTACTCCGGGGAAGAAGGGCACCAGAGTGCTCCAGGACACTCTGGCACGCATCATCTCCGGTCAAGGGGAAGAAAAAGATCTCGATATTATCGAGAATCTTGCTGATATTATGCAGGATTGCAAGTGTACCCTGTGTATGACTGCAACAATCCCAGTGCAGGACAGCGTAAAATATTTCCGTGAAGCCTATCTTGAATACATGGCCGGGAAGCGCAAGCCTTCCTTCACGGGGAACTATATCGACAAGGTTACCGCCCCCTGCATGGATACCTGCCCGGCACATATCGATATTCCTGCCTATATAGAAGAAATCAAAAATTACCGTTTTGATGAATCGCTGGAAACGATCCGCGAGCGTATGCCGATACCGGCGGTGTGTGGTCGAGTATGTCCTCACCCCTGTGAGACTGCGTGCCGACGTGCCCTGGTGGATGAGCCTGTGAGTATCATGGTGATGAAGCGCGTTGCATCCGACCACGAGTGGATGCATCATCGGTGTCCTCCTATGCGTCCCAAACCGGCAACCGGAAAGAAAGTAATGGTGGTTGGAGCTGGTCCTGCCGGTCTTACTGCCGCCTATTACCTAGCTCTTGAAGGGCATAAAGTTAAAATTATCGATATGCTCTCCGAACCTGGTGGTACCGTAGCCATGGGGATTCCTGACTATCGTATGCCACGCCCGCTGTTGCGCCGCGAAGCTCAGATTGTACAGGATCTTGGTGTGGAGATTGAGTATGGAGTGAAGTTAGGGCGTGATGTGTCTCTGCGCGAGCTCAAAGAGCAGTACGATGCTGTATTCCTTGGTACTGGAGCGTTTAAATCCAAGCCCATGGGGGTTGAAGGTGAGGATGCCGGTTATGAAGGTTTCTCCACCGGCGGGATTAACTACCTCAGAGCTGTATCCCTGGGGCAGGATATTAAAACGCCGAAACGGGTATTAGTAGTGGGTGGAGGTAACACCGCTATTGACTGCGTGCGCGTGGCATTACGCGAAGGTGCGGAGGAGGCTATCCTTGTGTATCGACGTGGACGCAGCGAGATGCCGGCAGAGCCCTATGAAATTGACGATGCCGAAGAGGAAAATGTGCGCTTCGAGTTTCTCGCCAATCCCACCCGCCTGGTTACCGAGAACAACAAAATAACTGGAGTCGAGGTTGTCAAGATGGAGCTTGGCGAACCGGATGAATCTGGACGGCGTCGTCCCCAGCCGGTCAAGGGCTCAGAATATGTGATTCCGTGCGATATGGTAATTCCAGCCATCGGACAGGACCCTGATTTGTCCTATCTGGAAGATCATGACTACGGGATTAAGCAGACGCGTTGGAGCAGTATTGTTACCAATGACGGTACTATGATGACCGATAACGAAGGTATCTTTGCCGGCGGCGACTGTGAGTATGGTGCCATGACAGTGGTTTTAGCTGTAGGGCATGGAAAGCGTGCTGCAAGTGTTATGCACCGTTACCTTATGGAGGGGAAAGCGGTTCTCGACGACGACGAAGCGATGGAAGATATTATGAACCGTCTCGGCGTATTTGATCCTGATGAGAAAATCTCCATTCTAGGTGGTCTCAAGCGTGAGCATCAGCCCAAGATTGCCGGGGCGGAGCGAGCTAAAAATTACGAAGAGATTGAGTTGGCGATGCCGGAAAGTCAGGCAGTGGTAGAGGCAGATCGGTGTTTACGCTGTTACCGGGTAGGCATGGTAGCTGTTGACTGAAGATTTTGGTAATGCGAATTTAGACGGGATTTAGGATTTACATATGAGCCATAAAGCCGAAAA
>CAZDRL010000028.1:0-28500 GCA_964508035.1 uncultured Desulfuromonas sp.
AGCGATTCAAAACTACCCAGACCACTACAACCAGTATTAAAATCCAGATTGAGTCGATAAGTACGCTCCTTATTGGCAATAATATAAATATCTATATATAAACATTATGGCACTTGCAGTTAGAACTGTACAGGAGATTTAGCATATAGATTCTGTGCGAATGGCTCTATTTGTTCCACCAAGGTTAGAACAGCAGCACAGGGCACTTTACTTTGTGCAGGACGAAGTTAGAGACGGAACCGAGAAGAACATCGCGGATCTCCCCACGCTCGTGCCGCCCAATGACGAGCAGGGAAAACTTTTCATTGTTGGCGATGGAGCAGATAAGGTCGCGCGGGTATCCGTGCTCCAGGCGGGGGGTAACATCCAGTCCCGCAGCACGCAGATGCGCAGTTTTAGCATCGATAAACTTTTGTCCCGCCTTGGTTGCCTGTTCCTTTATCATTTCAATTTGAAAGTCCGGGATCATGCGATAGTTCATGATTTTGACATTCACGACATGGAGTAAGGTGATGGGCGCGGTAAATTGGTTTTTATGCGCGATTATTTTTTCCAGGGTGGCATCGCTGGTGCGGCCGTCGCGGATGGGGACAAGTATCATCATAGGATTCTCCTTTACGCTATCCTGCGTAGTCAAGCAGCAGGCGTGGCAGCAGCAATACCGGATCGGGCCAGAAAGTCAGGAGCAAAAGAATGGCCAGCTGAATAAGCAGAAATGGCAACACTGCGCGTGAGACGTACAGAATATTTCGGTTTGCCACCGCTCCGGAGATGAACAGGCTCACCCCCAGCGGCGGGGTGCAGTACCCTATCCCCAGATTGAGGGTCATGATCAGACCAAAATGCAGGGTGTCGATGCCGAATTTTTGCAATAATGGGAGGAATATAGGCGTCAGGATTATGGTGGCGGAAATGATATCCATAAACATCCCGATAAAAAGTAACAGAATATTTACCACGAGCAAAAATGACCAAGGTGAATCAAAGCTTTTTACTGCGGCGTTAGCTATCTGATTGGGGATCTGTTCAAAGGTTAGATATTCGCCAAAGACCGACGCACCCGCGACAATTACCAACAGGGTTGCAGCGGTTACTGCTGAAGAGACGATAACCTGTTTTATGTCGCGTATCTGCATATCACGGTGGATAAACAACTCTACCCCAAACGCATATACGCAGGCTATGATGGCGGCTTCATTGGCAGTGAAAATACCAGAGTAGATACCGCCAAAAATGATTACTGGCAACAGCAGTGCCCAGATGCTCTCACGTAGTACCGCAACCACGTCTCGCACCTTAGGGCGTTCGCGTCTTTGCATCCCCAGGCTTTTGCACTTCAACCACGCATAGAGGGACATCGCCGCCATGAGCATAAATCCGGGGATGAACCCCGTCAGAAACAGAGCTTCCAGCGAATCGGTACTGATCATGGCATAGAGGATCATGGCAATGGAAGGGGGGATAATTACCCCCAGAATGGGGGCGGTGCTCATCACCCCAATACTGAGCTTTTCGTCGTAGTTGTGTTCGATAAGAGCGGGAATCATAAACCCGCCGATGGCGACCACGGTTGCCACAGTAGAGCCGGAAATTGCACCAAAAAAACCACACGCTAGGATCCCGGCTATTGCCAAGCCACCGGGGAGAAAACCCACCATCACATCTGCTGTGTTGATAAGTTTCTTTACAATAGAGCCTGTGGTCATAATATTGCCGCATAGGACAAAAAACAGCACTACAATAAGGGCAAACTTGTCCATGCTCCGGTATAAGATTTCAATGGCAATCTCCGGGTTCAGCCCTACGACTAAGGTAAGACCTGCAACACCGGTAAAGAATAGCGCCATAAATACTGGCACCGTAGCCACCATACAACCGAGCAGTAAAGCCAGAATGAGGAGCTGAGTGTTATCCATGGGCTGGCTCCTCCTCTCTTTCTTCTGCTGCTGGCTCATCTTCGTTGGTGCCGAACAGATCTTCCCACATCACAATTACGATTCTGACAAACATCATGCACCCAACCAGCGGTAGAACAGCATAGAAATACCATTCCGGAATTTGCAGGGTGGCAGTAGTTGCGTACTCATCTGCGTATACGGCTTGGAGTATCCCCCAGCCAAGCCACACCAACATGGCAGAAAAAACCAATCCCGCAAGGTGGTTGACCATATTGAAAAACTTTCTGCTAACCGGAATTATCTGGGGCAAGGCGTCCACGCGGATAAGAGAGCGTCGCCGTACTGCGGCACTGCAGCCTACATAGGTACAGAAAAAGATCGATTTACGGATCACTTCATCAGACCAGTACAGGTTAATACTTGTAGTTTTACGCAGAATGATGTTGGTCAGACCAGAAAGGAGGGCAACACATACAACGACAACAAGAGACCAGTCTTCAACTGCTCCCAGCCCTTTGTCGAGCGCCCGAAATATCTTTTTCATAACATGTTCCGTTGTTGAGGGTAGAGGGGGTCAAAACAGCTTGGTTCAACGTGCTTGGCTTTGGCACCCGTAGGATGTTCGCCCTGATCTTAAATTGAAATGGCCGGAGCAAGTAGACTCCGGCCATTTCCAGTTCAGGGAAGGTTCAAACACACACTTTACTTGATTTAGGTGCCTTTACTCTGTTGCACCTCCAAGGGTAGTGCGGACCTTGTCCAGGTAATCTGCACCGATTTTCTGCTCCCAGCGTTTATACACCGGTGCCGCGCGTTCCACAAGGGTTTGCTTGTCTGCATCAGCTAAGCTGAAGAAGGTCACCCCATTCTGAGTAGCTGCCGCAATCTGTTCATCCTGCTGCTGGCGCGTACGTTCACGCGTATCTGCACTCTCTTGTGCTACGATGCGTAAAAAAGTGGCACGTAGATCTTCAGGGAGCTTATTGAGCCAGCGCTCACTGCACAGGTGTATAAACAGTCCCTGTGCGTAGTTGACTTGGGTAAAATAGGAAGCAATTTCAAACTTTTTGGTTATATTGCATACGATGGGGCTATGATCCAGAGCGTTTATTACTCCGGTCTGGAGCGCCTGCGGGACATCGGGCCACGGTAAAACAGTGAACTTAAGCCCCCACGCTTTATATAGGTCGGTGTTTACTGGGGCTTGCGCAATCCGAAAGTTGACCTGCGCCGCGTCTTTAACGGTGCGCACCGGAGTGGTGGTGGCCCAGCCATAGGGGCCATACCCAGTTAGATCCAGCACGCGGATTCCCTGGCGCAATCCTGCCGTACTGAAGGGTTCAAACAGTTCAGGAGTGTTCCTGAACTGGTCAAGTTTATCGAAGCTGTCAACCACAAAGGGGAGGTTTACAATCCCCAGTTGCGGTGCAATGTTTGCCGCAGCCACCGAAGAGCACAGCATCCCCTGTATCGCTCCCATTTTCATTTTTCGTAGCACATCTTTTTCCCCTCCCAGTTGAGACAAGGGACGGAAATCAACATACAGGCGCCCATCCGTTTCTTCCCAGACGCGGTCGCGGATGCGGTAGCCTACCCCCACACCCTCAATGGATGGATGAGATACGTTGGAGAGGATGTAGGTATATTCGGCGCCGGAAGGATCAAAGGCAGGAGCCCAGGATTCCATAGAGGAATGTGCCAGTGACGCAGTGGTAGCGGAGAAAAGCAGAACTACACTTACACTGCTCAGAAGGGCGCGAAATAGAGAGAAACAACGGTGCACCATAGTAAAAAGTCCTTATATTCGATTCTTGTAAATTTAACGCGTGGTCTTGGTCGCGTTTTCCATATAGACGCTGGCGCAGACAACGGTAAACCCTACCTATAGCAGGGCTAGGCTTTCTGAGAAAGGGAAACAACGGTTCTCGAGAGCGAAGTTTGCCACTGCGGAATTTAAGTTTCACATAAAAAAACCCCCGCTATCCAGTGTGCAAGTGTTCCGGATAGCGGGGGGTTAAAGAATTGGATGCGCTATTTGTTGTGTTAGAGCGTGAGGTTATTCCTGTGCAACCGCGGTTCGTACCAACTCTAGATAGTCTGCACCAATGCGCTCACCCCATTTCTCCAGTACCGGAGCTACTCTGTCGGCTAAAATCTGGCGGTCGGCAGCACTGAGCTCGATAAACTCTACTCCGGCACTACGTGCTGCGTCTATCTGGGCACGCTGCTGAATTGCTGCATTAACTCGTGCAGTTGCACTTTCCTCCTTGATCACAGATAGGAGGATATCGCGCAGATCGTCAGGTAAACGGTCGAGCCAGCGCTTGTTTACCATGTGGATGTAGAGCCCCTGAGTGTAGTTTACTTGAGTAAAAAACTTTGCCACGTCAAATTTTTTGGTGATGCTACACACCACCGTGGTGTGATCCAGACCATCGATAACTCCGGTCTGCAATGCCTGAGGCACATCGGGCCAGGGCATAACCGTAAATTTAAAATTCCACGCTTTATAGATATCTGTATTGACTGGGGCTTGCGCAATCCGGAAGTTAACTTTTTTTGCATCCTCCAAAGTGCGCACCGGAGTGGTGGTGGCCCAGCCGTAACTGCCGTAGCTGGTGAAGTCTACAACTTTGATCCCCTGGCGGATTGCTGCATTGCTGAAAGGTTCGAATAGTTCTGGGGTGTTGCGAAACTTCTCCAGCTTTTGTGTGGTGTCGAGCACAAAGGGGAGATTTACAATTCCAAGTTTTGGCGCAACGGTGGCTGCGGCGACCGAGGAGCACAGCATCCCCTGCACCGCGCCCATTTTAAGCTTGCGCACCACATCTTTTTCTCCGCCGAGCTGAGCCAGGGGACGAAAATCCACGTACAGGCGTCCGCCACTTAACTCCCACACGCGGTCGCGGATATTGTATCCTACCCCTATACCGACAATGGCTGGATGGTCTACATTGGAGAGGATGTACCTGTATTCTGCGCCAGAAGGGTCAAAGTCTGGGTTCCAATTTTCGAGACTGGTTAAATCATCTGCAACAGAGTGCCCGGCAAGGGCCAAAAGCGCAATCATGCAGATAAGCAAAAATGTAGATTTTAAATATGGCATATAATATTCTCCTGTTGCCTCCAAGTGTGGCACTTAGACCACTGACCTTGGTGTTTGGTTGACGCACAGATATCTGGTAAACTACCCAGTAGGGTTGGTGTTGGTCAAGTGTTTAAGCTATTTAAGGCAACACGCGCGCTGCGTGTATTAAGTGAAAGTTGAGGAGAAACTGGGTGTTGGTTCTTGTTTCTTTTTGCCTGTAAACGTTTCCCCCTCCCTGGATTGCACACGGGTATCTACCGAAGAGGAGGGTAGGGTACGGAAAAAGGATTTAGAATAGCAAGGCTGGAAGAAATCAATCTAGAGTCAGCACTGTGTTTGAGTGTTCTACAGGAGAGTTGCTAACTCTGCAGGGGTGGCAAGTAAACTTTTTATAGGATAGGGGAACATATTTATGTCACTAAATAGGCAGACCAAGGGAATTCTTCTTGAAGCTGGAACTAATGAGTTTGAAATTCTTGAATATTACCTCCACGGACAATCGTTCGGCATAAATGTGCACAAGCTGCGCGAAATCATCCCGTATGACAGCACAGAGCTTACCCGCGTCCCAGAATCACATCCTTCAATAATGGGAACCTTGCTGCTGCGCGGCTCCTCTATCTCTCTGATAGATCTGGGCACCCACTTAGGCAAGCTTGAAGTTGGCTCCTATACTGACAGTGATAAAACCGTCCTTGCTGAAAATCGCCCCGTGGTACTGGTGTGCGAGTTTAACGATGACGTGGTGGCATTTCTCGTAGATGGGGTGGATCAGATTCACCGCCTCTCCTGGGCAGAAGTTCGGCCTATGGATCAGTTCTTTGAAACATATCATCCCCGTTTTACTGGCACCGTAACTATAGGTGAGCGCGACATCCTTATTACAGATATGGAACATCTAACCAGTGAAATTTTTGGCGATGGTGGTCACTACACAGCAGGGGATGAGGAAGCAGGCCCTCAGTTGAAGGAGAAAGTGGCCAGCCGGGGTGAGGCAAAGCTGTATTTTGCCGAGGATTCTAGCATTATCCGCCAAGGGATTCTCAAGGTGTTGCGCAAAGCGGGCTACACTCAGGTTGAGGGATTTGGCAACGGCCAGCAGTGTTTAGATGCGCTGCTGAAAGCCAAGGAGACAGGAGATCTGCCCATTCTTGTAGTGTCCGACATCGAAATGCCGGAATTAGATGGATTGTCGCTGTGTAAACGGATAAAAGATGATCCGGTAATGAAACATATACGCGTAGTTATCTACTCAAGCTTGATCAATGAGAGCAATTCACATAAGTGTGAAGAGGTTGGGGCAGATGCGTACACAAGTAAGCCTGATGTCACGAAAGTGGTGAATCTGGTGGATCGTTTTTGCCTGAACTGAGAAGCGCTAACCAAGGATGACGCATGGCAAAGACTGTGTGTTTGCGCTCAGGCGCAGAACTAAAGTTTTTACGTAATACCAATTTGTCGAGTAATTCAGAGGTGGCGTAAAGGTGGGTAATGTCGAACAGACGCAATCTAGCCCCTCTCCGCTGTTTGATATCCACTGCCATTGTGGTTTGACCGTGGAGGGGGAGGTTCCCGCTCAGCCTGGAGAACGCGAGCTGATAGCCACGGCAAAGGTGTGTCACTGGCACGAGCTGCTTCCCCACCTTGATGGTGCGCGACACCGCTTCGGTGCCGTGGGGCTCCACCCGTGGTATGCGCAACAGTGGGACAGTGCAAGAGCGGCGCAATTGGAGCTGTTGCTCGCCTGTGCGGAGATTCGCGCCGTTGGCGAGGTGGGGCTCGACCCTGCAGCCAGAGTAAGTATGGCGGTGCAGGAACAGGTATTGCGTGCCCAGATTCGCATTGCGTTGAAAGTGGGCAAGCCCCTGATTCTTCATGTGTCCAGAGGTTACCCCGATATTCTAAAGATCTTAAAAGAAGAGAGAGCGGAGCGTGTTGGCGGGGTGGTGCATGGCTTCAGCACTGGGGCCAATATTGGTGAGGCATTCATCCGCCAAGGCTTTTATCTGGGGATAGGCCCGTTACTGCTGCGCGAAAATGTGCGTAAACTCCCAGAAGCATTGCGTCAACTGCCCGCAGAACACCTTGTCCTTGAAACTGATGCGCAGGGGGGAAGGGGAGGATACGCTACTCCCAAACAACGCACCGTGATACTCGCCGCTATTGCGCGCCGCCTTGCAGAGCTTCACGTCATCACCGAGGCGCAGATATGTACCCAGCTGTGGCGTAACAGTTGCAACCTTCTTCGCTTCAACTCGCCTAAAGATATGGATATATAACGCCCTATGGAGAGATCCACCGCACACAGTCACACCTTTGAACGTCTGGACCTGCTCGCCGGGACTCAACATGTTGAGCGGATGCGCTGCCGCCATGCTATGGTTCTCGGTATTGGGGGCGTGGGAAGCTACGTGGCAGAGGCGTTGGTGCGTGGCGGAATTGGACATCTTACCATCGTAGATCCTGACTGCATTGCTGCGGGCAACATAAATCGTCAGCTATACGCGTTACACCCAGAGATTGGAACGCCTAAAGTTGAGGTGGCGCTGCGCCGGTGTAAGGCGATCAATCCCGCGCTGCGTATCACCCCGATCCAACAGAGCTACGCAGCGGAAAATGCCCCGCACCTTCTAGCTCCAGCGTTTGATTACGTGTTTGACTGTATCGATACCATCAGTGGGAAACTCGATTTGATCGAACGCTGCAGTATCGGTGCAATTCCACTGATATCCTCCATGGGCGCAGCCAACAAGATCGATCCGACCCAGATCAAAACCACAGATATCTTCTCCACCACCATCTGTCGCATGGCGCGAATTATACGCAAAGAACTGCGCCGCCGCGGAGTCTGCACCCCCTTGCCGGTGGTTTACTCCACCGAAGAGTTTCATCCTCTGTCTCATGCTCCTGCCAAGCGTAGAGCTGGTTCAGACTGGGACAAGGTTCCACTCGGTACCACTTCGTATGTTCCAGCACTGTTTGGATACATGATGGCTGGGCATGTGCTACAACAGTGGATAAACGCAGATATGTATGCATAGAAAATTCCCTTTACTCCGCTCGCTTTAAGTTGGGTCTGCACACACAGACGCTCTGGGTTCGTGTACATTGTATACAATTTCTTTTGCAATTTTGTAAAACGGTGTTTAGAATGGATGGCAATATTTGATCCCGCACGTCAAGGTGTTGCGCATTGCAGCCTGCAGTGGTGCGGGTGTTATGTTTTTATGCATATCCAAGGGGGGATATTTATGTTGCTGCAATATGTTAATTGGAGGTCGCCACCACAAATGGACAGTACCCGCTTCTTGCTGTGAATGGCGGTACAGAGTAAGGGATACAGGTGTAGCCCAAACACTCCTGTATTCATAACCAACAATTCAAGGATAGGTAAAACTATGCAAATGCTGCAAAACTCTGTTGGAAGAAAGCTTGTGATGGCAGTGACAGGGCTATTCCTGTTCCTTTTTGTCATTGTTCACCTGCTTGGGAACTCATCAGTGTTTATTGGCGCTGATGGTATTAATTCATATGCAGAGCATCTCCATGCCCTGGGTCCGATCGTGTGGATCTTTCGCCTGGTAATGCTCGGCCTTTTCGGTCTGCACATTTTCTTCGGCATTCAATTGACCCTGGAAAATAGTGCGGCGCGTGAAATTGAGTACAACGAAAAGAAGAATCTGCGCACCTCTTTTGGTGCCCGCACCATGATCTACACTGGTCTGATTATTCTTGCTTTTCTAGTTTACCACTTGCTCCATTTTACTCTACACGTAACCAACCCGGATATCTCTGTTGGTGCTTTAGCACCTGATGCTCTCGGTCGGGCTGACGTGTTCACCATGATGGTGCTCAGTTTCCAGAAGTTTTTCATCAGTTTGATTTATGTCGGTGCTATGGTAACTCTGCTGCTGCACTTAAGCCATGGGGTCCAGAGTCTGTTCCAGACCATGGGCTTGCTGGGGGCTGAATCTCTTCCTGTAATGGAAAAGATTGGCCGTGCTGCCGCAATCGTTATTTTTGCTGGCTTTATCTCCATTCCGGTGTCCATACTTCTGGGCCTGATTAACGTTTAGGAGGGTACATCGTGATTTTAGATGGAAAATGTCCTACCGGACCAATTGAAAAAACCTGGGATCAGCATCGTTTTGATATGAAGCTGATCAACCCCGCTAACAAGCGTAAATTCAAGATCATCATGGTTGGAACAGGCCTCGCCGGCGGTGCCGGTGCGGCAAGTCTAGGTGAACTTGGCTACAATGTGGAAGCTTACTGCTATCAGGATAGCTCACGCCGCGCCCACAGTATCGCGGCACAGGGTGGTATCAACGCAGCCAAAAATTACCACAATGATGGCGACAGCGTATTCCGCCTGTTCTACGACACCATTAAAGGCGGCGACTTCCGCGCGCGTGAGGCGGATGTATGGCGTTTGTCCCAGGTAAGTAACAACATTATCGACCAGTGTGTGGCGCAGGGTGTGCCGTTCGCGCGTGAGTACAGCGGACTGCTCTCCAACCGTTCTTTCGGTGGTGCGCAGGTTTCCCGTACCTTTTACGCTCGTGGCCAGACTGGGCAGCAGCTTCTGCTCGGTGCTTATCAGGCTCTGGCGCGCCAGGTGAAGGCTGGAACCGTAAAGCTCAAAGCGCGTACCGAAATGCTCGACCTCGTTGTGGTCGACGGTGTTGCCAAGGGGATTACCTACCGTGATTTAAGCACGGGCGAAGTTAAGTCCTCTTGGGCAGACGCTGTAGTTCTGGCTACCGGCGGCTACGTAAATGTGTTCTACCTTTCTACTAACGCCATGGGATGTAGTGTAACCGCAGCATGGAAAGCATCTAAAAAAGGTGCCTACATGGCCAACCCCTGCTACACCCAGATTCACCCCACATGTATTCCTCAAAGTGGTGAGCATCAGTCAAAATTGACCTTGATGTCAGAATCGTTGCGTAACGATGGACGCTGTTGGGTTCCGAAGCGTAAGGAAGACTGCGAAAAGCCCGCCAGTGAAATTCCCGAAGAGGATCGCGACTACTATCTTGAGCGCAAATACCCCTCTTTTGGCAACCTGGCACCGCGGGATATTGCATCGCGAGCAGCTAAAGAGCAGTGCGATGACGGTCGCGGAGTAGGGCCCGGCAAGCGCGGAGTGTACCTAGACTTTGAAGAGTCTATTGGTCGCGTTGGCGAGGATACCATCCGCGAGCGTTACGGCAACCTGTTCGATATGTACGAGAAGATTACCGATGAAGACGCCTACAAGCAGCCGATGCGTATCTACCCTGCTCCCCACTATTCCATGGGTGGGCTGTGGGTTGACTACAACTGCATGAGTAATGTCCCGGGCCTATTTGTTCTGGGCGAGGCAAACTTCTCTGTTCACGGTGCGAACCGTCTCGGCGCCTCTGCATTGATGCAGGGTCTGGCAGACGGTTACTTTGTAATTCCTTACACCATCGGCGACTACCTCGCGGGTGTGAAGCCGGGTGAAGTTACTGACGAGCACCCTGAGTTTACCAAGTCACGTGAAGAAGCTGTAGCGCGTATGGACAAGCTCCTGAGTATCAAAGGGAAGCGTTCTGTAAGCTCCTTCCACCGTGAGCTGGGTAAAATCATGTGGGACAATGTGGGTATGGCACGAAGCAAGGAGAGCCTCACCAGTGCTCTGCAAGCTATCCCTGCCCTGCGTGAAGAATTCTGGCAGAATGTCAAGGTCACAGGGGATAACGGTGGACGTAACAGTCAGCTTGAAGATGCTGGCCGCGTAGCGGACTTCCTCGAATTTGCTGAAATTATGACCACTGATGCCCTCCATCGCGAAGAATCCTGTGGTGGTCACTTCCGTGTTGAGCATCAGACTGATGATGGTGAAGCGATGCGTGATGACGAGAACTTCACCTATGTTGCAGCGTGGGAGTACAAAGGCGAAGGTAAGGCGCCAGAACTGCACAAGGAGCCTCTCAAATTCGAAAATGTTAAACTTGCAGTAAGGAGTTACAAATAATGAATCTGACACTTTACGTATGGCGCCAAAAGGGTCCTGAAGACAAGGGCAAACTGGAGCAGTACGAGGCCAAGAATGTCAGCCCCGACAGCTCCTTCCTGGAAATGCTTGATGAGGTCAATCAGGAATTGATTGAGACTGGCATTGAGCCTATTGAGTTTGACAATGACTGTCGTGAAGGTATCTGTGGTACCTGCGGCTGCGTAGTCAATGGACAGCCTCATGGGCCCCAGGAAAAAACTACCGCTTGTCAATTGCATATGCGTCAGTTTAGTGATGGCGACACCATAACCCTTGAGCCCTGGCGTGCATCAGCATTCCCGGTAGTAAGGGACTTGGTGGTAGATCGTTCAGCCATGGATCGCATCATTGAATCTGGCGGGTATACTTCAGCCTATACCGGTGAAGTTGGTGAAGCTAATCAGACTCTAATTCCCAAGCCATTGGCTGAGTATGCCATGGACGCAGCCGAGTGCATCGGTTGTGGAGCCTGTATTGCTGCCTGCCCCAACGGCAGTGCGATGCTGTTCACCAGTGCTAAAGTTGCGCAGCTTGCTTCGCTTCCTCAGGGTAAGATTGAGGCGGTAGAGCGTGTGCAAAACATGACCGCTGCTATGCTTGAAAACGGCTTTGGTAACTGCACCAACCACTATGAATGTGAGGCAGCTTGCCCGAAAGGGGTTAGCGTTAAGTTCATAGCAAAACTCAACCGCGAATATATCAAGGCGCTGCCTAGGTAATTCGCGCGCACAATAATACTAAAAAGGCGAACCTTCGGGTTCGCCTTTTTAGTATGTGGGGGCAGGAAACATGCTTTGGTTATGACGCGGGATGGAGGAAGGCTTAAAATTGTTAACCGCCCAAGTTAAGAGTTCAACAGGAGGGCTGTGTTGGAGCGAAAGTGGGGGTGCCTGACCTAAAAACTGCAGGGCTCTAAAGAGATCCGGAGACCCAAAAGGGAGTGGATGCCCTGGATCAATGTGACGCAAAACTTGCGCGCTTTTACTGATTTTGTTACCGCCCGCGTCAAGTGCCAGAGGTATATGGCCATATTCAGGAATACTCTTATGCAGTGAATGGAGCAGGTATATCTGGCGCGGAGTGGAATCAAGCAGATCCGCGCCTCGGATCACTTGGGTTACCCCTTGTGCTGCATCATCCAGCGGCGTAGTGAACTGGTACGCGAAGATATTGTCGGCACGCTTAAGGATGTAATCGCCAACCGTATGTATCAAAGAGTGCTCCGTTTTGCCGTGTATCAGATCATCGAACTCTATCAGATCGGAACTGACCACAAATCTCCAACTTCCCTTTTTCTCTGCACTGTGTTGCAGCAGACGACAGCGCCCAGAATAAACTGGTCCTGCGCAAGTATGTCGCTGAGCCTCCGCCGCGATCTCACGCCGCGTGCAGATACAGCGATAGACGTGCCCTGCATCAATAAGGTGCTGGAGGGTGTCGGCGTAAAACTCTAGGCGTGCACTCTGATACAGCACGGTTTTGTCCCAACACAGGCCAAGATGCTCTAGTTGACGCAAGATGGCATCTGCTGCACCAGGAATATTGCGTGGCACATCTAGATCTTCCATGCGCACCAACCACTGCGCTTTGGCTGCCTTGGCGAAACAGTAGCTTGCTACTGCGGTAACCAACGAACCAAAATGTAACAGTCCCGTGGGGCTAGGGGCGAAACGCCCTGTTTTTTGCGTCTTGTCCGCTTTGATAAGCTTCATTTCGTCAGATCTAATTCAACTCAAAAGCTAAATTAAAAGAGTAAAAAAGTAATATTTAATTGACTTCTTTATCCACTCCATTTATGTATGAGGATGCGGCTGAAGGTCTACAATCTTACTATTATCTTAACTCTCCGTCCGCACAGAGAGATATGTTCTGTGCAGCAGATGCTATAAGCCACCCAGTCCAGACTCAGAATACTACAACTCAAGAGCAGCACTAAATTTTTTGGAGCACCCATGGTAATTACACGCGCTACAGAATATGCAGTCCGAGCGGTACTGTATATGGCAAAATCTCCACCCGGAGAGATTATTTTTAAAAAAGATATCTGTGCCACCCAGGAAGTAACCCCGGCTTTTCTTACCAAGATTTTTCAACCTCTGGTCAAGGCTGGGCTGATAGGATCGCAGCGAGGGGTGGGGGGTGGATTTTATCTGAAAAAAGACCCTGCAGAAATAACCATTTACGATATCTACAGTATAGAGGAAGATCCGCTTTACATAAACAAATGCTTGTGCGGTCGGGGCATCTGTGAGCGGGATAAGTATTGCCCTGTGCATGAAGCGTGGAAAGATGTCCGGCGCGGAATGATTGAACGTCTTAAGGGGTATAATTTTGCCGACCTTGCACGCCAAGAGGAGATTAACCTTGCACGTCTTGCAGATGGAGTTATCGAGACGGGTTCTAACTCCAAGGCTGATACATAGCGCTGCACCGCAGAGGTGCACTTCTTCTTGACTTGCCTCGCTTGAGCTAATATTATGAGCCGGTTTTTAGAGTGCCCCTGCTAATATCACGGAGTGGTGACATTATGGATAGACAAACAGCGGAAGAATTTAAACAAATCCTTGAAGAGCAGCTCGATAGCTTGCTTAAAGACGCGGGGAAAACCGTGTCTGAAATGACAGATGAGAAAGAAAACTTCCCCGATCCCACTGACCGCGCCTCTATGGAGTCAGACCGCAATTTCGAGTTGCGCATCCGCGATCGAGAACGGCGCCTGATTGGTAAAATCAGAGAAGCGCTGAAGCGTATTGAAGATGGTGAATTTGGGACTTGCGCAAGCTGTGAGGAGAACATATCGGAGTCACGTCTGCGTGCCCGTCCGGTGGCAACGCTGTGTATCGACTGCAAAGAGGAGCAGGAGCGCCGCGAGCGCATCGGCTAGTCCGCCCCCTTTCCGTCCCATCTGTCTTTATAGCTGCTGGATTTAGTTATGCAATGTTCCACCGGTAAGCGGGACATGCTCCTCTTACCGGTATTGCGTTGTTCTCCTTTTATTATCACCACATAGCAACTCCCACGCCATGGATCTGTGTGGTTCAAGCAAGAACCTGAAAAGCACCCAACATGAGTGAAGATAAAATCTACTCAACCCCCTTAGATCAGGTATCTCCATTCGAGTTTAACGAAAGCGTAGTGCGTGTCTTTGACGATATGCTGCACCGCAGTGTGCCGCTGTATCAAGAGACCCTGCTTCGTCAGGCGCAAATGACAGCACGCTATCACACCCAAGGAAGTAGAATATACGACTTAGGATGCTCGCATGGAAACTTTGGCATCACCTTGCACCAGTTGATGCCTCAGCGTGCGTTTGAGTTGGTGGGGATTGATCCCTCTGCCCCCATGTTGGAGCGCTACCAGCAGCGTCTGCAAGATATTGATATTGCCCACGGGCAGAAGTTTACCCTGTTGCAACAAGCGGCGCAGGACGTAGCCTATGCATCCTGCAGTGTTGTGGTTGCCAATCTCACCTTGCAGTTTATGCCCAAGACGGCTCGAGCACAGCTTATTCGACGCATATACGCTGCGTTACAACCTGGCGGTATCTTTCTTCTGAATGAAAAAGTTGAGGATAAAGAGCCGTTTCTGGCGGAGCTCGAACGTGAGTGGTATTACACCCTGAAACGTGAAAATGGCTATTCAGAACTTGAGATAAGCCAGAAACGCGATGCTCTCGAAGATGTGCTGGTGCCAGAAACCTGTGAGACACATGTAGAACGTCTGCATGCCTGCGGTTTCCCCTATGTTACTACCTGGATAAAGTGGTTCAATTTTGCAGGGTTTCTATGTATCAAAGAGTAGCGCAAAGTATATGGCGTGATCTGGAGGCAAGTGGCGCTGGAGATTGGATCTCCACGTTGCGTCACAGAGTGGAAGAACGTTTTGAACGTCAACGCCACGATCGTAAATGTCAGATATATTCTGATCTTCTCGCCATGGTGCCGCCCGTACAGGCCCGGCATCTGAGATTGGGCCGCGACTGGGTTGAAATTGGAGGCGCTACTGAGGTTGGCGAGGCGGAAAAAGAAACGCTGGAACTGGCCCTGTTTGGGTTGCGCCCGTGGCGCAAGGGCCCGTTTAAAATCTTCGGAATCGATTTGGATACAGAGTGGGTATCATACCTGAAGTGGAAGCGTCTCGAACAACATCTCGCACCCTTACGTGGACGCAAGATTCTTGATGTTGGCAGTAGTAGCGGGTACTACCTGTTCCGGATGAAACAGTATGACCCGGCCCTACTGCTTGGACTCGAGCCTTACGCTACCTTTTACTATCAGTTTTGCTTTCTTGCGGCACTCGCTAAGCTTGAACGCGTGCACACTCTGCCGCTGAAGTTTGAAGAGCTCCCCCCCATGCCCGGTTTTTTTGACACGGTATTTCATATGGGGGTGCTGTACCATGTGCGTTCGCCCCTCCACACCCTCGCCGCGCTGCGGCGCACCTTACGCCGCGGCGGCGAGCTCGTGCTTGAAACCCTGGTTGTCCCGGGCGAAGAGGATGTCGCGCTCACTCCGCGGGATCGCTACGCAAAGATGAATAATGTGTTTTTTCTCCCTACGGTCAAATGCCTGGAGTGCTGGCTGGAGCGCACAGGTTTCACTAACATCCGCTGTATCGATGTAAGCCGAACCACCGAAGCTGAACAACGTAAAACCGCATGGATTCAGACTGAATCTCTTGCAGATTTCCTCCAGCCTGATGACCCCATGCGCACCATTGAGGGATATCCAGCACCCCGGCGTGCCCTGATGCTGGCGCAGGTAAAGTAGTTTAATCTGCTTTAAGAGCCAGTGTTACGACTACTGTTCCTCCTCTTTCCCTTCAAATTCTTCTTTGGCAAATTCCGTGTCCCGTGCAGTAAGGGAGCCCGCTTCCAAAATAGGTGCCGCTGGAATTGCTCCTGCTTCCAACATATCTACAACCTTTTCCAGCGCCAAGGTTACTGCTACGCGTTCCAACTCTGACGCTTCTTCAAGAGAATGCAACAGAATGTCCTGCAGCGGGAGCGGGGCGTCTCTAACCACCTCCCGACCAGATTCAGTGACATCGAGTAAGATGCGGCGCCGATCCGTGGTGCTGCGATGGCGTGTGACCCAACCTTTTTCCTGTAGACGATCAATAATCCCAACTATAGTGCTCGGACTCAGGACTAAATGGGAGGAAAGGGTTGCCGAAGTCATAGGCCCGTTATCTATAATAGTGTGCATGCATGCCAATTGGGGCCCGGTAATGTTGTAGAGGCGTGCAATCTTATGTGAATGCAATTCCACCGCGCGGATAATGCGCCGCAGTGAGCGTAGGATCCGTTTGTCATAACTTTTCTGTGCTGGTTGTTCAAGTATGCGTTTAGTCATGTTTAATCCTGGAGCTAAAAGGTTTTAATCCTCGCCATGGCGCCAAAGCCAAAACAGGAGTGCAGCACCAATGCAGTGCCGGTGATGCTGGTGCATGTAAATAAGTTGGAGTCCGAATGGTTCACTCCCTGATTATGCCAAGAGGAAGATTCTTGCAACTAAAATTTAACATGCAGATTCGATTATGAAGGGGACAGTGAAGAATAGTTTTTCAAGTTCCCTCTGTGTTGGTGGCATCACTTCAGTAGTGTGGTCAGATCGTAAGCACTTGTCAAGCTGTAACTGTCTGAAACTAAACAATAAAATCCATGATTTAATTTGCCCTATCCAAGGCGTATCGCGCCCGTTTGGTAAATAGCGCCCTGCGCCTAAGCGCTGGAATCCAACATTTTAACTTTGATTTCACCCTCAATCTTGAAGGCTGTCCTGTGCCTTCAATGTGGAGGAAATAGGCCCGCACAGTTGACAGTGCCACCCTTTCTGTGTTTAAGTCGTTGGCTTGCGAACTAAATTGCAGTATGTAAGCTGCACCATGTAAGCCAACAGGAAAATGTGGAAAAACAGAGGATAAGAAGCTCTGTGCCTTTAGATAGATGACCCTGCCAGAAATACGTTTATCTATTTAAGGGGAACAATCCGCAAAACCAAAAAGGGAGAATGTAGAATGACACCAAGGAATTCGCGCTTAAGCTCACAGCGGGGCGCAGGCATACGGTCGACTGGCGCGGCCAGAATGGCACTAGTGCTCGCCGTTATGCTGATGGCCACCGTCCTGCTTAGCCCAGTGGCGGCACTGGCGGTTGATGCCGCTACCATTAATGAAATCAATGCGCTTAAAGAGCGTTTGTCGCAGCTCGAAGCCAAAGTAGCGGCTGACTCAGCTCGCGCTGAAACCAGCGCCGCGTCAGGGGCAACTGCGCAGGAGCAACGCAACCTACGCGACATGGTCACCGAGGTGGTTAACAGCAGCACGCCTGATATCCGTATCGGGGGCGCGCTCCGTGTCAATTACGGTTACCAGGACTGGTCCGAAACCTCGAAAGATAAAGGGGGAGATTTTGCCTTCGATACCTTCCGTTTCAATCTCGACGGGTCTATCAAGGATATAATTTTCTCCGCCGAATACCGTTTCTACCCCGAGTATGACTTTAACACCATCCATCACGGCTATATGGGGTACAACTTTACCGATGATCTGCAGGTGCAGTTGGGGATCCATCAGGTACCATTCGGGCTGCAGCCGTTTGCGTCGCATAACTTCTGGTTCAGCGGCCTCTACTACATCGGCCTGGAAGATGACTACGACATGGGGATTAAGTTGCTCTATAACCCCGTCCCTGGAGAATCAGCGGCGCATTCTACAAAAATGACGAGCTGGGCAGACCCAGCAGTTCCGACCGCTACTCCGTTGACGTAATCAGTAGCGCCGATGGTGGCTATGCCGGCGCCCAGGCTGCGGGCAATGAAGAAACCAACCAGGGTAACCTGCGTATCGCATATCAGTTTGATCACAGCGCCTGCGCCAATACTGAGATCGGTGTTTCTGGTGAATATGGCCAGCTCTACAATAATGTTACCGGAAAAGATGGCGATCACTGGGCCAGTGCGATCCACTTGAACGGCAACTACGGCCGCTTCAACCTGCAGCTGGAATATCTGCACTACGAGTATAATCCGAAGAATCCTGCTGGTTTTGATGATGATATTATCACCATGGGTGGTTATTCCTATAGCTGGGGGGTGCCGCGCAAAGGGGATGCCGCCGTCTTCAACCTCGCCTATACTGTGCCAGTTAGCTGGGGTCCAATCTCCCATCTGACTTTCTACAGTGACAACACCGTAATAATTCCGCGCAAGAGCCGCTTTGATGATATCTGGCAGAACGTCGTTGGAACCATGATAAGCGCCGGGCCTGTATTTACATATATCGACGTGATCTCTGGGGAAAACATGATATTCTCTGGTGGAGATATGACGGAGCCGAATAACGAGCGCACTACACGGGTGAACGTCAATTTCGGTTACTATTTTTAAGGCCTAGATCAGTACACATATCTGGCACCAGACTTAATCCCACCTCCGGGCTGCGCAAGGGCGTAGCCCGGACTATGTGTTAGAGGTGGCGCTGGACTCGGACCCACGTGCTCCGCACGCTAAACAGATGCAGCCACAGAACAGATACCGCCATGGACGATGACAGGGAGAAACAACGTATGGAAGAAGCTCCAGTAAAAATACGTGTAGAACATATCTACAAAGTGTTTGGAGACCATCCTGAAAAAGCTGTTGAAATGTATAAGCAGGGGATGGGAAAAGATGAAATATTCAAGCAGACCGGTATGACCATAGGGGTCAGCGATGCCAGCTTCGATATCCGTGCGGGCGAGACCTTTGTCATCATGGGGCTGTCCGGCTCGGGCAAGTCCACCATGGTGCGCCTTCTCAACCGCCTGATCGAGCCCAGCGCCGGCGAGATATATATCAACGATCGCAATATTGTCAAAATGTCAAACTCCGAGCTTATCGATATGCGGCGTGAAATTATGAGCATGGTGTTCCAGTCTTTCGCCCTCATGCCGCATATGACTGTGGGAGAGAACACCGCTTTCGGGCTCGAAATCTGTGGTGTAGGCAAAAAAGAACGTCTCGCAAGTGCCCACACCGCCCTTGAACGAGTTGGACTCGGGCAGCATATGGATAGTTATCCATCTGAGCTTTCAGGGGGGATGCAGCAGCGTGTCGGCCTTGCGCGTGCGCTTGCAGTAAATCCCGAAATCCTTCTGATGGATGAAGCCTTTTCCGCCCTCGATCCCCTGATCCGTACCGAAATGCAGGATGAGCTGTTGCGCCTGCAGGCCGAAGACCAGCGCACCATCGTGTTTATTTCTCACGATTTGGATGAAGCGATGCGCTTAGGTGACCGCATCGCCATTATGCACGATGGGCGCGTGGTGCAGGTAGGTACCCCTGAAGAAATTCTGCAAAACCCTGCGGACGATTATGTGCAGGCGTTTTTCCGTGGGGTTGACCCCACCGGTATCATCAGCGCCGGAGATATCGCGCGCAAAACTCAGGTAACGGTGATCAAACATCCGGGTAACGGGCCACGCTCTGCCCTGCAGCAACTCATCAGTCATGACCGTGATTATGGCTATGTGCTCGATAGGCGCGGACGTTTTCTTGGGGTGGTGTCACACGATAATCTAAAGAACAATCTCGATAGTACTAAAGATCTGCGTCAGTTGGTTGAATCTGATGCCCAGCCTGTACTCGCATCCATGACCATGCAGGAGGTGCTACCGCAAGTTACCGGCAACGTGTGGCCAGTGCCGGTAGTTGACGATGATGGTGTCTATTTAGGGGTTATTTCCCGGAATGTGTTCCTGCGCACCCTGCAGACCACGCACGAAGAAGAACACTGTGGCGCAGCTATATCCCAGATTCAGGCGGAGGACTAACCATGACGATACTAGATTTTGAAAACCTGCGAATCCCTCTCGACAACTGGATCCAGGACGGCATCGACTGGCTCGTATACAACTACCGCGAGATTTTCCAGATGGCCAAAGTCCCGCTGGAAGGGTTGCTGGAAGGGTTTGTGTGGGTTTTTACTGCTCTTCCGCCACTGCTGATCATTGTGCTGTTTACCCTGTTTGCGTGGCGTGCGGCAGGGAAGCGCATTGCTACCTTTACCCTGCTCAGCTTGCTGGGATGTGGTTTTCTCGGGATGTGGGAAAACACCATGATAACGTTGGCGATGGTGCTCAGTGCCGTGCTGATCTGCGCCCTCATTGGGATCCCGCTGGGGATCATGGCCGGCCGCAGTGACCGCTTCGAAATGATTTTGCGCCCCTTCCTCGATGTGATGCAGACAACCCCGCCATTTGTGTATCTGGTGCCGGTGGTAATGCTGTTTAGCATCGGAAGTGTATCCGGCATTATCGCTACTATTGTGTTTGCTCTCCCCCCTATAGTGCGTTTGACCAGCTTGGGGATTCGTCATGTAGACGAGGAGTTGATTGAGGCGGCACTCACCTTCGGCAGCACTCCGCTGCAGGTGTTGCATAGAGTTCAGTTGCCGTTGGCGCTCCCTTCCATCATGGCCGGTCTCAATCAGACCATTATGATGGCACTTTCTATGGTGGTTATCGCTGCCCTTATCGGGGCAGGTGGTTTGGGAGAGCCGGTAGTACAGGGCCTGAATACCCTTGATATCGGAATGGCCGCAGTTGGCGGCATCTGTATTGTTATGATGGCAATGGTGCTCGATCGTGTGACTCAAGGTCTGGCATCTACATCAAAAAATAAATAGAAGGAGAAAGATATGAAACGATTATTCCTTGGTTTAATTATGGGGATCATGGCACTCCAACCAGCCATGGCAAGCGATAAACCCGGTGCGGGTGTGACGGTGCAACCGGCGCGCGCTACCTGGAATACCGGCTACATCCTTGAGGCGATTGTGCGCGAAGGGATGGAAGAGCTCGGTTATAAAGTTAAGTCGGTAAAAGAACTCACCAACCCCCTGTTTTATCAGTCAGTAGCGCTAGGCGATATTGATTACTGGGCTAACGGCTGGTTCCCGACGCATGACAATCAGCTTCCACGCAATTTTGACAAGTACGCGGCCAAATATGGGCTGATTATGGAAGCAGGTGGTCTGCAGGGATACCTGGTTTCCAAGGACGCGGTAGAAAAATATAATATCCAGTCCCTGGCTGACTTTAAGCGCCCCGAAGTACGGGCGGCCTTTGACGATAACCGTGACGGAAAAGCGGATCTGGTTGCATGTCCTCCGGGGTGGGGGTGTGAAAAAGCGATAGCCCACCATCTGGATGTATATGACCTGCACGATCACATCAAACCGATTAAAGCTTCCTACTCAGCTAGCGTAGCTGAGGCTTTGGCTAAGCACAATTCCGGCAAACCAGTAATCCTTTACACCTGGGCCCCTAACTGGACCCTGTCTAAATTTAAGCCGGGCGAAAATGTAATGTGGATCAACGTGCCTGAAATCAATCCCAATGAAGCACAAAAGGGTTCCGAGGAGCGTATGGTAGTTTCCGGACTCAAGGGTGCAGTTTCCGATCCGTTGAAGCTTGGTTTTATTGCTAGCGATATCCAGATTGTGGCTAACAAGAAATTCGCAGAAAAGAATCCGGCAGCGAAGCGTTTTTTCGAACTCTTCACCATCTCCCTCGCAGATGTAAGTGTGCAGAACGATCGCATGAACAATGGGGAGAATTCTGACAGAGATATTAAGCGCCACGCGCAAGAGTGGATCAAGGCGAACCAAACACAGTGGGACGAATGGATGGCAGCAGCAAGAGCGGCGGCTAAATAACCGCATACATAGTTTTCTGCATGGCTGCCATGCAGAGTCTAAGCGTTACATAAAAGGCGCCGCGCACATTCTTGTTGCGCGGCGCCTTTTACGTTGTGCTCTGCAGATTTATCTTACCACCCCAGCGATCTCTGTTTCTGGGGGGCGGTCAGGGCGGGGCGTTGAGCCGGTCCTGGTCCTAACGCTGAAGTGTTGGTGTTGCTCTCCTTGGTGGTGAAATGGCTCAGCATCTGGCGGAGCAGATTGGCCTGGCTCGAGAGTTGCTCCGCCGCCGCTGCACCCTCTTCGGCATTGGCGGTGTTCTGCTGGGTCACATCGTCGATCTGACTGATACCGATGTTAACCTGGGAGATCCCCTGCGCCTGCTCTTTACTTGAGGCGGCGATCTCGTCTATCAGGTTAGAAACCTCAGTGGAATGGGTGACAATTTCATCCAAAACCTTAGCGGTCTCCTCCGCAATTTCGGCGCCGTTCTGAGCTTTAATTACAGAGCCTTCGATAAGTTCGGTAGTTTCACTTGCGGCTTTGGCGCTGCGCGCGGCGAGGTTACGTACTTCCTCCGCCACTACCGCAAACCCTTTGCCATGCTGCCCTGCACGTGCAGCCTCAACCGCCGCATTCAGGGCGAGAAGGTTGGTCTGGAATGCGATCTCGTCAATCACCTTGATAATTTTAGAGATGCTCTGACTGGATTCGTTAATATCTGCCATGGCTGAAACCAGCTGATTCATTGACTGGTTGCCGCGGTTGGCGGCATGACTTGCTTCTGTGGATAGCTTGGCAGCCTGACCGGCGTTATCGGCATTCAGATTGGTTTGAGATGCGAGCTCATTGATGGAAGCAGATATTTGCTCCAGCGAACTTGCAGACTCCGTTGCTCCTTGCGATAGCGACTGACTTGCGTCCGCAACCTGGGATGCGCCAGAGTTTATCTGCTCACCGCTGATTTGGATCTTGCTTACCATATCGTTGAGATCCTCCTCCATGCTTTTCAGCGCGCCGCGGATAACGTCATGTTCGTCGGCAGGGTGGATCTCAAAGGTGAGGTCGCCTTGAGCAAGCCGCTGCATGGAGTCAACCAGCTCGTGTTCGAGGCTTTCGGCAAACTCATCCATTGTTGCGGCCATCACTCCAATCTCGTCGCTTCGGTTGAGGTTGAGGCGTTGGCTGATGTGCCCCCTGGTCATCTCCTGCAGGATGTGCACGACCTGAGAAATTGGTTGCGACAACCCGCGCGCAAACCAAATTACCACCACCAGAGAGGATAAAATGGTAAATCCGACAATCCCCACCGCACCATACAACATCATTTGAGTTTGAGCCTTGATGTCATCGGTGTAGAGTCCGGTGCCCACAATCCAGCCCCACTCGCTGACAAGCGCCACATAAGAGACTTTGTCTACCGGTTGGGTGTGTCCGGGTTTTTCCCAGCGGTAGTTTACAAAGCCGGCACCTTGGGCACGGGTCACCTTCACCATCTCGTTGAACAGTTGTGTCCCGTCAGGGTCGGCAAAACCACTTAAGTCTTTGCCATTGAGAGCAGGGTTGAATGGATGCATAATCATGCGTGGATGACTATCGTTGATCCAAAAGTAGTCATCTTCACCATAGCGCATGGCAGCAATCGCATCCATGGCAAGGCGCTGTGCTTCATTTTGCTCCAGCGTGCCATTGCGCTCCATCTCTACAAAGTGCTTTATAACTGAAGTTGCACTTTGAGTCTGCGATTGCACCTTGGCAAAACGCTCCTGATAGAGATTGTCGGAAGTTTTCCAATACAAACCTCCAAACACCACACACATTACAGGTACCGCCAGCGCAAACAACACATAGATCTTGTTTGCAATCTTCAGATTTTTAAACTTCATAGGTTTCTCCTGCACAAACGGCTTTTGATGGCGTGCCACCCTAGAAACAAGCACGCAGGGCACATTTAAGAAAAAACGAACTCTTAATGAGTGCAGCAGTAGAACGGTTGTTTACTACGCGTTAACATATATTGAAGCGACCATGTTTAGCAAGGGAAAAACCCAGGCACCCCTCCCTACAGCTATTCTGAACGTTGGGGTCAGTTGGCGCAAGCTGTTATCGCAAAAAACCCTTCTAACTATCCATCTGGCTGCCGTTCAGAGCGAAGCTTTATGGAGGAAAAGAGGTAGCGCTAAAGCACGATGGCAACGCGGCAGTACGCATTAAAATCTAATAAAGGAGATTCAACCATATTCTTTCTTGACATCGATGAGAATGGGGAGTATACATAGCGACTGAGAATCAGTCTCATTCGCAGGGAGGTTGTAGGGGAGGGTATCGATGTCCATAGAGATGTTTGAGAGTTTTCTGGAAGAGCGTTGTTTGAAGGTTACACATCAACGTCGCCTTGTGTACGAAGAAATTTTGGCACTGGAGGAGAACTTTGACGTGGATTCTCTCTTGCTGCGTTTAAAGCAGAAGGGAGCACGGGTATCCAAAGCCACGATTTACCGCACTATACAGCTGCTGATGGAGTGCGGCCTGTTGCGCCGTGTGCAATTGTCCCCCGATGGTGCGGCGTCCGATGCTGTATACGCTGCGTGCCCAAAAGGGTGTGCGATAGACAACCTGGTATGCACCGAATGTGGGAAAACAATCCGTTTTAACAAAGAGGCGGTGTGCAACGTATGCGCCGACATTGCCGGACAGCATGGCTTTGCACTCCGTTCTCACTGCCTCAATATTTTTGCAGTTTGCCCTGAATGTCAGAATAAAGAAGGAGAAGAGTAATATGCAACAACGTGACGTGGTAGTAATTGGTGGTTCAGCAGCAGGTTTAACGGCAGCAACAACAATAAAGCGTCGCCATCCGGAAAAATCTGTTACCGTTCTACGCAATGTAAGCAGAACCCCAGTGCCCTGTGGTATTCCGTACATATATGGGACGCTGCGGGCGGTAGAAAAAAATCTTATCCCCGATGAGATGATTACCAGCCAGGGGATAGATGTTATAGCCAGCCATGTGGAGGATGTCGATCGCAGCAGCAAGATCATTACATGCAGAGACCATGAATCGATCAAGTACGATAAGCTTATTATCGCCACAGGTTCTAAGCCCATTGTGCCGCCGCTACCGGGCGTTGAACTAAAGAATATCTTTGGTGTAGCTAAAGATCCGTTCTTTCTCCAGCGTATTTTTTCTGCGTTGCAGCAGGCTAAAAACGTTGTAGTGATCGGAGGCGGTTTCATCGGGGTAGAGATGGCAGAACAGATCGCACGCCTGCAACTGGAGATTCAGAGTGATACGCAGATCGCGCTGGTTGAGATGCAGGACTGCTGTTTGTCGCTGGCATGTGAAAAAGAGTTTGGGCGCGACGTGGAAAAGGAGTTGGAAAAAGAGGGGGTTACACTCTACTTGAGCAGCCAGGTGCGGGGTTTTGAAGCGGACTCTGAGGGCAAGGTGAAGGCTGTAGTTTTAAGTGACGGCTCAAAACTGGATGCGGATGTAGTTATCCTTGGTATTGGCGCACGCCCGAATATAGAGCTTCCAGAAGCAATAGGATTGGAAACTGACCCACAGCGGGGAGTGTTGGTGGATGAGTATATGCAGACCAGCGATCCGGATGTGTACTCTGCCGGAGACTGTGCCGCCAAATTCTCTTTCTTTACACGCAAACCCTCTGGCATCCGCCTCGCTTCGGTTGCCGCCTCTGAAGGGATGATTGCTGCTACCAATATTTTCAAACCCAAGACACGTAAAACGCTTGGTGCTCTTGGTGCTTTTGCGACCAAGGTGGGGGAGTGCAGTATTGGCGCAGCAGGCTACACCAGTGCCGCAGCACTGCAGGAGGGGATAGAGTTCGTTGTGGGTGAGGCGATGGCCCCTAACCGCCACCCGGGAAGCTTGCCGGGAAGTATTGATACCAAAGTAAAGATGCTGTTTCGCACGCAGGACGGCGTGTTGATCGGCGGGCACGTATGTGGGGGTGAGGCAGCCGCGGAAATGGCCAACGTCATGGCTGTCGCCATTCAGGCTGGACTCACTGCGGAAGACCTGGCTACCATGCAGTATGCTACCCATCCGCTTCTCACGGCGGCACCGTCATCATATCAAATTATGCTCGCAGCAGAGTTTGCGGCTGTCCAACTGTCCAGATAGGGTAGATAACATACGTAGCCGTGTAATCTTTTTCCCCGGAGATTGCGCGGACTACGTGACAAACGGCCACCTGTTTATTTGGGTTATCCCATATCAAGCAGGTGGTCGTTTGTTTATATATGTGCTAGGCTTACGCAGTTTTTTGCCGGTTGCATGAGGTTCGGCTTGGGGTTGGTTTAGGGCTTGGTTCAGTGCTATCTTTTTGCCTTTAACCCGAGAGCGCACACCTGTGCCTGTGTCCGGCTGCCTTGGCCCAACCGCAATCCGAAGCGGTGAACATCAGCATACTAAAAAAGAGGAGATATAGCGTTTATGCCCATGTCACAGGACTTTAAACAGCGCCTGTTCAGCCAGGTTGATTCCATCGCTGCCCATTATGGGACCCCGTTTCATATTTACGATGAAAAAGGGATCCGTGAGACCGGCGCACATCTCAAGCAGGTGTTTGCCAATGTTCCAGGTTTCCGCGAATATTTTGCGGTAAAAGCGCTACCTAACAAGCGGATCATGGAGATTATGCTCGACATGGGTTTCGGGTTCGACTGCAGTTCCATACCTGAAATACAGATGAGCCGTGAGCTAGGGGCAAAGCCCGAAGATATTATGTTTACCTCCAATAATACCAGCCAGGAGGAGTTTAACTTTGCGGCGCAGCATGGGGGATGCATCCTCAATCTGGACGACATCACTCTGATAGATAAGGTCCCTGAATTCCCAGAACTTATTTGCTTTCGTTACAACCCAGGCCCACGCCGTACCGGTAACATCATTATCGGTAACCCTGTAGAGGCAAAGTACGGTCTCAGCCATGAACAAGTGGTAGATGCGTACCGCAAGGCGCAGGAACGTGGGGCGAAGCGCTTCGGGCTCCATACCATGGTGGCTTCAAATGAGCTTGACTACACCTATATGGTGGAAACCACGCGCATGCTTCTCGATCTGGCGGTGTTGTTGAAGAAAGAGCTGGATATTGAGCTCGAGTTCATCAACATTGGTGGCGGTTTCGGGATTCCCGCAGAGCCAGACCAGGCCCCGCTCGACGTCGATACCATGGCACAAGAGATTACCGCCCTGTTTGATGCCTTTAAGGAGGCCAACAGCTACACTCCGAATATGTACATGGAGAGTGGCCGCTACATGACCGGGCCGCATGGAGCTCTAATCTCAAAGGCGATCAACTTCAAACACATCTACCGTGACTATGTGGGGATGGATGCGTGTATGTCGGCATTGATGCGTCCTGCACTGTACGGGGCGTACCATCACATTGATGTAGTTGGGAAAGAGGATGCGCCCAAAACCATGGTCTACGATGTGGTTGGATCGCTGTGTGAGAACAACGACAAATTTGCCATCCAGCGTAAGCTGCCCAAAATAGAAGAGGGAGATCTGCTCGCATTCCACGATACTGGCGCACACGGCCACGCTATGGGCTTTCAGTATAACGGGCGCTTGCGTCCTAAGGAGCTCCTTCTGCGCACAGATGGAAGTGTGGAGTTGATCCGGCGCGCAGAGACCATGGAAGACTACTTCGCGACGCAGAACTTTACCCCGGAAGTGTTCAAACCTTGATAGGGTAAATACATGGCTGGGCGCTCTCTTGAAGCGCCCAGCCATGTGCGCGTCGGAAGATGGATGGCATTGCGCCCGAGGCGCAAGAGCAAATTGTTTAATACCTTCGTGAGATTAACGCCCATGCCAATGTATGAAGTACACTACGAACAAGATAAACAGATCCATAAAGAACTTGTTGAAGCGCAAAGCGCTGAAGGGGCGTGGAAGAAATTTGTGCTGCGCACCAAAGAGCAAACAGTGGAGGGAGAAAACAGGCAGGTTGTATGTGTGATCCGTCATGAGCTGGATTGAATTTTGCGTCGGCAACTGTTCAGGAAAGGGTTGTGGCTGGCGCATGGTTGCAGATTTTGCGGCTCCCCCCCTGGAGGTGTAGTTTATGTTGCGCCTCAGCGGTTGGTTGCGCCATTTGCGTCTGCGCTTGCAGAAACGGGAACTGGTGATCCGTGGGCATTGTCACCAGTGTGGTAGCTGCTGCCGCCGCATCCAGATTCAACAGGGTCGCCGTTGGATCCGTTCGCAGCGTGTATTTAAGCAGCTGGTGCGTGCATACCCAGAATACGCGCGTTTCAACATCATTGGGCGCGATACCCACGGGCTGTTGCTGTTCGACTGCACCTGGCTGCAGGAGGATAATACATGCGCCAATCATGCTCAGAGACTGGATATCTGCCGCAATTTTCCTACGAAAGCGATTTTTTTCTGCGGCGGGCAGTTGCCCTCCGGGTGTGGATATAAGGTGGAAGAAGTGACCTCTTTTGCCAGAATACTGCAAGATAAAATAGAGCAACGCCGCTCAGATTGATCTTTGCTTTTGCCGAGGTTGGCGTGGAAGCTGCTCGTCTCGTAATTGTGCCGGAAATCTACTCACTCAACTCCAGGTGTGGATATGCGTCATTACACCTTCAACGTCACTGCACTGTTCTGCGCTGCCCTGGGTGTAGTTTTGCTCTTGGGTACGTACAAGGCAAACGGGTACGCACACGATTTACACGCACAGGTGAGTTGGATCTATGACGGCGATACCATAAAGGTGGAAAAACTGGGTGATGTGCGCCTGGTAGGGATCGATACCCCAGAGAAAAAAGCC
>CAZDRL010000029.1:0-25546 GCA_964508035.1 uncultured Desulfuromonas sp.
AGTAGGTCGCCGCCGAATTTTTCTCTGAAAGGACCCACATAAGTGGGTCCTTTTTTTGTTTCAAGATTTTACTTGCTTCAAGTTGCTATCATAGCATGCTTGCCAGTAGCCATGCTGGTGCCTTTTCTAGTCCTTATCCATCTCTATTGCGTAGCTCTTGATCTTGCGATGCAAGTTGGAGCGTTCCAGACCTATCTCTTCTGCTGTCTTAGACACGTTCCAGTCGTTTTCATGCAGTTTAGAGCGGATAAATTCACGTTCAAAGTATTCTCGGGCTTCTTTGAAGTCAGAATAGTCCAAAGAGATATTTTGTCCTGTCGGCTCCGACTCTTTGGTGTCGATGGCTGCGCGGATCTCTGCAGGCAATGCACTTACGTCAATCAAATTGTCTTGGGTCATGATTGCTAGCCGTTCAATTATGTTTTTTAACTCCCTTACATTCCCCGGCCACGCGTATGCACTGAGAGCTTTTAGAACTTCATCAGTAAGTGTTTTCTCCTCAGCGCACTCTTTGTGACAGTATGAACTGAGAAAGTGTTTAGCGAGCATAGGGATGTCCTGATGGCGCTCACGCAAAGGAGGGACGTGGAACGGAAGCACGTTAAGGCGGTAGTAGAGATCCTCACGGAAGGTGCCTTCCTTCATCTCCTGTTCTAAGTTTTTATTGGTGGCAGCTACTACGCGTACATCTACCTCAATGGTCTTTTCCCCGCCAACACGTTCAAATTTGCGTTCTTGCAAAATGCGTAACACTTTAGCTTGGGTTTTCAGGCTCATATCTCCTATCTCATCTAGGAACAGTGTCCCTTCATGTGCCTGGTCGAATTTTCCCTTGCGTTTCGAGGTTGCACCAGTAAAAGCACCTTTTTCATGCCCGAATAGTTCAGATTCGATGAGGTCTTCCGGGATAGCGGCACAGTTAACTTCGATAAACGGCTTGTTGGCTCTGCGCGATTGACGATGTATGGCGCGCGCAACCAGTTCTTTACCTGTGCCATTTTCTCCAGTTATCAAAACCCATCCCGAAGTGGGTGCGGCAATCCTGATCTGTTGCTTTAATTCTTCTATAGGGGGGCTGTTACCTACAATCTCATAGTCTTTTGCATATCTTGCGCGCAGTTTTTTATTTTCTTCAACCAGCTGGTTAACTTTGAATGCATTCTGGATACACACCAACAACTTATCTACAGATATGGGTTTTTCTATAAAGTCGTGTGCTCCAAGCTTGGTCGCGGTTACTGCCGTTTCTATCGTAGCGTGTCCACTCATCATGATGACCTGTATACTGTCACCAGGTGAGCGGATTTTTTTTAGTACGCTTATTCCATCCATACCGGGCATCCAGATGTCGAGCAAAACAAGGTCTGGAACTTCTTCGTCTATTAATCTTAGAGCCGTTTCGCCATCACTTGCACAGCTAGTTTGATAACCTTCATCCTGCAGGATTCCGGCAAGGCTTGTTTGTATACTCTTTTCGTCATCTACAATCAAAATATGCTGCATAGAATTAGTCTCTTTGTTGTATTTACTTAGGATAGGGGCAGTTCGATAATTATTTTAGTTCCACGAGGGAGATGATTTTTGACCCTGATGTAGCCGCCATGGTCTGAAATTATAGTCGCTACTATAGCAAGACCTAAGCCGGTTCCGGCTTGCTTGGTGGAAAAATATGGTTCAAACAGACGTGGCTTGTCATGTTCCTGGATCCCACATCCTGTATCACAGACTGACAGAGTAGCCATCTTAAGGGCAGGATTCAACTCGGTCTTCAGGTCTATGTTCCTTGGAGGATCTGCTTCGATTACTGCGTGCACTGCATTGTCTAACAGGTTTATAATCACGCGTTTGAGTTGCTCTTTGTCAACATTGATCTTGGGCAGGCTAGGGTCAGCAGAAAAACTGAAGTCTATCTCTTTGTGTCCTTGCTGATACAGCACCATGGTATCACTGATGATGCTATTGATGTTTTCTGGCGCTGGATTGCTAGCAGGCATACGGGCAAAATTGGAAAACTCATTAACTAAATTCTTTAGATCGTCAACTTGGTTTATTATGGTTTGGGTGCACTCATCAAAGACATTATCTTCAGCACTAAAACGCTCTAGATAGCGCCTGCGCAACCGTTGTGCAGATAATTGAATAGGGGTCAGGGGGTTCTTAATTTCATGCGCTATGCGTCGAGCTACCTCCCTCCATGCTGCCATGCGTTGTGCCTTTTGCAGTTGAGTCAGGTCATCAAAGACAATAACTGTACCCATAATGCTACCACGTTCATCGTGCAGACGCGTAGCGTTGAGCAGTAAAGTGATTTGTTGCCCCTGGATACTAAGAGAAATTTGCCGCTTGACCGTTTCTTTGCCAGATTTTATCAGCTCTGCAAGGAAGCTTTTTACTATTTTCAATTGCTGTTGGTTTACTATGTCCGCATATTTGCGCCCCAGTACCTCATCTCCCTCTATCTTAAGCAGTCGTTCGGCAGATTTGTTTATAGTGGTCAGGTAGCCATTCCTATCGATAGATATAACTCCAGCAGTAACATTTCGCAGCAGAATTTCCATATAGCGCCGCCGCTGCTCAAGCTCAATATTCGAACTTTTCAGCTCATTGTGCGCATGCTGAATCCGCGCCCGCTCCCGGCGGAGCTCTGTGGTCATTTTACCAAATGAATCGATCAATTGCCCGATTTCATCATCTCCAGCTGGAGGAAGTTGGACTTCTAGGTTGTCATTGCTTATTTGATTGGTGGCAGTTACCAGCTCTTGAATTGGCACGGTAATTGAGCGCGCAATGCGTAATCCAAACCAAGTGGCGAGGAATATGATGATGAGCGCGATCAGGAGCAGAACCGCGATATAGCCTTGTTTAACCTTCCCTTTAAGTTGTTGTGACTCTTTATACTGCTGATATGTGGTAGAGATTTCCTCCATTTTATTAACTAAAGAGTAGGGGACATAGTAGTTTATAACCACAACACCCACTACATCTTCTGTGTTCCAGTTTGAATATACAGGTACGATTCCACGGATAAGATCAGCCTTCCCTGTTGGGGTTATCCGGGTAAAGCGTTCCCCTTTGAGTGCTTCGGCAATGGTTGAGGAGCCAGGATCGGTAAAGTCAGCGATGGGGATGTCGGGATTTGATGCGCGCACTAGCTCTTCGTGGGTTGATGAAAACACCTCTACTACCCCCAGGTTGTATTCTTGCTGTTTTTGATGAATCAGGGTGCGCAGGTTGTCTAGGTTGCTCTCGTTGAGAAGCTTCTGTTCCTTTATTTGACGCGCAAGTCGATCACCATAGAAAAGGGCGTTGGTGGCAGAATTTTTATAGTAGGTTTGTGCCACCGAGAGCGATTCTGTAAGCGACTTCTCGACCTCGTTGCTGAACCAGCTTTCAATGGAGCTGGTGATAAATGCTGCGGAAGCGAAAAAAAGAAGCAAGGTGGGAATTAGCGAGAGCGAGACAAAGGTTGCAACCAGTCTGGTGCGTAACTTTGCCCCGGGAATATTGCGTCTACGCTCAAGTACCAGTTTGACAATATTTCTGAAGATCAGAAAGAAAAATAAAATGATCAGCAGAATGTTGATATTAATAAGGACAAGAACCAGAATGTTGTTGGATATCTGGATCTGTGCGGCCTGTTCAAACAATAGACGTTTTAAAAATGGAAAGGCGCCGATCAGGACAACACTTAGCGCTATGAGCAGCCATTCGCGCCGGCGCTTGCGTTGTTCTGTCCCGGTTTTATGGTTCAACATACGAGGTAATTATCTCCAGAGTGATACCGCAGCTTGAGTCTCTTCCTAAGCAACTTGACTGTATAATCTCATGCCTGTGATTGGCACGCAAGCTGGCTGTACCATATAAAAAGGCAGCTCATGCGAGCTGCCTTTCAAATCTCTGTTTTTTAAAATAGATCAGGCCTCGGCCATTGCAACCTCTGGTTGAAGTACGGGTAAGCCCATCCCCTCTTGAATCGCCTCTTGGTTAAACTCAATGAAGCGCCAGCATTCAGGCGATGCCAGGATCTTCTCAACCATCTTATGATTCATGTCGTGCCCACCTTTATGAGACTTGATGTGTCCCAGGATAGGGTGACCCAGGAGACTAAAATCTCCAACGGTGTCAAGGATCTTGTGGCGGACAAATTCATCCGAGAATCTCAACCCTTCTGGGTTGAGAATTTTATCCTTGCCAATTACGACAGCATTTTCCAGAGAGCCACCTTTGGCGAGTCCCTGTGCTTTGAGGTATTCCACCTCTTCATAAAATCCAAATGTCCGTGCCGAAGCGATCTCCTGACAAAAACTTTGCGTAGACATTTTAACTGAACGGTTCTGGCGCTTGATGCAAGGGTGGTTAAAATCCAACTCAAAGCTGATGCGGAAAAAGCGTGAGGGTATAATGCTAATCCGTTTATCCCCTTCCTGCAGGTGAATCGGCTTCGTGATAGATATCAGTTTGCGGCTTTGCTCCAGGCGTGTGACGCCAACAGAAAGAATCTTATCGATAAATGGAGTAGCGCTGCCGTCCATGATGGGAACTTCGGGCCCGTCTATCTGAATGACCAAGTTGTCAATGTGGCATGCAACGAGCGCTGCCATCAAATGTTCTATGGTAGATATGCGTACGTTGCCCTTACCAATGACAGTAGCCATGCGGGTATCAACTACGTTTTTTGCGCACGCCTTAATACGTGTAGGGGTATTCTTCCCATCTTTATGTTCAAATATGATGCCGCTGTCAGCCTTAGCCGGGCGCAGAACCATGTTAATAGTATCGCCGGTATGAAGACCTGTGCCGGAAATGTGCAGCGGAGCTGCGATAGTGCATTGATGCAACATATGTTTAATCCTTGGTTTGAGGTTTTAGCTTTGCTGCTATATATAAGCAATATACATGCCAAGGATGTTGACGCTTGTAAGTTGTTGTTTTTACTGGACATGCTGCAGAGGTGAAAATAAGAATTAAACGTAGATGTGGTATCTGCGCATCAGTTCCTAGTTTTAGTGTGGCGCAAGAGTCACACTTGTAGAACCTGAGCCAAGCCCAGTTTTATAGACGTCCGGACCCAATGATGGCAATTGCGAGCCACAACCCTAGAAAGGCCGCGATGGAGTAACCTAAGAGTCCTAGCGCTGGCATGCCAAAGAGTTGGGGCCCCGCCCCGGTTTGTACAATAAGAGATGAGCCTATGATTAAAGAGCCAATGAGGAAGCTAAAGGAGATTCTGTTGCTCGACTGATCTAGGGTGCGGATCAGGCGTTCCAGGCCCCGATGCTCCAAGTCCATTTTGAAGTTGTTGTTGGTGATGTGGGACAGCAGCACTTTGAGGTTGCCGGGAAGCGCCTTGGTTATCTCATAGTAATCGCGCAGAATCTGTTTAGACTCGCGTCTAAGGTGTTCAGTGGAGTGGCGCTTGCGAATTAGCTTCTCAACTCCGGGGCGTACTTCCTCTATGAGGTTGAAGTCAGGGTCAAGTTCGCGTCCAATCCCTTCAACAGTTATTAGTGCCTTGGCGAGCAGAATCAGATCGGAAGGGAACTTTATTTTATGCGAACGTATAATAGTCAGAAACTCGGTGATAAATCGATATGAGTCTATCTGCTTCAAGGGCAGGTAATAATAGTCTTCGATAAAGGTTGCCAGATCGCGTTTTAGCGCAGGTTTGTCAATGTCACGCGCACCTGGGCGAGAAGCGACCAGGAGAGAGGCAAGCTCTTCGCTGTCTTTGTTGAAGATGCTTAAGACCAATGTACCTAATTGTTGCTTCAGTTCGTCATCAATAAGTCCAACCATGCCAAGGTCAAGGAAGCATAAGCGACCATCAGGGAGAACAAGCAGATTGCCCGGATGAGGATCCGCATGGAATAAGCCGTATTCAATGATCTGCGCCATAAATGCCTGAGCCCCATCGTGCGCTAGAGTTTTCAGGTCAATCCCTTGTTGTTCGAGGGCGCTAATGTCGGAGATTTTAACCCCTTCGATGAGCTCCATAGCCAACAGAGCCTCGGTAGTGTAATCCCAGTAAACCTTAGGTATGTGCACACGATCGTTGGAGGAGAAGTTGCTTTTAAAGCGGCACAGGTTGTGCCCCTCTTTATAGAAGTCGAGTTCGCGGTAGATGGTACGTCGGAACTCTTTGACGATCTCCTCAGCTGAGAGTAGATTGCCCATATTGCCATGGGAATCTATGAGGTTGGCGAGATTTTCCAGAATATCCAGGTCGGTAGCAATGGTTTTTTCAATTCCTGGGCGGCGCACCTTTAATGCTACCCAAGCGCCATCGTGTAAACGTGCCCTATGTACTTGGGCCATAGAAGCTGCAGCCAAAGGGGTGGGGTCGATGTGGCTGAACATCTCTCCGACTGTGGCCCCAAGCTCTTTTTCTATTTGCAGGCGAATCTGGCTCCATTCTACCGTGCTTACTTTGTCCTGCAGGTTGTTGAGCTCTAGAATGTAACTGGCTGGGATGATATCGGCACGAGTAGATAGGAGTTGCCCTAACTTAATAAATGTTGGACCCAGCTCTTCGAACGCCATGCGCAGGCGCACTTCATCTGGCAGGCGTTCAAGAGCTTTTTTCTTGGCGTCTCTGGATATGACACGGCGGCCAAGTTCGAGATAGTAGTCTATATTGAGCTGCTCGATAATATGCCCGAAGCCGTGCCCAACCAGGATGGAAAGAATTTCCCGATAGCGTCCCAACGACCGGAGATTGCGGTTTACTCTGAGCAGAGAAAGCATCGGTTAGAGTAAAGTCCTAGGCGTCTTTTTTGCAGCACTGCTCTAGCGCAGCGATTCGATCTTCGAGTTTTTTCATTTCTGTTTTGGTTACTAGGCCCATCCGTTCTGCTGCGTCGCGCACTTCTTTAGCAGCTTCTTCTTGCATCTGTTTGCGTCGCTCAGAGGCAGCATTCTTGACTTTTTCTTTCAGACGCCGCCCTTCTTCTTCGGTAAGGTTAAAGCGCTCCTTAAGTTCGGCTACCATCTCTTCAGCTTTCTGTTGGGTCATAGATGCTGCACCGATAGCAGTTAACAGGGTCTTTTCAACTATTTCAAGCACGGCTATTACCTCCATTTGTGTGTTGATTTCAGGTTGAGCTGTCTAAGCTATTCTAACATTCAGGCACAACTTGTATAGCACTGATATTTATTTTCTCCATTGGCCTACAACTCAACTCCAAGATAGGTCGCGACATCTTGGCATTTCTTCCATGGTGGCAGCGGCAGTTCTCTCCAGAATTTGTTCCCAAAACGTTTTGCGGCTGCCGAGGTTTTCAGATGTACGTGTGCTTCTTCGAGGATATGCATATATACGAGGCGCAGATCTTCCAGGTAGTGGCGCACAATAGTATTGCACAGCTCTTCGCTTTTAGGCAAAACGATCTTTTTGTGCAGATAGGAAGCGAGCACCAGCGCATGTGCTCTGGCGCCGGTAACTTCGCACGTTGGTTGATCAAGACTGTCACATACAGAGTACGATCCCATAAAGCTTTGACATATGTGCCACGGGGGCTGCTCCAGGGTGAACTCCTCCAGCTCATCTGCCGAGATATGGTAAATATAGCTGGCAGGAAATTCCGGTAAGCCTTGAGAATCAAGTTCGTGTGCTAGTTGTTGGCGCAGGTTTTGCTGTTTGTTTCCGCCGCTGTGCCGTGGCGTACTGGTTTTTGCATCCTGTTGGACATTCAAGTTTAGCGCAGTGTAAAAAGCAGTATTCCAGTCGTAGCTCAGATCGTCAGGATGGTGCCAGTTGATATCGGTGGTGTTGGTCCCGATAAACGTTGTGTGACTGTCTAGGGGGTGGTTTTTGTGCATTAAAAGTTCGGCGCTTTGAGCTTCAGGGAGATATGCAGCACTGACTAGAGTCGTGCTGGTGTGGATTAGCTCTAAAACTTTATCGCTGCCACTGGCATGAAACAGATCTGGGTTGAACCGTGCGTAGATGCTTGACCCTTCTTCGGCAATCCCAAGAATATACGTAAATTGCCACAGTCCCAAAGGGGTTGATTTCGTCAGGTTTATGCGGCGTCCCGGCCAAGCCAGGCGCATATGGGTATTGAGAGCCTCGAACCCAGCTGCATCCGTTTTAGCCATGGAGGAGAAACAGGCGTTGGTGTGAGATTGTGCCAATGGCGCAGGGACAGAAAAAACCTGCTCATATTGAGTTGTAGCTCCAGTGCTTATGTTGTGCATACTCCGGGATAGGTTTTTGAGAAGCAGACGTGCGCCTGTGTCTATTTCAATATTCAGCGAGCCTGGCTCAACTTCAGGGGTGAATATCGAAACCTGTGCCTGGGGAAGTTCAAAGCTTGGAGGTAACATAGAACACCCCTTTGGAATGGTGCTCGTAAGAATCTGATCCAGCATGTCACATGCGCGTTGGGGGTTGCCTTGAAACAGGCGAATTTGACTAAGTCGGCGCAAAAGGTTGTGGAGCAAAATACTACTTTTCTTGTCCAGTTCAGGCTCAGGAAACACCGCGGCGGGCTTATGCTCTGCGTGGACAAGTTCCCATAGCGTCGCGTCAAGTTGTTCTGGCTTGGTCTGGGTTGGTATGGTGTCGGCATGTAGGGCGGTCAGCATGCGTGCGACACAAAGGGTTAGTTTGGCACGCGCTTGATGCGTGGCGTTTTCGCTGTCACTGAGATTTTTGCGGCGTAGATATGCACTTAAGCTCGGTACCCCCTGCTTTACGCTCTGAAGGCACAGATTGCTCAGATGCCAGCTTGTCAGCTCACTGTTGTTTTTAGCTTCAATCACTGCCAGGATCTTAAATTGGTCCAACAGTTCGGTTAAGCCATCGAGGTCTGAATGGGGTTTCATGGTGAAGCGTTTTTCGAGAGAATCTGCCTGCCAGATCACTATTTCTGACTGACTCCAAGTGGCAAACTGATTTAATGCTAACGCATCGGCACATGCTTGCCCTTGTTTGAGCAGAAGTGGTGGAATTTCTTCTTGGGCGCAGAAGAACACACATCCACCGGCAATGCAGCTGTCGCGATTGATCCAGAATATAAGATCTGGAGCGATATGCCCTTCGGAGGTCAGCAGATAGGAGTCAGTGGTGACCTTGCGAAATGGGTAGCGCCCTTGAGTTATAATGCTGCGGGCCTGGATACGAAATTGCTCTGCGCGAGATAGTGTGTCAGGGCTCATACGTCAGAAGAATCAAAAAGGTTGTTTGAGTTAAGGTTTTTATGACGCTGAAAATGTTTGTACGCTAGCTCGGTAGCGATGCGTCCACGAGGGGTGCGGCTCAGATATCCCTGCTGTAACAAAAAAGGTTCAATAACCTCTTCAATAGTGTCTTTTTCCTCTCCGATCGCTGCGGCTAGAGTGTCGAGGCCTACAGGGCCACCGCCGAACTTATCTATTATGGTTTTGAGCAGGGTGCTATCCATGTGATCGAAACCACGCCGATCCACTTCTAGGCGTAGGAGGGCCTGATCTGCAGCACTGCGCGATATGGTGCCATCACCCTCCACCTGTGCAAAGTCACGCACTCGGCGCAATAGGCGATTGGCAATGCGGGGAGTGCCACGACTGCGCCTGGCAATCTCCATCCCGCCATCATCACTGATGGGGATCTGCAGAATTCCTGCACTGCGCCGCACAATTACCGCAAGTTCGGCATCGGTGTAAAACTGCAGCCGGCTGATAACCCCAAAACGGTCGCGTAGTGGAGATGAAAGTAGCCCCGCTCTGGTGGTAGCTCCCACCAGGGTGAAGCGCGGCAGGTCGAGTTTGATGGTGCGTGCGGACGGCCCCTGGCCGATCATGATATCGATTTGATAATCTTCCATCGCTGGGTAGAGGATCTCCTCCACCACTGCAGACATGCGGTGGATCTCGTCAATAAACAGGATATCTCCCTCTTCCAGATTGGTAAGGATGGCGGCTAGGTCTCCAGCTTTTTCAATAACAGGTCCAGAAGTGCTCTTTATGTTTACGCCCATTTCGCTCGCAATAATGTTCGCAAGGGTAGTTTTGCCCAATCCGGGTGGACCGTAAAACAGTACGTGATCTAGGGCTTCGGCACGCTTGCGTGCCGCCATGATAAACACCTCAAGATTTCTCTTTGCCTGCTCCTGGCCGATGTACTCTGCCAGAGTGCGGGGGCGAAGAGGGTTCTCAAAATGCTCGTCATCCTCAATATGTTCTGGGTCGATAAGGCGTTCGCTCATAGTGATCTCTGCCTAACGGGTAAGATGTTGCAGCGCCTGTTTGAGGATCTCCTGCGTGGTGGCTTCTGTGTGTATATCCATTTTTGTTAGAACGTTGCGTGCTTGTTTCTCTTTGTATCCTAGACTGATAAGGGCCGAAAGCACGTCATCGCTTAAGTCTGAGCCCCCAGCTGTACTGGGGCTTTGCTCCTTAATGCTCTCTGGGGGTGCTAGTTTTCGTATTTTCTCGCGCAGCTCAAGGATCATCCGATCAGCGGTCTTTTTCCCAATTCCTGGTAGGGTGGTTAGGCGTGCAACATCTTCGTTTAAGAGTGCTTGGTGTAGATCTGAACAGGACATGTGCGATAGAATATTCAGCGCGACCTTAGGACCGATACCGTTTATCCCCATGAGCAGAATGAAAGACTCTTTTTCTGCCAGGGTGAGAAACCCAAACAGCTTAAGAGTATCCTCGCGCACGTGGGTATAGATGTGCAGAGTGGCGTCACCCTCCTCGGGGAGGCTGTAATAGCTGGAAAGAGGGATATCGACACTATAGCCCACCCCGTGAGTTACAATGATCACATGTCCCGGGGTTTTGTGCCGCATGGTGCCGTTTAGCAGGGCAATCATGTGTGAGACTCCTGTGAAAAATAGGCGGAAGAAGCAACAACCTGAAGCAAGAAGTTACACTGAGTTTGTTTATCTATATCCCCGCGGGGTGATACCTCCAGCTTTTATCCGGCTGATGTGGGCATGACTGTTGGCATGGCAGATTGAAATAGCCAATGCATCTGACGCATCTTCCTGCGCTATCTCAGGTAATGTAAGAAGGGCCTTAACCATCTGCTGAACTTGGATTTTGCTCGCCTTACCGTAGCCAACAACTGCACTTTTAACCTGCAGGGCGCTGTATTCAAACACGGGCAAACCTGCATTGACTCCAGCAACTATGGCAGTACCGCGCGCCTGCCCGAGCTTCAGCGCCGAACCGGCGTTTTTGGCTACAAACACTTTTTCGATTGCCATGGCGTCGGGTTGGTATGTTTCAATCGCCTGCATTAGCCCGGTATAGATCTCGCTCAGACGCAACGGAAGTTCATCGCTGCTGCGGGTGTAAATTGCGCCGTTGTCCACATGAATCAGACGATTACCGCGCTGGTCAATCAGACCATAGCCGGTAATGCGCGTCCCCGGATCTATCCCCAGAATGCGCATATCCTTTAACTCATAAGCCTTTCAAGGATTTCATCGTCGATGTCGGCATTATGATACACTTCCTGCACATCATCGTTGTCTTCAAGCATATCAATGAGCTTGAGCATCTGTTCGGCATTTTTTTCATCCAAGGATACCGTAGATTGAGGAATCATAGTGATTTCAGCGGTCTGGAGCTCCATTCCATGTTCCTTCAAGCCGTCACGCACCGAACTGAAATCGGTGGGTTCGGTGAGGATTTCGTAAGTACCATCCTCTTCTTTAACGTCCTCGGCTCCACTTTCCAGTGCCGCCTCAAATAGAGCATCGTAATCGGTATCGCCGCCCAGAGTGATCAGTCCTTTGCGGTCGAATTGAAACGCTACGGAGCCGTCAACCCCGAGACTTCCATTGTGTTTGGAGAAGCTGTGGCGCACATCGGCCACAGTGCGGGTGCGGTTGTCGGTAAGAAACTCAACCAGAACCGCAACCCCGCCGGGGCCATATCCTTCAAAGGTTCCTTCTTCGTAATTCACTCCATCGAGATCGCCACACCCTTTTTTGATGGCGCGCTCAATGGTGTCTTTGGGCATGTTGCTCCCTTTGGCTTTTTCGACAGCCGTGCGTAAGCGCGGGTTGGTATCAATATCGCCACCACCAATTTTGGATGCAACGGTGATCTCTTTAATAAGTTTGGTGAAGATTTTGCCCCGCTTGGCGTCCTGTGCCCCTTTGCGGTGCTTTATGTTGGCCCATTTACTATGTCCTGCCATATAATTATTCTCCTTGAGGTACCGTTCAACATATGTGCTGGATTCAGAATATGAGCAGTCTGTGCGTTGGCAGTTGGCGCCAGAATGTTTACGGGACGCAGCCTTGTCAGGAGGGTGAAGTCTCACCAAAGCCAGACTCTCTGAGTAAAATCTGCCCATATTAGCATGTAGAGTTGGAGGGCTCAACTTCATAAAAAAACGCCACCGGAAGGAGAGAATCCGGTGGCGTAAATATAAGGGAGTTATTTCTTAAGTGTTGCTACTTGGGGGATACGAAATATGTTGCTCCCTTGTCATTCGATGGCGGTATGTATTAGCACTGAGTGTGCCAAGATGTTGTGGTAAATGTGCTTCTGCCCTTCGTTTCGTCCTATGTGGTCGAAATGTTTATAAAATATTTTCTAGTGCCATATGTTGGGTGCGCGTTGGTTTTTGTCGGAGGGAGAGGTAGCGTGTGAAAGTGTGTCGTTTTGGGCACAGTGTCTTTTGAAAGTGTGTCGAATTTAGCTCACTTGGCAGCTTTGAAGTCGGCACCATTGATCCCGTGCTTCTCTAGAAGGCGATAAAAACTGCGCCGCGGTATCTGCGCTTCTCGCGCGGCCTTGGCTACATTGCCTTTGCTCTTGCGCAGATACGTTTTGATCAGCCCCTTTTCAATTAAATTGGCCTGATGCTCCATCTGTTCGCGCAGCGTTGTAGCGCCTGTGCCAGAGTTGGCACTTTTCCCTCCGATAAGTTCGGTGAAAATCACAGGAAGGTTCGCAAGATGGATGCAGTTATCGTGGGTTAGAACTGCAGCACGTTCAATGATGTTCTGTAGCTCGCGTATGTTGCCGGGCCAGTGATACAGGCGCATCGCATCTATGGCGTTGCGATCTATGCTGTCGATATTCTTGTTTACCCGTTTACTTGCGTGGCGCAGAAAATGTTCCACTAGCTCTTCCAGCGCATTGAGCCGGTTGCGCAACGGGGGCATGGTGATGGAAAAAACGTTTAGCCGGTAAAACAGGTCTTCTCTAAACCAGCCCTCTTGCATCCCTTGTTCGAGGTTCTTGTTGGTCGCTGCTATTAAGCGCACGTTGACTTTTTTGCTTTTAGTGCTTCCTAGCGGACGGATTTCGCCACTGTCAAGAACGCGGAGGAGTTCGGCCTGTAGTTTGGGAGTGATATCTCCAATCTCGTCCAGGAAAATAGTCCCCTCGTTTGCGGCCTCGAACAGCCCTTTTTTATCACTTACCGCGCCGGTAAAGGACCCCTTGCAGTGACCGAACAATTCACTTTCTAGGAGGCTGTCGTTAAGGGTGGTGCAGTTAAGGGTCACCAGGTGGCGCTCTGCGCGTGGGCTCATTTCGTGGATGGCACGTGCGGTCAGTTCTTTACCCGTGCCGCTTTCGCCCCGAATGAGAACAGTGGTGGGGGTAGGGCCAACTTGATGGATTAGGTTGAGTACTTCTGCGGTATGCACGTCATTGCCTACGATGGATACTTGGCCGAATTCCTGCGCCAGGGCGTGCTTTGCGAGTTCGTATTTCTGCGACAGAATAAGGCGGTCCTCCTCCAGACGTTTCAGGGCGAAGGGGGGGCACATTTCGATCTCCGCCAGTCCCTGATGCACTGCAATGGCATGGTCGCGACAGGTGCTATAGCCACAGCCGCCACAATTCAGTTCGTCGGCCGGGGTGCGTTTGTTGGTCTGTTGCAGAATCTTGCGTACGCTGTCACTGCTGGGCAATTCCAAGCGTTTATATTTGTTATAAAACAGACGTGTGAGGCTGCTTTCCGGCACTTGCGTTTTTGGATGGTCGTGGTCGACCTCGTCTGCAGCATAAGAGACATCACTGCGTAGATAGTGGCGCTGAATAAGGCTTTGCTTGGAGTAGGTGGTGAGGCGGTTGTTGCGTCCCGGGCCTCCAATGCAGCCACCGTTACAAAAGCGGATATCTACTAATTTGGCGTTGATGCGTCCTGCCGCCAGATCGCGAATGATTTCAAGTGAATCTTGTTCCCCTTCGCTGGAGATATATGCTGGGTTGGCAAAGTCGGGCTGGATTCCCAACACTTGGAAGGGACCGCCACTGATCGGGAACAGGCTCCCTTTGTGGGGCTTATGCCCATTGAACGGAGTAGAGCCCAGGCGTGCCAGGTCAAGTTTGTGTTGCGTAAACAGTTGGCTGAGTTCCTGATAGGTGAGCACAATGTCAATAGAATCGGCAACTGCATCGGCGTATATCTCAAACTTTCCTGCGATACATGAACTGATATACACCACCCTGGTGTCATTACCATGGCGGTGCTTGAGCATCCGCCCCATGGCAATCATGGGGGAAACTATCGGCATCAGGCTTTTGATAATCTGCGGGTAGTGACGTTCGATTAAATCCACAATGGTGGGACAGTGTGAGGTGATAAGGGGAGCGGACGCTCGGGTCTTTAAATATTTATGGTATTCGTTGCTTATCAGCTCTGCACCGTACCCTCCCTGATGTACCTCGTCAAACCCCAGGCGCCGGAGTCCGGTAACAAGCTGATTGGGAGAGATATCTTTAAAAAAGGCTGGATACGAACATCCAAGGACCGCAATCTTTCGCTGTTTTTGAGTCAGAATTTGCGCCGCTTGCTGGCAGCTGTCTGCCACCATTTTGGCTTTCTGGGTGCAGACCGAGATACATTTGCCGCAGCCAATGCAGCGAGAGTGAATTACTTCAACATGGGTGGGGCGCACTCGGATAGCCTTGACCGGACAGTTGCGCACGCAGGCGTAACATTTGCGACAACGTTCTTTTACGGTTTTAATTGGTCCCATCGATCAGTAGCTCCGGTGTTTGAAAATAGTTAGGCAAGGATTCAGGTGATCTCAGTATCGGTCCAGAAGTGGAGGTGGTATAGGGATTGTCTTGTTTCATGAATGTGCCATGCGTGGCACATTCATGTCAATGGATAAAGCTTCCCCGTTTCCTGCACTTGGGTGTTTGGTTTTTTACGCGGGTGCGCTTAAATGCCATCCAGTTTGAGTTCTGCATGGCGCAAGCACGCCACCTGGCGAGTAGCGGTGGCCTCGATTAATTCAGGGATTTGAGTTTTGCAGCCTTGGTGCGCATAGGGGCAGCGTGGATGGAAGGGGCATCCTGGCGGGATAGCCGATGGTGAGGGGATGTCACCACTTGGAGTGTACTTTTTGCGCTGGCGCGGATCGGCAACCGGAAGGGCCTGGAGTAGCATCTCGGTGTATGGGTGGAGTGGAGTGCTGAATATCTGTGCGGTTGGCCCTATCTCGATAATGCGCCCCAGGTACATTACTGCAACTCGGGTGCAGATATGGCGCACCACGGAAAGATCGTGGGAGATAAATACATAAGTAAGGGAAAACTCACGTTTTAATCGCTGTAGCAATGCCACAATCTGCGCCTGCACCGATAGATCTAGGGCAGAAACCGGCTCATCGGCAATGATCAGCTCAGGACGAAGAGTCAAAGCGCGAGCGATCCCTATCCGCTGCCGTTGCCCGCCGGAAAACTCGTGCGGATAGCGCTGCGCATCTGGAGGCTCAAGCCCCACTGCCAGGAGGTTCTGCTCAATTTGCGTGCGCATATTTTCAGGGCGGAGGTTATGGATAAGAAACGGTTCTGCAAGGATGTCGCGTATGCGCATGCGTGGGTTCAGCGATGAAAACGGATCCTGAAATACCATCTGCATTCCGCGCCGTAAGGGGCGCATTTTTCGCGATGAAATTCGGGTAATATCGGTACCGTTAAACACGACAGTGCCACTATCTGCCGGGATCAATCCAGTGGCAAGTTTCCCCAGGGTTGACTTGCCACATCCAGATTCACCCACCAGCCCCAGCACCTCACCTCGATGAACCGAAAGGCTCAGGTTGTTTACCGCAAATATGGTTGTGCGTTTATGTCCAGGGGCGCGACTGTGTAAGTGGAATGATTTGTTTACCTGCTTCAGGCTGAGGAGTTCACTCATGCGGGCATCTCCCAGGAGCGCACACTGTGGTGCTTATTGAGGACCTGCATCGGCGGGATCCCGCTGGTGCGGGGGCGGTAACGCTCCGCCCAGAGCGCAGGCGTGTGGGGCACCGGTGTTGTCTCTCCCGCGTCTTGCCCACCTTGCACGCAGCTAAGCAGGTGGCGTGTGTATGGATGTTGTGGTTGTTCAAAAATGCTGTAAGTATCTCCTTGTTCCACCACCATGCCAGCATACATTAATGCGACATGGTCGGCGTGTTGCGCTACTATACCTAGATCGTGGCTGATTAGGAGCACTCCCATATTGCGTTGTTGCTGCTGGGTGCGCAACAGATGCATTATCTGTGCTTGAATGGTTACATCCAGAGCTGTGGTGGGTTCGTCTGCAATCAGGATCTGGGGGTCGCACGCCAGAGCCATGGCAATCATGGCACGTTGACGCATCCCACCTGAGAGTTGGTGCGGGAACGAATCAAGGCGCTCCGAAGGGTTGGGGATGCCAACCTGATGGAGCAGCTCCGCGGCTTTGGCTCTAGCTTCTTTTCGATTTAATCCGCGATGGAGAAGTAAGACCTCTTCGATCTGTGCGCCTATACTGAAAACCGGATTGAGGGCGGTCATGGGGTCTTGAAACACCATGGCGATCTGATTGCCGCGGATCCGCCGCAGTTGATCCTGGTTGAGCAAGGTGAGATCGCGCTGTTCAAAAAGGACCTGCCCATCCACAATGCGCCCCGGCTCCGGTACCAGCCCCAGAATTGACAAAGCCGTGATCGATTTGCCACACCCCGATTCTCCCACCAGTGCGGTGGTTTGACTGGGATACAGTGTCAGACTTAGATCACGCACTGCCTTTATTATCCCCTGGGGGGTAAAAAAGAATGTGCTCAAGTTGGTTACCTGCATAAGTGCAGCTGGATGGGGGGACGTATGGATGGAAAAGTCAGTATGCATGGGGTGTAAATCTAGGCTCCACTTGCGCTCAGAGGCAGAGAGAAAGTAACGGTAGTGCCCTGATGGGGTTTGCTGTGAACTTCGATGTTTCCCCCATGGGCATCAATGATCTGCTTGACAAGGCTCATCCCGAGTCCGATGCCAGAGATGCTCTGCGCCCAAGTCTCGGCGCGATAGAAGCGCTCGAAAATATGTTGGAGCTCATCTTCGTCCATGCCGACCCCTTCATCCTGAACCATAAATTGATATTGATTGCGTATGCGGGAGGCACTTATTTTCACAATCCCCCCTGCGGGAGAAAACTTTACTGCGTTGTCGATAATATTTTCAAGCGCCTGATAGATTTTTTTCGCATCGACATTCAAAACCGTATCTACTTTTTGCACCTCAAACTTGAAATTGATTTTAGGTGTTAGTTCACCACATAGCTTGTGTACTGCTTCGAGGATCTCCTCGGCTCTGCAGGGTTGCTTATGCAGGCGCAGTTCGCGTCCATCTTCAACCTGGCGCAATGTTAACAGGTTGTCAATCATGTGGTCTAAGCTCCAGGCTTTATCGTAGATGTAGGTAAGGAATTCATGACGCTGCTCTTCGGGCAAATCTTCTTGTGCCAGCAGGAGTTCGGCATACCCTGAGATGGCAGTTATTGGAGTTTTAAGATTGTGGGTGGCGGTGGACATAAATTCCGCCTTTAGCTGTTTAAGTTTATGTTCTTCAGTGGTGTCATGCAGGATCATAATCACTGCGCCGGTGCGGATGTTATGATTATGGATGGGGCTTATTTTGGCTTTAACCACACGCTCTGAGCCATCGGCTGTCAGCAAACGAAACGTTTGACCCGCGCTCCCCTCTGCGCCGGTGCTGAAAAAGCTTTCAGTGTTGTCGCTGGTGCAATTATTGAACACTTTAGCCAGGGGTTTACCACACATTTTGTCTGCCGGGAGCTCCAGCAATGTAGCCGCAGCGTTGTTGACCAGCTCAACATCGAGGTTTTTATCTGTAACCACCAAGCCATCATTGATTGAAGACAAGATATCGTACATGCGGTTGCGCTCTTGCTCCAGGCGCGCGTTGATCTGTTTTTGTTGAGATACCAACTGCCGGTTACGATGCAGGTATATCCCCAGGATCAGTCCACTTGCGCCACCAAACAGGAGGGGGATGATAAACCCAGTAAATTTGAGTGGGTATCCAGCCAAGACCTTTTGCGTCAGTGAAAAGGTGCACAGCACTATACTGCCTGTAAGGAGGCAGGCGGTCAAAAATATAAGTTTACGCAATACCCCCTCTGTGCCGGCAGGGGTATTACCTTGCTGCTCTGCCTGTTTTAGACGCACGGTCAAGATGCGAATGTACAAACCAATACCGCCGCCGGTTAAGGCTGGAATAATATACCCAGCAGAGCGTTGGGGATAGCCGGCCATGATTTTTTGTACATAAGAAAAGAAACACAGGGTGACAGCGCCGAGGATAAAGACACCCGCATAGAGCAAGATAGTGAGTACTATGTTGGTAGTGGAGCGAGATGTTTGTTGCATGAAAGGAGCTCCGTTTCAGGATGCTAAGGGTGAAAGTACTCTTGGAGTATAATTAAATACACAGGGGAAGTCTACGTTGCGCGATAATTCTACACGGAATGTCCATGCGAGGTTGGGTGCAGGAAACGGGTGTCCTGGCGCTGAAGAAAAAGTTTCGCCATAATCACGTTTTGTCACAGCGTTAGCCTGTGTTAGAGTGGAAGGCTAGTTTAATTTTTGCGGAGAAGTTGATGTCCCACAGAGTTGATTTACATGTCCACAGTTCCTGTTCCGATGGGAAATATCCCCCTGCGCAGGTGGTCTCCATGGCGGCCGCCAGCGGTGTGGATGTGCTTGCTCTATGCGATCACGATAACATCGATGGAGTCCTCCCCGCACGCGTGGCTGGAGAGGAGCATGGTGTTACCCTGATTGCGGGAGTGGAGTTTTCCTGCGTGTGGGAAGATGTGGAACGATCTTATACCGATATTCACGTGCTTGGGTACGGTTTTTCGCCTGAAGATGTTGCGCTGCAGGGCGCGTTGCGCGAGTTCCAGGCGTTCAGGGCGGTACGTAATGAACAGATAGTTGCAAATGTCAATAAGATGTTGCAGCGCCAGGGACGCGCCGGACTTGATTATGCCGCAGTCCATGAGCGCTCTGGAGGGAGCATTGGCCGCCCCCATATTGCCCTGGAGCTTATAGAGCGGGGCTATGCGACAGATGTGGAGAATGCGTTCAAGCGCTACTTAGTGCCATGTAATGTAGAGAAACACTTTTTCCCAGTTCAGGAAGCGATCGATATGCTGCATGCTGCCGGGGGCGTTGCAGTGCTTGCTCACCCCCCTTATATAACATCAGCGCGAGCCGAAATGGAGGCTCTCCTCGACGCTCTTACCGACATGGGGCTTCAAGGTATTGAAGTTTACAACAATGGCGCCACCAAGGCCGATGTGGATTGGTATCTGGCCCAAACTCGCAGCCGTGGACTTATAGCCACGGGTGGATCCGACTTTCATGGTTTGGAAGAAGGTGGGGCTGAATTCGGCCGCGTGCGTGCCTGTGGAGATATCCCACGCAGTTGCTATACGCAGTTGCACGCACTATTACAAACCCAAGATAAGCAAAGGTAGTTTTTATGACACAGGTAAAACCGGGAACTCAGGTAAAAGTTCATTACACAGGTACGTTTGACGATGGCACCGAGTTTGACAGCTCCGAAGGGAAGCCACCACTGGAGTTCACCTGTGGCGAAAACCAGGTGATTCCCGGGTTTGAAGAGGCTGTTGCAGGGATGAGTGTCGGAGAGAAGAAGAGCTTCCGTGTAGAACCGGACAAAGGCTACGGTGAGTATGATGAGCAACAACAAGTTGTAGTTGAGCGCTCCATGCTGCCCGAAGATCTGGAGCTCACTGAGGGGGTCCAGCTGCAGGTGGAAACACAGTCCGGAGAGCCCGTTATTGTTCAGGTGACCAATGTCGCTGAAGATAAAGTGACTCTGGATGCAAATCATCCTTTCGCAGGCAAGGCTCTCAACTTTGCCCTCGAAGTGGTAGAGGTGAACTGACCAACGTGAACAATCAAACTTCTGATTCTCTGCTCCAACTCTTTGTTACGGCACCCAAAGGGTTGGAGCAGTTATTACATGCAGAGATACTCGACCTCGGCAGTGCTGATGCACGCCAGACTCGTGGCGGAGTAACCTGTAACACCTCCCTGGAGTTGATGTACCGTATCTGCCTGTGGTCACGTTTTGGGGGGCGGGTCCTGTTGCCTCTAGCGCAGGAACATATAACGGACGAACACCAGCTCTATACCCTGGTGCGTGGCATTGCGTGGGAGGAACACTTCCCCTGCAGCTCTACCTTTGCCGTTGACTGCAATGCGCAGCAATCCCAACTTACCCACACCCAGTTTATCGCCCTGAAAGCCAAAGATGGGGTGGTCGATCGCTACCGCGATCTGTATGGAGAGCGCCCCGATGTAGATACCGAGACTCCCGACTGGCGCTTAAATCTCCACCTGTACCGCGATCAGTTGATTGTGAGCCTGGATCTCTCCGGAACCAGCTTGCACAAGCGCGGATATCGTATCGAAGGTGGAAAAGCACCTTTGAAGGAAAATCTGGCAGCAGCGCTGTTGCAGCGTGCAGGTTGGCCCGAGATTGCTGCGCAGGGTGGAGCCCTGCTGGACCCCATGTGTGGCTCTGGTACCTTGGTGCTCGAAGCGGCCCTGATGGCGGCAGATTGTGCCCCAGGTTTGATGCGCGAGCATTTTGGCTTCCTGACTTGGACGCAGCACAATTCTGAACTGTGGCATGATTTGCGCCAGCAGGCGCGCGCGCGTCGCAGTGTCGGAGTAGAGCAGCTTCCACCGCTGTGCGGATATGACCAGGATAGGCGCGCTATTGCGGCCGCCGAAGCCAATGCCGCACGGGCGGGCTTGGGGGAGGTGGTGGAGTTTCGGCAGCAAGGTCTGGATCAGTTCGGAGCTGGGGAGCTTTCGACACCTTTGACAGAAGTTGCAGGGTTGGTTATTACCAATCCACCCTATGGCGAGCGCATGGGGGAGGTAGAGGCGTTGCGTTCCCTCTACCAACTTTTGGGCGAACGTCTCCGCGCTGAATTCACTGGATGGAAAGCCGCAATTTTCACTGGTACCCCTGCGCTCGGCCCAGAGATTGGACTACGTGCCCTGCGTAAGCACCATTTTTTCAATGGCGCATTGGCATGTGAGCTTCTCCATTTCGAGATTGAACCGCAAAATTATTTCCGTCCTCCGATTAAGGCGGCACATGGTCTTGCTCCGGTGGAGGAGATCTCGGACGCGGCGCAGATGTTTGCCAACCGCTTGAAGAAAAACCTTAAGCAGCGGCGGCGCTGGGCGAAACGGGAAGGGCTTGAGTGTTACCGCATCTACGATGCAGATTTGCCTGATTATGCTGTTGCCATAGATGTGTACGCAAACAGGGTGCATGTGCAAGAATATCAGGCACCGGCACAGATCGATGCTCGCGCAGCACGCCGCCGCCTGCGCGAGATAATCACCGTACTGCCTGAAATTCTTGGAGTAGACGAGAAGGCCGTGCACGTTAAGGTGCGTAAACGTCAGCGCGGTACCGCACAGTACGAAAAACATGACACTTCGGGTGAATATTTCGAGGTTGACGAGTATGGACTGAAGTATCGTGTCAACTTAAGTGACTATCTCGACACAGGCTTGTTTCTCGATCATCGTCCAATCCGCAAACTGTTGCGCAATGAAGCTGACGGAAAAGATTTCTTAAATCTGTTTGCATATACCGGTAGTGCCAGTGTCGCTGCTGCGGCAGGGGGCGCAGCCTCAACGACCACAGTGGATATGTCGGCAACCTATCTGGAGTGGGCGCGCGCCAATATGCGTTTGAATGGTTTTACGCCAGCGCAACACACATATATTCAGGCCGACTGTCTGCAGTGGCTCAAACATCAGAGCGCAAAGTATGGACTTATTTTTTTAGATCCTCCCAGTTTTTCCAACTCTAAGCGGATGCAGGATACCCTTGATGTTCAGCGCGATCACATCCACCTTATTGATCTGTCGAGCCGCCTGTTGGGGCCCGCTGGGGTGTTGATCTTTTCCACCAATTTACGCCGTTTCAAGTTGGATGAAGAGGGGGTGCATAAACTCGGACTGGAGTTTGAAGATATTACCCCATCCACCATTCCGCCCGATTTTGAACGTAGCCCATCAATTCACCACTGTTGGCGCATATGGCTGGCATAAAACTAAGGGACGCAGTGAGAAGGCAACATAGGTTAACGGGAAGGGAGGAGCCAGTGACGGAGGGTTTTCAAGCATTGGAGCAGGTGCTGGAGCAGATGGATATTGATTTTGTCGGCCAGGGCAAGCATAAGATAACAGTGGAAAAACTGTTTTCCGCTTCCCACGCGTTACTGCTGGATATCCGCACTCCAGAAGAGCAGACCTGTTTGCCGTTGTTGTTTCCCCGCCAGGTTAAGAGTGTGCATATTCCTCTTAACGAGTTGCCTGTGCGCCGAGAGGAGATCGATCCGCATGCTGTAGTGGGGATCTTCTGCCCCCACGGTGTACGTGCAGCAATAGCCTATACCTACTTATGCGCGCAAGGGTACACGGGCGTCCGAGTCCTTGAGGGAGGCTATGCAGCAATAACGGAAATGGCACGCCCCGGGATGGTGTTGGCGCATCTGGCCTGCCGGGGTTAAGTCGCAGCGAAGGTGGGAGACTTTGTGCCGCTATTGCAGATGCCTATATGCAGGACAAAAGAAAGCCGGGATTGTTTTATGTAAATACTACCCCCCCGCCTTGAATGATGCATGCTATAGTGCCGCATGTTTATATTGTACAGAGCGCTAATTAGGGCAGTCATGTGGTAGGTGCTTTTGATTACATTGTGAGGAGGCTGTGCTCATGTCAAAAACCAAAAAGCGTAACATTAACCCCGAAGAGAAAATGGGTCGTGTGCTGCGGGTTGCGCGGGAGTTGTTTGTAGAAAAAGGGTATCACAACGTAACAATCCCTACGATTGTAAAAGCGTCTGGTGTAAGTACTGGGGCCATTTACAGCTATTTTACCAACAAAGAAACTCTGGCACACCGCATCCATGAAAATACCATGAATGCTTTTGAGGCTATGTTGCAGGAACGCTTCGATGATGCGGCGACAGTACGGGAAAAACTTGAAGCGTTCGGAAATCTTTGTTTTGATATCACCGAATCAGACCCGGTAATGATGGAATATATGCTGTATATGAAGCATTCCGAGTTTATGAGCGATGCTGTTCCTATCTGTTTTACTGAACCCTTCAAAATGGTACGCCAAGTTGTCGCCGAAGGGATAGAGGCAGGAGAGATCCGAAACCAAGACATATATGTCGCGGCAATCTCATATACGGGAGTTGTCCTGCGCGCCATTGAGTTGAAACTCATGTGTGTTGTAAATACAGACCTGCACGAACTTGCTCCTGATCTACTCCAAAATGCATGGGCCGCAATAAGGAGCTCCTGACCGCTCATGGCTTCCCGCTATCTTTACCTGAAAGATGGCGGATTATCGTCTTGGAAACAATATTAAAATATCTGACGTAAGGGGCGCCGGGGCAAAATTCGACACAATGCCCTGTTTTTATTCAAGCATAAAAGTCAGAGCGTTGACAGTCACCGGGCATAAAATATAATATTCCCTTTTTTGTGCCCCGCTTACAGATTTTTTATTTAATGTGGCGCTGAAAACGTAGTAACGAAAGGAACTAAGTAATGGTGGAGAGCAAACGTAGATACGCTATTTTATACGCATTGGTGGCGATCGCGTTAGTACTGTTGTTTGTGTTGAATAAAGAGGTGGAAAGTCCAGAGCCGGAACCGGTGCCAGAGGAAACAGAAGAACTTGTAGAAGAAGTTTTAAGTGTTTCTGCTAAAAAACAACGTTTTCTAGAACAGATGGTGCCGGTTGTTACCCAGGTATATGCCGACCTCAGCAAGCGCTATCATAAGGTGGAAGCTTTGCTTGAAGAGGGAGTCAAGGATGGTCTTGTTGCTGAGCTGAAGCGCGAATACAAGGCGAGTTCCGATATAGAACTGCTTCAGGCTCTTAAACCTCACCCTCCTAGTGTAGCACTGGCGCAGGCCGCGATGGAAAGCGCTTGGGGGACTTCCCGTTTTTTTACCGAGGCCAACAACGTCTTTGGGGTATGGTCGTTTAACGCTAATGAACCACGGATTGCCGCAGGAGAGCAGCGTGGCAATAAAACCATTTGGGTGCGCAAATACGAATGTTTGGAAGACTCTGTGCGCGACTATTACCGTCTTCTTGGACGCAGCAACGCGTTTAAGAAGTTTCGCAAACTGCGTATGCACAGTTCTGACCCGTACGTCCTAGTAGAAAAACTGCATCGATACTCAGAGCGGAAGCACGCTTATGGGGAGGAGTTGTCCGCACTCATCCGCTATAATCAGTTTACTCGATTTGATGCTGACCAGTCTTGAGCCCGCCAGGTTCTCGTGTTTAAGGATCCATGGTCAATAATGCTCTTCGCGGTAGCCGGGTACGCTGTCAAACCATTCAGGGTGCAGGCGTGCCTGCTCTAGTGCCGCGCGACAATCAGCTATTAGGCGCATGCGGTCCTTGGGGAATGTTCCAGCCAGATTAAGGATGTTGGAAACATGGTTGGAACGCAGAATGGTCTTGTGTGGCTGCAGGTGCTCCACAACTGTGCATGCTTCTTCAAGGATCTCTCCATTGCACAGAGGTTCTATCAGGGTGAAGATTTTTTCGTTGTGGCGCCGAAACAAAGTTAAAAGCGAGAAATACGCTGGCGAAAGCGCATTGATCCAAGCCGCAGTTGCGTGTGCATGTTCTGTAGAGCGGGTTCTCCCCGCGAGACCAAGGATCGCCGTAACTGAGATTTTCATCCCGGCATTTTGGGCCTTGCGACAAAGTTTGAGCATGGTGTTGGCGCTATACCCTTTGTTTGCCACCTCCAAGGTTAGATCATCTCCGCTTTCCAGTCCGAAGTAGATAATCCTCAGTTTCCGGGCGCGCAATGCTTCTAGTTCGGCTTCACTTTTGAGGCTTAAGCTCCTGGGGGACGCATAAGCACCCACGCGATTTAGATTAGGGAACAGTTGAGCCAACGCATCCAGGAGAGGAACCAGACTTTCCTGTGGATAAACCAGCCCGTCTCCATCTCCGATAAACACTCGTCGAATTAAACTGCGCTCCACTTCTGGAATTCTGTCCAACTCGAGTAAAATGTCAGCTAGAGGGCGAACGTGAAAACGTTTGCTTTTGTACATCCCGCAGAAGGTGCACTGGTTTTGACTACAGCCCACGGTGGCTTGGATAATCAGAGAATTAGCCTCAGATGGAGGTCTGAAAACTGGAGGTACATAGGTAAAATAGTTAAACATGTTTGAGCCTCAATTTAGCGATTTTATACTTTCAGG
>CAZDRL010000030.1:0-3448 GCA_964508035.1 uncultured Desulfuromonas sp.
AGTTGGATGTTGCGCGCGCGGATAACTTCGCGCACTGCCGCGCAGGTGAGCGCTTGTTGTTCGTGTTGACGCTCAGGGCCGCAGAACGGGATCCCTGCATCTTGCTCTCCCGGGTGCACCATGAGTTCCCAGCATCCGGGGGGGATTTGTTCCAGCAGTGATGTCAACGTGGTGCTATCGAGGCCGTTGAGCAGAGGCATCCCCCAGATCCCTGCGGGGGAAAATATCCCCGCGCGCCTTAATTCTGCCCGCATGGCCGCACCGAAGCGGCGATACAGTTGCAATTCTGCGCCTAAATCCCCCTTAGGGTCGTGTTGCTGCGCCTCCACAGGGTATGAGAGACGCGCGGCACCGATCCCGTAGGTGCAGCACACCTCAACAATCAGCGCTAAGGTGGGAGGGAAAATTCCCATATGTTGGTGATAATCAACATGGTCTGGGGTTAACCCCTGCGCCAGTACTTTTTCTACCTGAGCCTTTAATTCGCGCAATGCCGCCGCCGAGTCAAAGGTGGCATGGATAAAACTAGTGCGGGCGCGGTGCTTGCCGAGGAACGTCCCCTCACTGTCGGTAAGTCCATCAATATATCCAGTCAATGCGTTGCCTTCAGACAGATTTAGATGTACCCCGACCCCTACCTGGCGTTTCTGCACCTGTTCTGCGGCAGTGGTAAAGTGGGGGCCATTCGCAAGGAGCGACACGCTGGTGACAATGCCGGTGTCGATGGTCTGCAGAATCCCTCGATCGCGCCCGGGGGCCCAGCCAAGATCATCGGCGTTGACAATAAGTGCATGGTGCGGTGCCATCTTTGCGCTCCTGTGCTTATTCAGTTGCGGGAGGATATTTCTCATCGAAGGCTTTCTCCTGCTCCAGGCTGCCGATGAGGAGCAGATTAATGCCGGGCTCTAGCACGGTATGGGGTAAAGGGGAGGTGTCCATGTGCCCATTCGGATATTTTAAGGCGATAATGGAACACTCAAGGGCGTTGCGTAACTCCGATTGGATGATCTGTTTCCCCTCTAACGCTTCAGGAACACGCCGCTTAAAGATATTCATCCCCTCGCTCAGAAATACAGAGGCTTTGCGGTCGATGAGATTCATGAGGATACTGGTACCGACAGAGGAGTTCGACACCACAAAATCGGCACCGGCGGCGTAGAGCTGATCGACGTTTTCATCGTCGTTTGCACGCGCCACGATGCGGATGTTTGGGTGCATATAGCGACTGGCAAGGGTGAGAAATACGTTGGTGCTATCGTCATTGGTGGTGACAATAACCCCAGTGGCGTTCTCAATCCCAGCATCGGTGAGGGTGGTGCCTGAGGTGGCATCGCCAATTATGGGCACGTGTTTGTGGCACCTGCTGTTTTCGCTCTGGTCTATGAGGACAAAGGGGGCAGGTTTGCGTTCCAGAAACGTCGCCGCCGCACAGCCGATGCTCCCATGTCCGAGGACAAAGATCAGATCGCTACTGTCGGGGTCGCCAATTAACTTCTCCAGCCCTTTGAGTTGGTCGCTGCTCCCCGCAAGGAGGGCGATACTCTCATCATCAAGGATGCTATCCCGGTTGGGGATGGTTAATTGTCCCCGTTTCCACAGCCCTATCACCGAAAGTCCAGTCTTCTGCCGGATCTGCGCCTGCTCTAAGCTCATCCCCGCAAACGGGGTGCCGTTCACTGGAATCTCCGCAATCTGGAGGGCGCCGAAGGTATCAAGCACGTGTGCCATCGCTCCACGCGTAGTAGCACGAGTGGCGAGAAAGCGCCCGAGGATGCGGGGCATGGCGATCACATGGCTTGCTCCAGCCTGACGCAGCAGTTCTTGATGCTCTGGTTCCCGCGCTAGTGCTACCACGGGAGTATCACATAAAGAGCGCAGGGTAAGACAGATATTGGCATTTTCTGGATCTGACAGGTTCGCCACCACGTATAGCGCCGATTCCACCCGCAAACGCCGCATCACCCCTGCATCGGTGGGGGAACCGTACACCACCTTCAACCCCTCCTGTTCTTCCAATTTCAGCGCTCTATCGTAATCCTTTGTAACTATTACGAAGTTCATGTTTCTGCCATCAAGCTTTTTGGTGAACAGGCGGGTAGTTGAGTCGAGCCCGAAGATCACAATGTGTCCATGGGTGGTAATGGGCAACTCTAGCGTGGGGGTGTTGCGCAGGCGGTGCTCAATCCAAGGGGCGAGAAATAGACTCACCATCCCGAAGGGGAGAATAATGAGGAGAAAAAACACCCCAGAGATGGTTACCACCGCAGCAAAAAAGTAGCCAATATCGGTACTAAAGGTGATATCTCCGAATCCGAGGGTGGTCATCACCGTGATAGCCCAGTAGACACCAGCGATAAAGGAAAACTCGCGCCCTTCAACATTCCACATGAGATAACGGAAAATGCTGGAATACGCTAAGATCAAGGCCGTGAGGAACACAAAATAGAGAAACAGCACTTTAAGGTTCTGACGTGCGCGTCCACGGACAAAATATGCCAGTTGGCCGGCAATTGATTTCATACAAAGCTCCTGAGAATGATTTTTCTGCATCATACTTGAAGTGCACCCTTCAGTGCCACCCCATGTGTACGGAAAAGTGGTACATGGGACTCAAGTTTTTTCTTGACCCTGGTGTGTTGCCCCACTATACTGACTGACCACTCAGTCGGAGGAGGGCTTGGGTTACAATGACATTAGCGAACAAGAGCAAACAGAAAAAGCGGGAGGCTCTGTTGGGGGCAGCCCTTGAGCTGTTTGCCGAACAGGGGCTGAACCGCGCCTCCACGGCGCAGATTGCAAAGCGCGCTGGGGTTGCAAGTGGTACGTTATTTTTCCATTTCAACAGTAAAGATGAATTGATCCACGCAGTGTTTGCGCAGGTGCGGGCACGGACTGAAGCCGCCCTCATTCGGGATGTGGAAAGCAGCATGCCGGTGCGGGAGCAGGTGATCCTGCTGCTCACCAACCTGCTGCGCTACTTCCTCGACCATCCGGATGAGTTTCGTTTTATGGAGCAATTCCATTTTTCCTCTTTCAACACCCTGAACCGGGAATTGCATTCGGACAAAAGCTATCTGCACGGGCTGATGTTGCGCGCACAGAAGGAAAAAATCATTAAAGATGCACCGAGTCTATGCCTGGAGGCGCTGGCGTTTGGCCCCATCTCCACCCTGGCCAAAGAGCACGCGAACTGCGGCACACCCATTGACAAATGCACCTTTGAGACTACCATTAGCGCGTGTTGGGATGCGCTAAAACGCTGATAGAATATGCGCTGAAACTGTGCAAAACAAACGTTATTCCACATAAATTAAGGCAACTTCCGTATCTATCTTTTTTACGTTCGACAACTACATCTGCCCTGTTACGTCGCAGTCGCAGAAGGAGGACCCGTAATAATGAGCGTTATATTTAGAGCACTCCCCACATTTTTAGTTTTCTGCACCAC
>CAZDRL010000030.1:3548-24771 GCA_964508035.1 uncultured Desulfuromonas sp.
TAATAATGAGCGTTATATTTAGAGCACTCCCCACATTTTTAGTTTTCTGCACCACTCTCGTTTTACTTCCGTTGGGTGCAAGCGCCAATCCCCAGCAAGATCAGGGGCCTAAACCTGTAGTTGGGGTGATGGCGGCTACAGAGCGGGATGCAAATATTCCAGAAAAGTATATTGGGCATGTGGAAGCTGTAGAATCGATCGATCTTATGGCGCGCGTGAGTGGCTATTTGGAACAGGTTAACTTCTCAGAAGGGGCGCAGGTTAAAAAAGGGCAGGTGCTGTATGTGATCGAGCAGGCACCGTATAAAGCCCATGTAGCTGCGGCGCAGGCAAGTGTAGGTGCCGCTGAAGCTGATCTATTCAAAGCGAGCACCAAACTCAAACGCTTAGGCGCTGCGGGGCCAGGAAGCATCCCCCAAACCGACATGGACGATGCTGATGCGGCGTATAGGCTGGCGCAGGCACGGGTGTTGGAAGCGCAGGCACGTTTGCAACTTGCTGAGATAGATTTGGGTTATACCACCATCACCGCACCATTGGATGGACGGATCGGCAAGAGCTTTTTTAAACGTGGCGATCTGATCAGTCCGGCGTCTGGCTCCATGGCAGAGGTGGTGAGCATCGATCCGATGCGCGTGCTGTTCTCTGTCAGCGAACGGCAGACAGAAATTATCCGCAAAGCCGCTACCGATGCGAGCAACCCCACTGCTAAGCCAATTCTCAAAGTTCGCGTGAGTACCACCGCCGGGGAAGAATATTCCCATACCGGGCGGGTGGAATTTATCGACAACAAGATGGATTCAAGCACGGGTACCATTGCTATCTGGGCGATTTTTCCCAATCCGGATGGGGAGTTATACCCCGGTGAATATCTGAACGTTTCCCTTGCCCCCGCTGCTCCTGTGATGCAAATTTCCATTCCGCAGGGTGCGTTGCAGCGCGATAAGGATGGTCCCTTTGTGCTGGTTGTGGATGAAAATTCGAAGATTGAAAAACGCCAGATCCAAACGGGGCGAAGCAGCGGACGCAATCTATTTGTCACCTCCGGCCTGACCCAGGGGGAACTGGTTGTTTACGAAGGGGTACAGAAGGTTGTTCCTGGTATCGAGGTAAACGTTCAGCTCAAGGAAGATAAGGATAACTAACATATGTTTTCTAAGATATTTATTGAGCGCCCGCGCTTGGCGATGGTTATCGCCATTGTGATCACCTTGGCCGGCGGGATAGCCATAACCGCGTTGCCCGTGGCGGAATATCCCTCCATCACCCCGCCGATTGTGCGGGTCAGCGCGGTGTATCCTGGTGCTAGTGCCCAGGTAATCAAAGATACCATAGCTGCCCCTATTGAGCAGGAGATGAATGGGGTCGAGGATATGTTGTACATGTCCTCAGACTGTACCAACAACGGCACCTACTCCCTTGAGATCACCTTCGATGTTGACTCCGATCCCGATATTGACCAAGTCAACGTGCAGAACAGGCTTCAACTGGCGCAGTCGCAATTGCCTCCGGAAGTGGTCAGTTTGGGGATATCGGTGCGTAGGCGTTCTTCCGATATGCTCGGGGTGGTCAGTTTTACTTCACCGGGGGGAACCCATGACCGCCTGTTTATGAGTAACTATATTAGCCGTACCATCAAGGATACCCTGCAGCGTATAGATGGGGTCAGTGATGTGTTTGTGTTCGGTGAGTTTGAATACAGTATGCGGATCTGGATGGACCCAGATAAACTCTCAGCTCTTGGGATGAGCACCAACGAAGTTATTAGCGCCATCCGGCAGCAGAACGTTCAGGCCACCTTGGGCTCTGTGGGCACTGTCCCCAGCGTTGAGGGGCAGCAACTGCAATACACTCTGAACGCTAAAGGACGCTTGGACTCAGTAGAAGAGTTCAACGAAATTGTGCTCCGCACCAATGATCGAGGTGGACTGGTGCGTCTTAAGGATGTGGCCGATGTAGAGCTGGGAAGCAAAAGCTACAACACTGGCGGCAATCTCGACAACAGTGAAGCGGTTAGTTTAGCACTGTACCGCTCTTCCAGTGCCAACGCGGTTGCAACTATGGAGCGGGTGCGCGAAGTTCTCAAAGAGCAGCAATCAATCATGCCTGCTGATATTGCCTTCGTCATTCCGTATGACACCACTGAATACGTTAAGGAAGCGATTAAAGAGATCAGCTTTACCTTAGGGTTGACCTTTTTTCTGGTGGTACTGGTTATTTTTGTATTTCTGCAAAATGTCCGCGCCACCCTTGTCCCTGCCGCCGCGATCCCGGTCTCTATCATTGGTACCTTTGCGGTGTTGTTGGCGCTGGGTTTCAACATAAATACCATAACCCTGTTTGCCCTGATTCTTGCCATCGGCCTGGTGGTGGATGATGCCATTGTAGTGGTGGAGAACGTGTACCGCATCATGGAAGAGGAAGATCTGGAGCCTAAAGAAGCCACGCTGAAGGCGATGTCTCAGGTTACCGGTCCCATTATTGCTACCACCTTGGTGTTGCTGGCTATTTTTGTCCCTATTGCGTTTATGCCTGGCATCACCGGACTGCTGTACAAACAGTTTGGCGTTACCCTGTGCGTTTCAGTACTGATCTCTTCGCTGTGCGCCCTTACCCTGAGCCCCGCGATGTGTGCGCTTCTTCTCCAAAAAGCCCAGCCACATAGGCGCGGCCCGCTGGCGTGGTTCAATAAGTTTATGGATTTTTCGCGCAATACCTATGGCGCAATTGTGGCCTGGCTGATCCGTAAAACAGCCGTAGGGGTGGTACTGTTTCTCCTTATGTGCGCAGGTGCATGGTTTCTGTCTGGGCATATCCCAACCAGTTTCCTCCCCCAGGAAGACCAGGGGGGGTTTTTGATTGATGTGCAACTCCCTGAAGGCGCCACATTGGAGCGTCTTGCCGAGGTTAACGCCGAAGCAACACGCCGCCTCCTGCAGATAGAGGGGGTGGAAAGGGTTATCGCCATTGACGGTTTTAGCCTCTTGAGTGGCCAGGCGGAAAACGTTGGATTTATTATCGCCGACCTTAATCCATGGGCGGAGCGTACGCGCGCCGATCTGCATATCGACGCCCTGGTACAAAAATCTATGCAGGAACTAAACGGAATTTCCACTGCCACCATCCGCGCGTTTGTTCCCCCGCCTATCCAGGGACTTGGGGTTACCGGCGGCTTTGACTTCCGTCTGCAGGCATTGGAAGATCAGCCCCCAAGTGAACTTGCGGCGGTTGGCCTCGGGTTGGTGATAGCGGCAAACCAGCATCCGGCACTAAATATGGTGTATACCACCTACAGTGCCAATACGCCGCAGGTGTGGCTGGATCTGGAACGGACCCGGATGCAGGAGTTGGGAGTTTCAACCGCCACCCTGTTTGCCACCCTTAATCAGCACCTGGGCTCGCAGTACGTCAACGACTTTAACCTCTACGGACGTACCTATCAGGTAAAAGTACGTGCTAAGGAGAATTTCCGTAAAAGCCCGGATGATATCCGCGATCTGTATGTAACCAGTGATTCTGGCAAAGAGATTCCGGTGGAGAACTTGTTGAACATCTCTACCGTCCTTGGTGCCAAGGTGATCAACCGCTACAACCAGTTCACCAGCCTCACCATAAATGGTCAGGCGGCCCCGGGTTATTCGTCGGGTCAGGCCATGGAAATCATGGAAGAACTCGCAGCTGAGCATCTGCCCCCCGACTATTCCTTTGAATGGTCTACCATGTCGCTGCAGGAGCAGAAAGCCAGCGGTACAGTGGGGTATCTGTTTGCACTGGCGCTTATCTTCGCGTATCTGTTCCTAGTGGCGCAGTATGAAAGCTGGAACCTCCCTCTGACCATTGTCCTCTCGGTTATTGTTGCAACCCTGGGAGCCTTGGTGGGGCTGTGGGTAACGGGGATCTCCATGTCGATCTATGCCCAGATTGGCCTGGTGTTGCTGGTTGGACTCGCGGCGAAGAACGCCATCCTGATTGTTGAGTTCGCCCGCGATCGTAAAGAGGAGGGGGCACGCACTCGGGATGCTGCTATCGAAGGTGCAAGGGTGCGTTTTCGCGCGGTACTCATGACCGCCTTCACCTTTATCCTCGGGGTCGCACCGCTGGTATGGGCCATAGGTGCTGGAGCTACCAGCCGGCGCCATATTGGCACCGTGGTATTCTCTGGGATGATTGCCGCATCAACAGTAGCGCTGCTGATTATTCCGGTGCTGTACTATCTGTTTCAGAGTCAGCGGGACAAATCAGCCGCCTGGAAACAGCGTCGCCGCGAACGTCTGGCAAATCAGACTCTTAAGTAAAAGGTAAGGATATTATGAGTATATATAGACAGCATATTGTGCAACATCACCTCAGGGGCACAGCCTTGCGGTGGTTGAGCCTTATCTTTATCGCCCTCTCTTTAAGCGCATGTGCGGTGGGGCCAGATTACACCAAGGTGGAACCGGCAGCGCAGGAGGAGTGGTACGCCACCATGGAGAGGGGGCTTGAAGCAACCACGCTGCAGGAAAATCAGCTCGCTACCTGGTGGGACCTGTTCGATGATCCTCTCCTGAGCGCTTTGCAACAGCGTGCCATAAGGGAAAACCTGGAACTGAAGACCGCGTTCTCACGTCTGCAGCAGGCACGCATCAGCCGTGGGATAAGCCGAGCGGATCACTTCCCCAGTTTGGGCGCTGAAGGGTATTTCCAGCGCCAGCGCAACAGTGAAAACCTCGGGAGCCCCGTAGGGGGGCAAGAGATCGACTGGTATATGGCGGGGTTAGATGCCTCGTGGGAGCTAGATCTGTTTGGCGGAATCCGGCGCTCGGTAGAAGCGGCACAGGCAGAGCTTGAGGTGAGCACAGCGGATATGCATGGAGTGCTTACCAGCCTCACTGCCGAAGTGGCGTTGAACTATATTGAGCTGCGCACCTACCAGCAGCGGCTGCAGGTGGCACATAACAATATAACGACCCAGAAGAAAACCTATGATCTGAATCAATCACGTTTCGATGCTGGCCTGATCGACGAACTGGCGTTGCAGCAATCCCTGCGTAATCTGGAGCAGAGCAGAGCGCAACTTTCCCGCCTGGAAGGGGCAATCCGCACCGCAGAAAATAACCTCGCAGTGCTGCTGGGGCAGTCTCCAGGTGCATTGCAGGCAGAGTTTGCTTCCATTGGCACCATCCCGGAAGCACCTGTCCGGATCGCGGTGGGGATTCCCGCAGAAGCGATGCGGCGCCGCCCGGATATCCGCGCAGCAGAACGGATGCTTGCAGCACAGAGTGCGCGTATCGGAGTTGCTACCGCCGAGCTTTACCCAAAGCTGCGCCTGCTCGGCACTATTGGCTTGGAGGCACTGAACTCGGGGAGCGACTTTTTTGACTCTGGAAGCCAGTTCTGGGGCATCGGCCCGGGGATCTCGTGGAACCTCTTTCGTGGCAATGCGCTGCGCTTGAATATTGAAATGCAGGAAGAAAAATACACCGAGGCACTGGCGCAGTACAACTTAAGTGTGTTAAAAGCGCAGCAGGAGATTGAAAACGCCCTCACTGCCTACGCCAAAGAACAAATACGCCACGAGCATTTGGCGAAGGCGGTTGCGGCGGCGCAGCGCACCGAATGGCTCGCGCGCGACCGCTATAATGCCGGACTGGTGGACTTCTACATCGTCCTGGATGCCCAGCGCTCCCTGTTCCAGATCGAAGATGAACTGAATCAGAGCAAAGGGGAAGTGGGGGCCAACCTGACTAGAGTTTATAAAGCTATCGGTGGTGGGTGGCAGGGAGTTGAATAGAATGAAACGGTCGTTGCAGTTTCTGGCTGGCGTGACAGGGATAGTTCTGATGTTGCTCAGCTCTGGGTGTAGGTCTCACTTTGTGGTAGCTACACGCGCCGACAGTGAACGCTTTGACACTTTGATGGAACGGGAAGAGCAGAAGTTAAACCAGTTACAACATCTCACCACTCAGATTGAAGAGATGCATACCGTCCTGCTTGAAGAGCAGAATGTTAAAGTGCTGCACCTGCAGCAGCGTCTGGAAACCCAGGAACAGGAGCTGCGCACACTGCAGCGCGCGCTTGAAGATCTGCGCCACAGCAAAGAGTCTGCGGTAGTGCAGTTCAACGATGTGCGCAGTCGGGTGGTGGTCTCGGATCCGGAGGTTGGCGCTACTGGTGATGCAGCAGCCAGGCCCGCAGGAAAGCAAGTGGTTGGCGCAGTGGAAAAGGTACTTATTACTCCGCCGGGGCTGGTGTTGCCGGCGCGGATCGATACGGGTGCTGCCACTTCATCCATCGATGCGCGCAACATTGAAGCGTTTGAGCGTAACGGTGATTCCTGGGTGCGCTTTTTTATGCTTAATCCCGAAAGCGGGGAAGAGGTTGGAATCGAATGTAAGGTAGTACGCAGAGTGCGCATCGTACAGGCGATAAAAGATGAAAAAGAGCGCCGCAAGGTGGTAGAACTGCTTGTAACTTTGGGCAACAGCGTGCGTACTGCTGAATTCACGCTGACGGATCGATCTCACATGGAATACCCTGTGCTTATCGGGCGCAATATCCTTATGGATTCTATGACGGTTGATGTAAGTAAGAAATATATCTCAACGCCAATTCCGCTGGCACCCTAAGCATTCACCACTATCCAGGTCCTCAAGATGCCCCGTGCCCTATTCTATACGCTGATTTTTGTCCTGTTTATCACTGGCATTAGCCTGATGTGGCTGCGCCATATCCAGACGGAAATCCCTCTGTTACCCGGCAAACAGGTGACGGTATGGCTGGTAGAAGCGCGCGTAGCGTTTAGTGCTGGGGGCACCCCTGTTGAAGTGAGTCTGGATATCCCCGACAGTGTCCCGGGGTATAGGACGTTCAACGAACAGACCGCTTCCCCGGGGTATGGTTTTTCTGTCCTGGATGTGGATGGGGACCGGCGCGCGGTATGGTCGATACGCAACGCCAGTGGGCCGCAGACCCTGTACTACAAGCTGATGGCTCGAGCTGACCAGGACGCCAGCAGTGAAAACCTGATTCCCCCCCATCCCGTGGTAGAAATATTCTGGGAAGAGTCACAGGGGATTGCCGCGCGTCAGGTGCTGGCGCAGGCCTACTCTCAATCGGATTCACACCTTAGCATGTGCCGCGAACTGATCAAGCAGATCAATGCCCCTGAGAAGTCGCAAAACATTGCCCTGCTGCTATCGCAAACCCCACCAGTGCTGCTGTTGGAAAAACTCCTCAACTACGCCGATATTCCCACGCGGATTGTCAATGGTCTATATCTGGAAGAGAATCGCCATAACCTTGCGCTCGAACCGATGCTTGAAATCTACACGGCAGAGCGCTGGGTTATGCTCGACCCAACTACAGGGCAGCATGGGCGTCCGGATAATTTCTTTTTGTGGGATCAGGGTGGTACGTCGATCCTCGATGTGAGTGGCGGGCGTAATTCGAGGGTCAGCTTTGGGATCAGTGCCCAAACCATCTCTGCTAAACAACTGGCGCATACCACTGCTACGCCGGGCCACTTCACTTTTTTTGATATGCACAAACTGCCGGTGGAAGAGCAAAATATGCTCAAAGTTATGCTGTTGCTGCCGTTGGGGGCTTTGGCGGTGGTATTTATGAGCATCATTATCGGGATCCGCACTTCAGGCACCTTTATGCCGATTCTGATAGCCCTTTCATTTTTGCAAACCTCGTTACTGCCAGGATTGCTCAGCTTTGTTGCCATTGTAGCGTTTGGGCTCCTGTTGCGCAGTTATCTGTCCCATTTTAATCTTCTGCTGGTGGCGCGCATCTCAACCATAGTGGTTTTGGTCCTTGTGATAGTTGTAATTTCCAGCCTGTTCGGCTATCAAATCGGCATCAACACCCGTATGAGTGTGACCTTTTTCCCGGTAATTATTATTGCCTGGACCATTGAGCGGATGTCGATTCTGTGGGAAGACGAGGGTCCGCGCGAGGTGCTGATTCAGGGTGGGGGGAGTCTCATTGTCGCTATCTGCGCCTTCATGCTGATGAGCTGGCCGCTGGCAGCCCACTTAAGCTTTAATTTTCCTGAAATCAACCTCATCATCCTTGCGTTAATCATGGGGATGGGGAGCTACACCGGTTACAAACTCACAGAGCTGCGCCGTTTTCGGGCACTGCGGCTGAAGTTGGGGCTCTAATGTGGTGCACCAGTATGCGCAGGTTGCGCGATCTCGGCGTTTTGGGGATGAATGCGCGCAATATCAACTATATAGGGCGCTATAACCAGCGCAAGCTCTACCCGCTGGTGGATGATAAACTCAAAACCAAAAAACTCGCGCAACGCTACGGCATCCCGGCGCCGAAGCTGCACTTTGTGATCAGAGAACAGCACCGTCTGCGCGCCATTGAACAGCGTCTCCAAAGTTTAGACGGGTTTGCCATCAAACCCGCAAAAGGCTCGGGCGGGAAAGGGATTCTGGTTATCAGTGGGCGTGATGGGGATAAGTTTATCACCACCGCCGGTACCCCCCTCAGTATAAACCATATCAAACGTCACATCTCCAATATTTTGGCTGGGCTGTATTCTCTCGCGGGCACCCCAGATGTGGCTATCATTGAAGAACTGATCGAGTTTACCGACCTTTTCCGTGCTTATTCATTTCAAGGGGTGCCTGACATCCGCATTGTGGTATTTCAAGGTTACCCGGTGATGGCGATGCTACGGCTTGCCACCAAAATCTCCAACGGAAAGGCGAATCTGCATCAGGGAGCTATCGGGGTCGGGTTGGATATATGCAGCGGCACCTCGCTAAATGCGGTGCAGTTCTCGGTGCCGACAACTATCCACCCGGATACCGGTAGCGCCTTGGAACATATCAGCATCCCTCACTGGCCCGAGATTCTTCTGATGGCGGCGCGGTGCTACGATATGACCGAGCTTGGGTATATCGGCACTGACATCGTGCTGGACGGGACCAACAACCCTTTGCTGCTGGAGCTCAATGCGCGCCCCGGCCTTGCGATCCAACTAACCAACGGTTACGGACTGCTCCCGCGCCTGCGCCATATCGAGGGGTTGAAGCGCCGCCACGAGAGCGCGCAGGCGCGGGTGGACTACATCCTGAAGAAATTTACCCTGGCGTAACCTTGGTGCGGAACATGATCAGCAGCATCTTGAAGCGCTGTGTCGCATGCACGCTGTGGGGCAACCCCCCAGGCATGAGGATGATCTCGCCAGGTTTTACCACGCTCATCTTCCCAGCAACGGTGATCTCCCCTTCACCGTCCAATACCTGAATAAACGCATTGAACGGTACCGTATGCTCCGATAGCGATTGTCCTGCATCAAAGCTGAATACGGTCAGGGTGCCGCTTGCATTTTTCAACAGGGTGCGACTTACTACTGCCCCTTCCTGATATTCAGTCATCTGTGCAAGATTGTAGGCTTTTGCACCATCTACGGTTAACTTGCTCTCAATTTCGCTCATATGTGCTCTCCTGTAAAAGTGGTGGGTGGTTGTTGTGGCGAATTTGCTTCAGTATCCGAACTTGCTTCAGTATCTTATAAGACCAAGGTCCAGGTCAAGATCAGGACCGCCGGGTCTCGTCCCGGCAGCCGCCACCCTTTTTGGTTGGCGGATGCTGTGTCGTTTTCGTAAGGGCGAAAAATTTTCGCCCTTACAATTGCGTACCACAAAACGCGTTTGCACCCCAATCCCTTTGTGCTGCAGCCGGAGCGTTGCTGCCAGCAGGCGATAAAGATGGACCGTTGTCTGAGCTCTAGCGAGTTTCGGTCCATCCGTCTGCTGGCGGCATAAGTGGAGGGAACCCGCAGGGCTGGGGCGCAGGGTGTATTCTTTTGCTTCCTTTTCTTATACAAGTAAGAAAAGGAAGGCGGTGTGGGCCGCCGCCCACGTCATGTGGGTACTACAGTAAATATTGCAACAGAGAGGATAATCCGCTACTTATGCAAGAACAAGGTCAAGATCAGGACCGCCGGGTCTCGTCCCGGCAGCCGCCACCCTTTTTGTGAGCTGACAAAAAGGGTGCAAAAAACAGCTAAGCTCGTGCTGGCGCACCGCATCTCGCTATTGCGCGCAGGCGTTCCTATGCCGTTTTTATGTTTTGATGGCTGCCGCTGCCCTTTTGGTCAGCGGATGCTGCGTTTTTTCAGCTGCGGAATTGAAAGGATTTCGGCTTTGGTATTCCTGGCGCCCGTCGGGCACTAGTTTTGACACAAGTGAACTTTTTCATGGACTTAGTGGGGGCAGGAGGTTTGCCAAGGGGCAGACCGATGTGTCTGCCCAGGTTCGAATTTGCACCCAATCCCCTTCGTGCCGCAGTTGGAGCGGTGCAGGACAAAGGCAAAACCCAACCACCCCTAACCCCTCCTTAGGTAAGGAGGGGAATTGTTTATGCATTCCCACGCGGGAGCGTGGGAACGAGATTGAAATTTCGCCGTAAGGGCAATTCATGAATTGCCCCAACATTGGCATTGCCCTCCAAAAAAACCAATCAAGCCACCTCCGCATATCTACGCTCAAAATCCTCCACCAGGCTACGGTATTTCTGTGCCACCTCTGTGTCCTTAGCCTCGGCCTGGGCATAGCCCTGCACAATATCGGGACGCGCACTTTCCGGCAGCACCCGCTCAGCCAGCGGATAGAGGATGGTATCTTCTTTGTTGATATGTTCGCGCAGTAACGCGGCGTATCCTCTGGCATGGTTCACCAGGGCGGGAATCTGCTCTAGTTGACCTGCCTGAATATGTGTGAGCGCTGTTTCCATCCCCCGCACATGGGCGCGTCCTTGCTCGTGTTCCATGTGCATCGCCTCTATGGGGGAGCGCTTTTCCGGCATACCGTTATCTACCAGGGCAACGAACAGCACTTCCTCTTCCTTGGCATGGTGGTAGCGGTCCGCAAAGGTGCGAATGAAGTCTATGGCTGCGCTAAAGAAACTCCAGTCCTTGAACTCTGCGCGTTCTACGCGCTGGGCGTTGGTTTCAAGGAGTGTAAGCATGCGCAGAATAAGCTGGTGCTCCTCCATCAGAACCTTGGTTATGTCGAGTTTGGTGGCGGGTTTCATGCGCTTTTCCTTTCTCCATTAATGCCGATGGTCACAATCTCCAGCGGTGTGTTCTTGCCCGCCAGTTCAATCGCCTTCTGGGCGAACATCCCCATCCCACGACAGCACGGTACTTCCATGATGGTGACAGTGATGCTCTTGATATCATTCTGCTGAATGATCTGGGTCAGTTTTTCCACATATGGACTGGTATCGTCGAGCTTCGGGCATGCATTTAAAACTACCCGCCCCTTGATGAAATCACGGTGAAAATCTGCGTATGCAAACGGAGTGCAATCTGCCGCCAACAGCAGATGTGCATTTTGCAGGTAAGGCGCAGTGGGGGGGACCAGATGCAACTGGGTCGGCCACTGGCGCAGGTGCGATTCAAGTTTGCCCTCTGCAACAGTGTTGGGGGCGCTTTCTGTCTTTTTCAGGGTCTGCACCATAGTTCCGGGACATCCGCAGGCTAAGTTACTCATAGTTATCTCCTTGTGTAAGATTAAAAATGCTTTGTTTGATTTATTGGATTACGCTGCTGCCACTTTCAAGGTAGGCGTTGATCTGAGTTTCGATCTGCTGTTCCGCTTCCGCGCCCAGCCCATGGATACTCACCACATCCTGTAATTGACAAATCCCCACCCCGCAGCCGATACAGCCGATTTCAAACTGCTGCAGAATTTCCCCAATGTGCGGATGGGTGGTCAATACATCCTGAATCGCCTGTGTGCCTAAATTCTGTTTTAAGTTCATGCCATCCTCCCAGGTTTTTTGCTGTGTGCATATGTTGATTGGACTAGTAGTTGCGTAATGTTGAGGTGAGAATAACCACTTTCCTGGCGGAGAAACATGATCCAGATCAATTTGTTACTAATTTTGTAATATTTGTCTGCATACGCTGTTGTGCCGCTTTACCCGAGAAGATAAATCAGCTACTATGCTATCGATATGTAAATCTATATATAACGTAAGTCGGTGTAGACAGCGTCAACATGAAGGGTGAATTGATGAATAAAAAACATACCAAAATGGCACTTATTACCTTGGTGGGAGTTCTTGTCGGTGGGGGGATTGGCTACCTGGGACAGTGTGTGGGCAATACTTGAGGCCCGGCTTCTAGTCCCTGGTCAGGGGCTTTTCTTGGGGGTCTGGTTGGGCTGATGCTCAGTGCCATGGGTAATGACAAGAAACACTAGCGTCGCTTGAAGGTATTTTGCTGACTTTTCGGAGGTTCCCTGCTACTGTCGGCACGTAACTGCTGGAAGAATAACCGCGAGGTGGAATCGCCACTACCAGTTACAACAGGCTGTGTTTTAATGCCTGCTACATAATCGGAAAGCATGGAAGACGGTGTAAATCCGTCGCGGACCCGCCACTGTGTTCGTCGCCTTTTGAGCGGCGTCAGTCAGATACATGCCCGGTTCATTAGTTCCTCCCCGTCTTCGCGGAACGAGACGGCAGAACCCCCACGAGGATTAAATACGCAATCCCCGCAACCTTTTTGAGGTTACGGGGATTTTTTAGTTTCTACCCCGGTAAAAGGGTGAAAGCAGCTCTTATGGCAAAACAAATAACTCTGATCAGACACGCGGTCATAGGTCCGCAATGGAACGGGCGCTACATTGGACGCCGCGATGTTCCCCTCAGTGCCGTCGGAGTTGAGCAGGCCCAGCAGCTGGCACAGCGTTTGGTGACTCCAGGCACTCCGCCAATACAACGGTTGTGGTGCAGCCCTGCACAGCGCGCACGCCAGACGGCTCAGCCGTTGTGCCATCACTTGGCGCAACACCCAGCCATCCATGCTTCCATTCCCGTAACCTTTGATGTGCGCCTGCACGAAATTGATTTCGGTCAGTGGGAAGGGTTGACGTTTGCGCAGATTGCGCACAAAGACCCCCACCGCGTGGCGCAATGGGCCGCTTGTGCTGCCACTTTTTGTTTCCCCAATGGAGAGGCTCTCTCCCAGTTTTATCAGCGTGTAAATGGCATTGCTACAGCTATTCACGCTGAAACCTGCGCGCACTTAGCTATTGTCAGCCATGGCGGTGTGCTCCGCACGCTGATATGCGCGTTGCTGTGCTGGCCTCTGGAAGATCATTTGAAGTTTAACCTCGAGCGCGGCGGTTACGCTACGTTGCAGCTGGAAGATAACCATGCTGTGTTGACCGGATTATATAATTCATGACACCTGATCCCCTGAAGCATTCCCCCCATCTCCCCCGTCTCCCCTACCTTCTGTATGTCAGCGGTGGCGCGCGCAGCGGCAAAAGCAGCTATGCCGAGCAGCGTGCCCTGGCGCTCTCTGGTCCGCACAGCTACATCGCAACCTGTCCGGTGCTTGATACCGAGATGGCGATACGGGTCGCCATCCACCGCCACCACCGCATTGGAAAAGGGTGGGAGACCCTTGAGGAATCCGTGGATCTGTGCGGCGCCCTGCATGCAACCCGCAGTAGCAGCGTAGTATTAGTAGACTGCGTGACGCTCTGGATCAATAACCTGCTCTATGCGGCCGCAGAGCGCCAGGAGGGGCTTGACGAGGTGTGGATGGAAGCCGCCACCGCCAAGGTGATTGAAGCTGCTCGCAGTGCAGAGCGCACCGTGATCTTTGTCTCCAACGAACTGGGGATGGGTATTGTTCCGGCACAGGCGCTGTCGCGCCGCTATCGCGATCTGGTGGGGCGCTGCAATCAAATCCTGGCTGCACACGCCGACGAGGCAGTGTTTATGCTTTCTGGCTTGCCGCTGTTCCTCAAACAACCTTAAAGGAGTTTATCCGCATGCAGACTGAAGCACACTGGCTCCTTAGCGAAACCTTAGATGCCATTCGCCCCGCCGATACCAGCGCCCGCGCACAGGCACGCACCCGCCTCGACCAGCTCGCGATCCCTCCCCGCGCTCTTGGGCACCTGCTGGATGTAGCCGCAGAGCTCGCTGCCATAACGGGCAGCATCACCCCCTCGGTGCGGCGCAAAGCTATCGCCGTTATGGCGGGCGATCACGGCATTGTCGCCGCCGGGGTCAGTCGCTTCCCCCAAGCCGTGACGGTGGAGATGGTGCGCAATTTCCTGCAGGGCAAGGCCAGCATCAATGCGCTGGCACGACAGGTCGAAGCGAGTCTCATGGTGATCGATGTCGGGGTTGCCGGAGATCTGACGGCGCTGTGCCCAAACCCCGCCCTGCTTGAGCGCAAGATTGCAGCAGGAACGGCGGACTTCTCGCGCGGGCCCGCCATGAGCCGCACGCAGGCGCTCCAGTGCATTGAGGTGGGGATAGAGGTTGCGAACCTTTTGGCCCCCAGCACCGATCTCTACGCCACCGGTGATATGGGGATTGGCAACACCAGCCCCTCCAGCGCCATTATAGCCAGCCTGTGCCGCTGTGATATTGCCAGCGTCACCGGGCGGGGGACCGGTCTCGACGATGCCGCGCTGCAGAATAAAATTGCCATCCTCGACAAAGCTTTGAACCTGAACAAACCCGATCCCGATGATGGTCTGGATGTGCTGAGCAAGGTGGGTGGCTTTGAGATCGGCGCTATCGCCGGGCTCATCCTCGGCGCCGCGGCCAAACGGAAACCCGTGGTGCTCGACGGCATCATCTCCACCGCTGGAGCCATGCTTGCTGCTAGCCTCGCACCAGCCAGCCGCGATTACATGATCGCCGGACACCGCAGTGCTGAACCGGGGCACAGCATCGCCCTGCAGCACCTGGGTAAAAGACCACTGCTCGATCTGGGTCTGCGCCTTGGTGAAGGAACTGGGGCGGCGCTGGGCATGCACCTGGTGGAGGCCGCGGTGGCGCTCCTCACTGAGGTGGCCACTTTTGCAGAAGCCGCTGTATCTCGGGCGCACCCCCCGGTTCGCGGCGCCGCTTGCTCATCTACCCCTGTGGGCGTGGAAAGTATTGCCCGATGAAGCCATTTTTTGCTGCCCTGAGTTTTCTCACCCTTGTACGTGTTCCTGTCGCCTGGTGCGGAGATGAGTCTGATCTTTGCCGCAGTCTTAGCTGGTATGCCGCAGTCGGGCTCTTTATCGGCATCGGCATGGCGCTCCTCGACCAGGTGCTGTGCGCGCTCCTGCCGGGTACTCTGCTCCCCAGTGCGCTGCTGGTGGTAGCGCTGGTTGCAGTCAGCGGCGGGCTGCATCTTGATGGCGTAGCCGATAGTGCCGATGCCTTCATGAGTTCGCGCGAGCGTGACGCCATGTTGCATATCATGCAGGACAGCCGCATCGGCGCTATGGGCGCACTGAGCATCGCGAGTCTGTTGCTGCTCAAGTTTGCCGCTCTCGTCTCCCTGACTGGTGCAGCGCGTTGGGGGGTGATAGTCCTCATCCCCCTCGCCGGGCGTACCGCACTGGTGTTGCCGCTGGTCATGTTGCCCTACGCGCGTCCTGGAGGGCTGGCTGAACTGACCCGACAGCAGGCCCGCCCCCATCACGCCTGGAGTGCCGCTGCGCTTCTGCTACTCAGTGCGACACTGCTACTCCACCTTGGTGGCACCATCATCGCCGTCACGGTGCTCCTCGTCACGCTGTTATTTGGGCGGTATTGTCGCAACAAAATCGGCGGCTTCACCGGCGATACCCTTGGCGCTACCTGCGAGCTGGCCGAATTGAGCACGGTTATCGCTGCCCTGCTGGTTGTGCACGCTGGCGGGGCATGAGCAATCTGACAATTAGTGTCCCATACTGTTTTGCGCGTTCGAGGCAGGTTCTCACAAGCGGCGGTAGCATTGATTCCTTGCAGGATAGGCTCAAATATCTCAGGTAGAATAATTCCAGCTCGCGGTGGACAAAACCGCGCTTCTGTTTAATACTTGGCTCTTCAGCCCGTACTCCACAAAAACCCTTTGCTGATGAGGAAATCAAGCTATGGCACGCAAACTCTTTATTGCCGCTACCGGGCAACACTGCGGCAAAACTACTATCAGTCTGTCTCTACTCCATCTGGCGAGAAAAAAATATGCCCGCGTGGGTTTTATCAAACCCCTTGGGCCTAAACCCACTGTTTTCAACGGCGTTATTGCGGATAAAGATGCGGTTTTAATGGCGCGTATTTTGGGACAGGAGGATTCAATAGAACTGATGTCACCGCTGGTTCTTCGCTCTGGGGATACCCAGCGGGTGTTGCGCAACGAACTCGATGTTGCTCCGATGCGGGCGCAGATTTGTGCTGCATGTGCGGAGATGGAGAGCAAATGCGATTTCTTGATTATCGAAGGGGCGGGGCACTGTGGGGTTGGCTCGGTGCTTGGAATTTCCAACGCGCAGATGGCGAAGATGCTCGATGCTCCGGTATTGATGATCTCAGGGGGCGGAGTTGGGAGTGTAATCGATTCGGTCTATCTGAATCTGGCTCTGTTTGAGCGCGAACAGGCGCAGGTACGTGCATTGCTGGCCAATAAAATTGTGGCGGAAAAACGGGAGATGGTTCTGGACCTGCTCCAGTTGGGATTTGCGCAGCACCCTTTCAGTGTTCTTGGAGGCTTCAACTACCAGCCAATTCTGGCGAACCCCACCATGCGCCGCATTGCCAGGATTTTAAACCTTGAGATCCAAGGCGAGCAGGACTCAGTCGAAAAAATCGTCCACCATGTTCAAGTGTGTGCAGCGTCTACGCAGCGGGTGACAGAACTGTTGCGCGAATCAACGCTGGCGATCGTCACCAGCAGTAGGGATGAGCTGCTGGTAACTTTAAGTGTGCTGTATCAGATGCCGGAATACCGCAGTAGAATTGCAGGGCTTTTGATCCCCGGGCGTCAGCCGATTGAGAAAACCACGCAGCAGATAATAGATCGCAGCAATATCCCCTACATGCGTACGGACAAATTCAGTACTTCAGACCTGTATCTGAAAATCAACGACGATGTGTCCAAGATAACCCACGAGGACAGCGAAAAAATCGCCCTCGTACACGAGCTGGCAGAGAAACGCTTTGATTTTGAGGCTTTTGAGCAGCAGTTTTTCGGGTAGATAGCTGCGCCTCCGCACTGCGCGCCCTCAGAAACTAAACCCTCCTCAAGGCGTTGGCGCATGCGGGCAAAAGGCTGTTGCAGCAGCCTGATAGTGGGAAAGCTATCTACGGTGGATCGTGCAAATTATCGTTCCCAGCTGCCGCCCAAAGCCAGATGGAGGTTGACTCGCTGTTCCAACAGCAACCGGTTGACCGCCAGCAGGCTGCTGCTCGTGCGGTCCACCCGCTGCTGCAGGGCCAGAAGATCGAGCAGAGGGATCTCCCCCTCCCGATAGCGGATATTGGCAACCCGGTATGCCTTGTTGGCTTGCTGGAAGGCGATGCCTAGTTCCTCTGCCCGCTGCTCCAGCACTACCCCCTGGTCGAGAGCCGATTCAACCTGGCTGAAGGCCTCCAGCGCAACTTGGGTGTACTGGGCCAACGCCTGTTCCTGCTCCGCGGTGGCGATTTCGACCTGAGCCTGGCGCTGGCCGCCGTCCAGAACTGGTGCGAGCAGGTTTGTGGCTAACTGCCAGACCACGTTCTGTGGGTCGAGTACGCTGGTCAGAGAATTCGATGCGCCGCCAACATTCGTAGTCAGGCTCAACGTCGGCAACTTGGCGGCTTTCGCTTCATCCAGCAGATTGAATGCCGCCGCGACGCGGCGTTCCGCCGCCACCAGATCCGGGCGCCGCTCCAGAATCTCAGAAGGAACCCCCGCGGGTGGATGAGGCGGCGCTTCCGGCAGGGAAGTACGCAGCGCCAGCTCGGCGCTGGGATAACGTCCCAACAAAAGCTCCAGCGCACGCAGAGCATCGCGCTTGGCACTTTCAACGTCGAGCAATTGGCCGCGCACTGTTGCCAGATCGGAGCGGGCCAGGGCCAGATCCTGCGCGGAGGTCATGCCGTTGGCATAACGCAACTGCACAATACGCAAGGTCTCTTCCAGGGAAGTTAAGCTTTTTTGTACCACCTCCGTCTGTAAGCGCGCCTCTATCGCAGCAAAATAGGCTTTTGCCGTATTCGCGGCCAACGAATGGCGGGCGAAGCGATAATCAGCCTCGACGGCTTGGGCGCTGGCCAGTGCGCCTGCCGAACCGGCACGGATCCGCCCCCACACATCTGCCTCCCATCCCAGTTGCAGGCCAAGGGTCAAAGCGGTGGTGTTCGGTGTTGAACCGCGCAGAGCACCGCTCTGCGCCGCCCCCAGCCCCAGATCAACCTTCGGCGTAAGGGCTGCTCCGGCCTGCACCGCCAGCGCCCGCGCGCGCTCCACATCCGCAGAAGCAGCGCGCAGGTCACGGTTATTGCGTTGCGCTTCCTGCACCAGGCTGGCCAGTGCCGAATCAGCAAAGGCATCGATCCAGCCAATCTCAACCGCAGCTGTGGCGGCATCTTCGCTCCACTGCGCAGGCGGGCGGTCCATTGCAGCTTTGATCGCGGTGTCGATTTCCGGTTGCGCTACGGGCGCAGCACAGGCACTTAACAGCACACACAGGGTAACGATCCAGAAACGATATTCACACACACGCATGTTCAGACTCCCCGGCCTCGATCTTAAAAAAGATGGCGTATAAAATCGGTACGATGAGCAGCGTCAGCAGGGTTGCGAAACTCAGGCCGAAGACCAGCACCACCGCCATCGACTGAAAAAAAGCATCGAAAAACAGCGGGATCACCCCAAGGACGGTGGTCAAGGAGCCCATCATCACCGGGCGCACCCGACTCACCGCCGCATCCACCAGCGCATCGTAGCGCGGTTTGCCGCTATCTATCTCCACATCAATCTGGTCGACCAGCACGATGGCGTTTTTAATCAGCAGTCCGGAGAGTGACAGCACTCCGAGAATACCCATAAATTCCAGGGGTATTCGTGTAGTCACCAGCCCGAACACCACGCCGATTAACGCCAGCGGCACCACCAGCCAGATAAGAAGCGGTTGCCGCACTTTGCCAAACAACACAAAAACCACAATCACCATGGCCATTAAACCAAGCGGCAGGGTTGAGGCCAGCGCTTCGTTCGATTCTTCAGAATCTCCATATTCCCCGTCCCACTCCAGCGTATACCCGTCAGGGAGTGGAATGGCCTCGATCGCGGGGCGGATGCGCTGCTGCAGTTCGGACGGCAGTTCATCCGGGTACGGGTCCGCTTGCGCCTTAATGGTCCAGAGCCGATCTTCACGCCGCAGCATGCCATCGCGCCAGATGGTTCGAAACCCTTCCGTTACCTGAGCGATGGGGACCATTTTTCCGGTGATGCTGCTTGTAACCTGAATATTCTTTATGGCGGAAACATCCAGCCGTTCAACCTCCGGGGCGCGGGACACAATCGGAATCAAATCATCCCCTTCACGATATTGGCCCACCTGCTGACCGGAAAAACTGATTTGCAGCGCGGTAGCCAGATCTTCGCGTGACACCCCCGCGCGCCGCGCGCTGGTCTGCGCATACACGGGCTCAATGACGCTGACCGGCTGACGCCAGTCATCCTTAATCGATTTCGCGCGCCCGTCGTTTACCATTATCGCTTTCGCCGCCGCCGCAAGACGACGAAGTTCTGCGGGATCCGGCCCTTTAAATACAGCTTCGATTTTCGAACCGCCCCCAGGCCCGAGAATAAACTGCCAGATTTTAGCCTGCGCGTTGGGAAATCCTTCCTCGATAAAGTTCTCTATCTGGGGCATCAGCCCCCCGATTATTCGATAATCATCCACACGCACCAACAGCTGTCCGTAGGCTGAATTAGGCGATTCCGGGCCATAAATAAGCATATAGCGCAGCCCCCCGGCACCGATTGAGGCTTGAACCGCATTGACCCCTTCGAGCTGCGCCACAAAGGCTTCAATTTTTTCAATATCCTGATAGGTGCGCGAGATGTCTGTACCTTGTGGGAGCCAATAATCGACGACAAGCTGCGGCGTGGTCGAGGTCGGGAAAAATCCTGATTTTACAAACTGGAACCCCCACACCGACACAAGCAGCAACACAACCACGGCCCCCGCACTGATCCAGCGCCAGCGCAGGAGAAGGTGTATTGAGGTCTTGTAATAGCGGTAGAAGGCATTATCTGCACGCTCTTCGCCCGAGTCCTTTTCTTGCGGTTTAAACAGCCAGAAACAAAACAGCGGCGTCAGCGTCACCGCAAACAACCAGCTGTAGAGCAAGGCAATCAGAACCACCCAGAACAGATGCCCAGTGTACTCCGCGGTATCCCCCGGCGCAAAGCCAATGGGCGCAAACGCGATACACCCCACCAGGGTGCCTCCCAGTAGCGGCCACTTAGTCTGGCTGACGACCTCTTTGGCAATCTGGAGTTTATCGCGGCCACGCTGCACCCCCACCAGGATCCCCTCGGTGACGACGATGGCATTATCAACCATCATCCCCAGGGCGATAATCAGCGCCCCCAGAGAGATCCGGTGCATCGGGATCTCCACCATATCCATAGTCGTCAGGGTCGCAGCAATGGTCAGCAGCAGGATGGAGCCGATCACCAACGCAGATTTGAGCCCCATAAAAATTAGCAGCGTCACAATCACGATTGCGAGTGCCGCCATGACATTGACGACGAAATTATCCACCGAAGCTGCTACCGTTTTGCCCTGATGGTAAAATTCGTGCACTTCGATACCGAGGGGGCGCCGACTTTCTGCGGCGGCGATTTTCGCCGTGACCGCTTCGCCGACCTTGACGATATTGCCGCCAAGCACATTGGAAACCCCGAGCGCGATGGCCATGTGGCCATTATAGCGGTAAAGCTTTTCCGGCGGGGTTTTGTAACCGCGCCATACGTGGGCAATATCCTTCAGGTAGATAATTTTGCCGTCTGCCGTTGCCGCCACCTGCAGATTCTGAATGGCTTCCAGCGAATCGATAGCCCCGCTGGGATCGATAAGGACACGCAAGTCGCCGATTTTGACATCACCTGCGGAGAGGACCCGATTCTGCTGGGAGAGGATACTGTAGATATTCTGGACCGACACTCCCAGGGCCGCGGCATTATTGCGCGAAATTTCAACGAAGATCGCTTCCTTCAGTTCACCGGCCAGATCCACCTTTGCCACACCCTCAACCTGGAGCAGCTCACTTTTGAGCTGCCTGGCGTAACGGCGCAGTTCGGCAGGGGTGTAATCGTCGCCGGTTATGAAATAGTACAGCCCGAAAACATCCCCATAATCATCTACCACTCTTGGCGGGTGAGCTCCAGGCGGCAACGCTGCTTCGGCATCTTCTATCTTATTGCGGA
>CAZDRL010000031.1:0-23908 GCA_964508035.1 uncultured Desulfuromonas sp.
GGGGGCAGCGACTGAAGGGGGCAGCGACTGAAGGGGGCAGCGACTGAAGGGGGCAGCGGGCAGCGAATTTATTAAACCTGGCGTTTAAGGATTGACTGCGAATATTCATTTGGCTATATTGCCAAATAGGCAACATTAAGGAGGGCGGGGTGTATCAAGCACATAGAAAACATTTGGAAGCGCGGGCAGGGGTATTGAAGGCGATGGCTCATCCGACGCGTTTATTTATTTTAGAGCAGCTGCGCGAAAAAGAGCACAGTGTGCGCGAACTTACTGAGATGGTAGGGGTAGATGTCTCTACTATGTCGAAACATCTGGCGGTGATGCGTAATTGCGGCATCATTGGCGCAGATAAACGGGGGAATCAGGTGTTCTACACCCTGCGTGCACCGTGCATTCTTGACTTTCTTGGCTGTGTGGAAGCAGTACTGGAGCAACGTGCGCACGATCACTCTGCGGTGTTGCTGGGCAAGGGGCGGGGCTAACAGATGATGCGGTTGCATCCTTCTGGGGTTGCCCCTGCCAGTTTCTCGCGGCTCCGGTCCCTCCTTATTCGTGCGCTGGGAATTAAAGCAAACTGAAGCGCAAAAGAACAACACATGGATATTAAAACCGAGTCTAAGCCCCTGTTCTGGATTGTCGCAGTATTTACATTATGCTTCTTCCTTCCCGTAGAGAGCGCGCGGGTACAAGGTGCCGTGCTTGAGGCGCTGTTTCTGGTGAAGTGGTATGCGCGCGAACATGTGCTGCTGTGCCTAGTGCCGGCGTTCTTTATTGCGGGGGCAGTGGCAGTCTTTGTAAGTCAGGCCGCGGTGATGAAGTACTTGGGGCCTAAAGCAAATAAGCTCTTGGCATACGGAGTCGCATCGGTATCTGGTACGATTCTGGCGGTGTGTTCCTGCACCATTCTTCCCCTGTTTTCCGGCATCTACCGCATGGGGGCGGGGCTGGGGCCTGCGTGTGCGTTTCTGTATTCTGGTCCAGCTATAAACATCCTTGCCATTGTTCTGACGGCGCGCATTCTGGGCCCGGAGATGGGCATTGCGCGCGCCGTGGGTGCGGTGGTATTTGCGGTGATTATCGGTCTGTTGATGCACTTCTTTTTCCGCCGCGAGGAGGCACAAAAGGCCGCCGCTGCTCCAGTTATGGGGGAGGAAGAGCCTGTTCGACCTCTGTGGCAGACCGCTTTGTATTTTGCCTCCATGGTGGGGATTTTAGTGTTTGCTAACTGGGGCAAGCCAGAACAGAACAGCGGCTTGTGGTACACCCTCTACGCAGCCAAGTGGTGGATAACCAGTGGATTTTCGGTGGCGCTAGCACTGATGTTGGCGACCTGGTTCAACCTGGGGTTGGTCCGCATAGCGCTTGCCTCCGCTCCAGCGGGAGTGATGGCGCTACTGGTGCCGCACCAGCCGGAACTCGCCTTTACTTTCGGCGTTATCGGCTTGTCGGTGTTGAGCAACCTCCCCTCTACCCGCGCTGAGGAGATGGGCTCCTGGTTTGATGAAAGCTGGGATTTTGCCAAAAAGATCATGCCGCTGCTTCTCATCGGGGTGTTGTTAGCCGGGGTTTTTCTGGGGCGGCCGGGGCACGAAGGTTTGATCCCGTCAGAGTGGGTTGCGGCGTTGGTGGGGGGTAATTCTTTTAGTGCCAATCTGTTTGCGTCAGTGTTTGGTGCTTTTATGTACTTTGCCACCCTTACCGAGGTACCTATTTTGCAGGGACTCATGGGGGCAGGGATGGGCAAAGGACCGGCGCTGGCATTGCTGTTGGCGGGCCCGGCGCTGAGTTTACCCAATATGCTGGTGATTCGCAGTGTGATGGGGAACAAAAAGACAGGAGTTTTTGTGGTGTTGGTAGTGACAATGGCGACCATAAGTGGGTTGATTTATGGCGCTTTGTTTTAATCCAGCACCGCTATAGGTGATACAGATCTCAGCTGACCCAGGCTTGCAAGCTGAGTGCTACTAAACTAACGCAAACAAAGGAATTGACTATGCGCAAAATTCAGATTCTCGGAACCGGATGTGCGAAATGTGAAAAACTTGCCAAACACGCTCAAGAGGCAGCGGACAATCTAGGGCTTGAGTATAATATAGAAAAAGTTACCGCACTTAACGACATCATGGAATTTGGTGTGATGACCACTCCAGCTTTAGTACTAGACGGGCAAGTAGTTGTTGTGGGCAAGGTCCCTGGAGTGAAAGAGGTAGAAAAACTGCTGCAGAAATAGACTGATTTCTGTACCTGCAGGGAGTAGAACCACACCCCTCACCACGCCCTTCACCAGACCCATCAATGTAAGGGCATAATACAAAAGCACACGGGAGATTATGGCATGCAAATCCACTATATTGCATGGTTTTCTGCGGCGGGAACAACGCGGCAGGTAGCAGATATGCTCGCTGATCTACTACATGAACACGGCATTGACGCGCGAATGGTTGATCTGGGCCCAGCGGGGGGAGCTGATATCGCAGCGCTGGGTGCGGCCGTTCCGCCCGCTGCGTGTGTATGGCTGGGGAGTCCGGTGTATGTGGATCATGCGCTGCCGCAGGTGCTTGAGTTTATCCATGCCCTGCCCGAAGCCGATCTCAAGGGCTCTGCCGTGGCCGTTCCCTTCGTAACTTGGGGCGCAGTGTGCAGCGGTGTGGCTCTGGCGGAGATGGCGCGAGAGTTGAAGCGCAAGGGGTGGCGCAGTATTGGCGCGGCGAAGGTGCTGGCGCAACACTCCAGTATGTGGAACAGTTCTGTACCGCTGGCACAGGGGCGCCCGGATACAGGAGATAGAGCGCAGTTGGAGATGTTGGTTGCACGGGTGCTGGCACGGCTTGCCACCGGACAGCCGCACACGCTGGCGCCAGAAGAGCTCAACTATCTCCCGGCGGCACGCGTACAGGAGGCGCAGGAGAAAAGTCTGGCGAAAATGAAGATGTTGCTGGGAGAGCACCAGCCTCAACATGAGCGCTGTGATAGGTGCGGTATCTGTATAGAGCTGTGCCCCGCAGGTGCGCTAAGTTGGAAAGGGAGGTATCCGCAAGTAGGAGAGAGCTGTGTGCGTTGTCATCAGTGTACGCGCCACTGCCCACAGCAGGCGTTCCCTTTTAATGCTGCCATGATGGAAGAACGCCTGCAGCAGCTGGCAGCTGCAAGTCCAGAAGTGGCAGAAACACAGATTTACCTTTAGGAATCGAGCTTATCCCCTGGGATGGGTGCGCCGAAGTGATAACCCTGGGCGTAGTCGCATCCCATGTTGCGGACGGTATCGAAGATCGCTGCAGAACTGACAAACTCCGCAATAACCTCCATCCCCTCGGAATGAGCATAATCAATCAGCACCTGCACCAGATTGCGGGTTTTTTCGTCCTCATTGATCTTGCTTATCAACGACCCATCTATTTTGACAAAGTCAGCCGGGAACGCCGAAAGATAGGCGAAGTTCGCAAACCCGGTGCCAAAATCATCAATGGCGACATGGATCCCCATTGCCTTGAGTTCAAGCAGCGCTTTCAGAGCGGTATCGTAGTTTTGGATGTTTTCTGTTTCTACCAGTTCCAGCACGAGACGGTCACAGACTGCGTACCTTTTAGCGATAGTGGCGATGTAGCTTACGGTGTTGCGGCGCAGCAGGTCATCGACCGAGAGGTTGACGGAAAAGCCCTCCTGCCGGTCATGGAAGAACATGCATGCCTGTTTAAAAATGGTGTGAGTCATGGCCGGGTAGTGACTGGTTTGCTCCATAATGGGGAGAAACTCCCCCGGAGATATCACCTCCCCACCCACATTATGCATACGCATCAGCGCTTCGTAGCGCGTAGTTTTACCGCTGGAGATATGTACAATGGGCTGATAATAGGGCATCAAACGTTGCTCGAGCAGAGCCTGCTGCACCTCGTTGATCCAGTAGGCGCGCATCCGTCCCTGTTGCTTGGCAATCTGCGGATTGTAGATGGCTAGCTCCTGCTTGTGTTGCTTGGCATACTGCAGTGCCGCATCCGCGCAGGTAAGCAGATCCTGTTCCCCCCATGCAATAGCGCTGGTGAAAGTGAGGTTGAGGCGTTCCTCCGCGGCATAGAGGAAAGGGTGCTGACGCAGGAATTCGGAAAAACGCTCCACCGTGGAGGTGATCTCTTCGGTTTGGGTTGATTGGGTCAGAACTGCGAAAATATCGCTGTGCAGGCGGTACAGGATATAGCTCTCTGCGGTAAAAAACTCCATCATCTGATTGCTGAAATGGCGCAGCGCTTCATCTGCAGCTTCGGTGCCCAAGTTGTGGTTGATCCCGCCAAAGTCAACGATATCAAACAGGAGCAAACACTTGTCCGCCACTCCGGAGCCGATATCTTCCAGCAGTTTGTATCTGCTCCCCAGTGAGGTGAGCCTGTCGGTTGCAAACGCGAGTTTTACCTCATCGCGCTTTTCCAGCAGTTCGGTAATTTCGTAACGTGCCGCGATGTATTCGGTAACATTACCGTTCTGATCAGTCAGTGGCATGATCACGCTGTCGGCGTAGTAAGAATTTCCATCCTTGGTTTTGTTGCGGCTGATTCCGCGCCATGTTTTACCCGCCTGGAGATGTTGCCACATCCGTTTAAATACTGTTTTAGGTACACTCGGATGGCGCACCATGTTGTGTGGCTGCCCCAGCATCTCGTCACGTTTATAGCCTGACACTCTGCAGAACTGGTCATTGGCGTAGGTGATATTCCCTTCCAGATCCCCCTTGGAAACCAGGCACAGCTCGTCGAGCAGGGCGCCGTACTGCTGCAGACGCTTGTAGTGTTCTTCACGTTTTCCCTCAATCTTGCTTATATGGCGGTTGGTAATGCCGGCAATAATCAGCCCTAACAGCAGATTCAGCAGCACTACAGCTACCCCGATACGCGCACGCTTATGGGTAGTGGCGAGGAAATTCTGTTGTTGCGCGTTGATGCGCTGGTAAAGGGCGCTGGTGTAGAACCCTGTGCCGACAGTCCAGTTCCATCTAGGTAATATGGAGACATAGGCGGTTTTCTCTTCAGTGTTATCTTCTGTGTCACTGTCTTTGAGTTGATTTATAAATGTGTACTCAACAAAGCCGCCCCCGGTTTGAGCTGTTTCGGTAAGGCGGCGTATTGCATCCTTATGCTCGTCCTTAACGGGGCGCACGGTTAAGTCTTGGGTGTACGCTGGGGTGTGGAAAGGATTCATAATCCACTGTGCATTAGCGTCGAAAATGAAAAAATATCCCGCGCTATCTGTGCCATAGCGCACCTGGGATAGACGCTCTAAAAAGCGTGTTTGTAGATATTTATCACTGATGGATTGGGGGATGAGCACAACTATGCGCAGGCTTTTTTCATCCGTATGTGAGTAGAGAGCGTAGGAGTTCAGAGGTGCAGAAGTGTCAAGCGCAGGCCAGGATATTTGCGTGAGCCGTTTGGGCTTTGCTGTCCATAGCGGTTCAAGGAGGGCAGCCATTTTAGCGTCACTCAGCGTGCTAGCAAAACCGAGATTACGGAAGCAGGCATCATTGCTTCGGCCTACAATTTGGGCGCTGGAGTCCACAATGATATATGCTGCCCGATGCAGCTGCGCCATCTCCTGGCGCATCTGGGCGAGTTTTTGCTGCGTATAGTCATAGTCGGTAAAATTCTTAGATTCCAATACGCTTTCAATGTAGGCTAGATTCAAACTCAGGTTGGTTGCAACTTCTTCTAAGTGATCCTGGGTCAGGAATTCCAGCTCTTTGAGGGCACGTTCTACTTCATGGCGGACCGCTTTTTTCTCTTCGCTGATGTAGTGCTGCTTTAGATCTGCCGTACGCCCAAAATATTCGTGGTAGGGCAAAAATATAAAAAAATAGCTGATGCTAAGGGCCAAGATCAACCCAGCCAGGGCGGTAGCGAGTATGTTAAAGCGTGTAATTTGGGTCACAGGCAACTCTATGGGCAGCAGTTAGTTAGGGAGCGCTCATGCATGAGGTCAGCATACATTCTAAATCAAATGTCAGATTACCAGAGATGCAGAGGGAAGGGCAATCTCTTTGCTTCGCTGCTTTGATAGGGTTACACTGAAGCAATAGTTTAAGTTAGATATATAATGCAATTTAATGGAACTACAGTGTCAAGTGCCAGTAAAATTTAAAACAGATCGCCCTTGCAGGCACACACTTGGGATACACTGTGTTTTCTGCTGTGTTGTGGTGTTGCTACGGCGGTGTTGCAATAGGGTCAGGGCGCTTGCGTCTCCTGGATCCCCACCGGATCAAGTAAAGAGGGCGAACCCGATTTGTCATTATCCATTTATATGAGGAGGAAACATGCAGATTCGTGAAGTTGAATATGCCATTGTTGGAGTTGGAACCGCCGGACTAGGCGCGTATAGCCGCATCCGGCGCAAGAGCGACAGTTTGGTATTGATTCAGCATGGGCCCTACGGCACTACCTGTGCGCGGGTGGGATGTATGCCAAGTAAAATGCTCATAGCGGCGGCAGATATCGCGCATGCGATTGATGAAGGGGGGTTTTTCGGTATCAACGGCAGCTATAGCGTTGACGGCAAACGGGTGTTTGAACGTTTAAAAAAAGATCGTGCAGAGCGTTTTGTCGGTAGAGTGCTCAAAGCGGTGGAAAAGATCCCGGCGAAGTACAAAATTGAAGGGCAGGCGGTGTTTGTTGACCCCCATACCCTCCAGGTGGGTGACGATCTGCAGATCAAAGCGGAAAAGATCATCCTCGCGTGTGGATCCACCCCGGCGTTTCATGGTCCGTTTGTGGAGATTAAGGCTGAGGCGGACAGCAGTGACACCATCTTTGAGCTCGATGACTTGCCTGAATCCATCGCGGTGGCGGGCTTGGGAGTAATCGCGCTGGAGCTGGGACAAGCATTTCACCGCCTTGGGGTTAAGACCAAGATGTTCGGCCATAGTGGACGTATCGGTGGGTTCACACATCCAGAGATGCAGAAAGAGACCATGGCGGTGCTGAGCGAAGAGCTCGACATTGTTCCCCGCGGCGAATTTATTGCGGCGCGCAAAACCGCCCACGGATTTGAGCTTCAATTCGAGCGTGACACCGGCGAGGTTATTACCCATACCTGTGAACGGGTCCTTGTTGCGAGTGGACGCGAATCCAACCTGCGTAGCATGAAGTTAGAAAACAGCGGCCTTGATCTTGATTCGCGCGCTTTGCCCAGGTATGACCCCCTTACCATGCGCTGTGGGGATAGCCACATCTATGTAGCCGGGGATGTGACTGAAGATCTGCCTCTGTGGCACGAAGCGTACATTGAAGGGCGGATTGCAGGGGAAAGTGCCGTTTCCACCTCTGGAGCACAGGAGGGGAAGCGCGTTGTCCCGCTGGGGATATTCTATACCGACCCACAAATGGCGACGGTGGGAGCCGCATACGCTGAACTCAACCAAGATGAGATTGTTATCGGCAAGGTTTCCATGGGGAAAGGATCCAGACAGGCGATCTACAATGACGCACGGGGAATGTTGCAGCTCTACGTCAACAAAGCAGATGGTCGCATCCTCGGGGCGGAGATTTTCGGACGTGGCGCCGAACATATGGGACATACGCTAGCCCTTGCTATTGAATATAAGGCGACAGTGGATGGGATGTTGCAGATGCCGTTCTATCACCCCTGTCTCGAAGAGGTGATCAAAGATGCTCTGTATGCTGCCAAAAAACAGTTAGGTTAAGCGTGCCTTCGTTACGCTTTTATAGCATGCCGCACAAAACCAGCATCGTGCTAAAAGTGGGCGCCTTGTTCAGCTTTTAATAGCTATATTAAATTGAACAACAGAGTAAAATTAAAGACTTATGCCGGAGACAGCAGCTTGGCACCCCAGCTCGCCAGGGGCTATCGGAGCACTGCTTTCTGCTGCTTTGGCGCCGTTGGTTCAGCGCACTGTGGCACCTGGTGTAAGTTCTTAGATGGAGACATGTAATGGAGCACGGTTCGGTTGATATGTTATCGGCGCTGTTTGCCGCTGTGTTTGTGATAAGCAGTCTGTGTCAGTGGCTTGCGTGGCGCATTAAGCTCCCGGCAATTATCTTTTTGCTTCTGGCCGGGCTTATCGCAGGTCCGCTGCTGCAGCTGGTCTCCCCAGATGAAATTCTAGGGGATCTGCTGTTCCCCTTCGCCTCTTTGTCGGTTGCGGTTATTCTGTTTGAAGGAAGCCTGACTCTGAAGTACAGCAAGCTCGGGGGGATGCAGAAGGTGGTGCGCAACCTGGTCTCCATCGGCACCGTCATCACTTGGATGCTCACCACTCTACTCACCCGTTACATCCTCAATCTGAGTTGGGAGATAAGCCTGTTGTTTGGGGCAATCTCCGTAGTTACTGGCCCTACGGTAATTGCCCCCATGCTCCGTACCGTGCGTCCTACGCAGGCAGTGGCAAACGTTTTACGCTGGGAAGGGATTGTGATCGATCCCATCGGGGCTTCCCTTGCGGTACTGGTGTACGAGTTTATCGTTGCCGGTGGGGGACAACGGGCCATCGGGCATACTCTGCTCACTTTTGGCATCATCGTGCTGGTGGGATTTGTTATCGGTGTTTTCAGCGGGCATGGTTTTGGGTTGCTGTTGCGCTATCGTCTGTTGCCCGAATATTTACACAACGTTACCGCTTTGGCCCTGGTGTTCGGCAGTTTTGCCGTCTCCAATCTGATCCAGGCGGAATCGGGTCTGGTAACGGTCACGGTTATGGGGATGTGGCTCGCCAATATGTCCAATGTAGATATGGAGGAAATTCTTGACTTCAAAGAGAGTCTGAGTCTTTTGCTCCTCTCTTTGCTGTTTATTATCCTTGCGTCCCGGCTTGATTTTGCTGATTTTACCGCTCTCGGGTGGCCGGCGCTGTTTATCCTCCTGGGGATTCAGTTCCTTGTACGTCCTTTAAGCGTCATGGCTTCTACGGCCAGATCTAATCTTACCTGGCCTGAACGCCACCTGCTTGCGTGGATAGCCCCACGCGGCATTGTGGCGGCGGCGGTTTCCGCCCTGTTTGCCATGCAGCTGGAGCAGGCTGGATTCGCCGATGCGAGTAAAATTATCCCCTTAACGTTCATGGTGATTATCGGTACGGTGTTGTTGCAAAGCGCTACCGCACGTCCCATCGCCCTGTGGCTGGGGGTGGCCGAGCCTGAGCCGCGTGGATGCCTTATTGTGGGGGCCAATCCGGTCGCGCGCATGATCGCGCATGCGTTGCAAACCGGCGGGTTCAGGGTCAGACTCGCGGATTCAAGCTGGGACTATATCTCCAAGGCGCGCATGGAGGGGCTGCCCACTTACTTTGGCAACCCCATGTCGGAACATTCAGATATCTATCTAGATATGGTGGGATTAGGGCGGATGTTGGCACTTTCCCCCCATGAGGAACTCAACATGGGGGCGGCAATGTACTACCGCATGGACCTGGGGGTAGAAAACATCTTCCGCATTCAAAATCGCCGCCCCAAAGGAAAGGTACGCACTAACGGTTTGGAGCAAGCACGTGGCACCATCCTGTTTGAAGAGGGTGTGACTTACGCTACCCTTAAAGAGATGCTCGATCAAGGTGCTACAGTCCATTCCACTAAGCTAACTGAAGCTTATACCTATGCCGATTGGCAAAAACACCACGACAGCGCTGCTGTTGCCCTCTTTGCTATCGATCCGCGTAAAAATCTCCGTCTGTTCAGCAACGACAATCTGTTCGAACCCACTACCGGATGGCAGATTTTCAGCCTCATTCTGCCGGAGGCGCGCGCAGCCTGAGCCAAAACACAAAGAGGTGGGTAAAGTTTTCACTTTACCCACCTCTTTTACCTTGTCCCGCGTTATGCCAGGGGTTTTAACTTAGACGGTAAAGCTTCCCATAATCTCCTCTTTGAAGGCATCAAAGCCCATCTCCTGTACAAACTTACCCAGGCGCCCCTTACGGTTGTTTTTAATAAACCAGTCTACAATATGATCTGCCAGAGCCAGTGCCTGTTCATCGCTGAGCTGATCTACAAGGAGGTGGGAAAGTCGTGCCGCAGCACCGCCGTTACCTCCGACCATCACCTTCCATCCCTTGGGAGTGGCGATGAGCCCAAGGTCTTTGATACATACTTCGGCACAGTCGTTGGCGCAGCCGGAAACCCCCATCTTAAACTTCCATGGGAGTTCCTTGCCGTGGTAACGCTTATCGAATTCCAGCCCAAGGCTGACAGAGTCAAGTTGGCCACGTTTGCAGAAGGTGGTGCCAGGGCATATTTTAACGGAGCGCACACACATGCCGATGGCGGCTCCTGCAGGCTCGTCAAGTTCCTTCCAGATCTGATCCAGCTTGTCCTCCTCAAGACCAACGATAGCGATGCGCTGCGCGCTGGTTATTTTGAGGGCGTGCGCGTTATATTTTTCCGCTACATCTGCAATTTTGCGCAGTTGGTCAGGGCTGGTAAGGCCACCGGGGATGTGAGGAGCAACGGCGTAGGTTTCTTTGTCCCGCTGCAAGATGGCACCTTTGGTTAGGATATCTTTTTTCATGTTGGTACGCCTCCATGTTGGTAGTGGGTAAATAAAGCGGATCTGTTAAAAACTGTTTTGCTACTAAAGAGCGTGATGGTGTGTACGCATATGTTTTTCAGGTGTCAGCACGCAGGTGTCAGCACGCTAATATATGAAAACGGAGCTTAAAGTGCAAATAGAGGTTTATCACAGCTGGGGATGATGCCGCGCTCTTCCGCTTGTTGCAGGAGATAGCGTACCGCATGCTCCCCTTCCGGCCCTAATTCGAGGGAGAAATCGTTAACGTAGAGCCCGATGTGTTGTGCGGTAACCTCTGCAGAAAGCTCCTGTGCGTGGGCGCGGATATACGCTGCTACCTGTTGTGGATGTGTACGCGCAAACTCCAGACTTGCGCGGATCCCCTGCTCTACGCGTGCGACCAGCTCTGGGTCGAGGTCGCGGCGCGCGAGAATTCCCCCCAGCGGGATAGGGAGTCCAGTGGCTTTCTCCCACCATTGGCCCAGGTCGATGATCTGATGGAGGCCGTAATCGGCAAAGGTGAAGCGGGATTCGTGGATAATCACCCCTGCCGCTGCTTCTCCCCGCTGAAGTGCCGGCATGATCTGATCGAACGGAAGAGTGCGCAGATTGGTGAGACCGCCTTCGCACAGCTGGAGCAAAAGGGTTGCGGTGGTCAGTTCACCAGGAATCAGCACAGTTTTGTCGCGTAGATCCTCCAAGTTGCACGGCGTTGGAGCCACTACCAGAGGACCGCATCCGCGCCCCAGTGCACTGCCAGAACGCAGCAGAGTGTAGTGCTCGCGCACATGCCCGAAAGCGTGATAGGAGATCTTAGTCAGATCAAGCGTCGCTTTGAGTGCCAGACGGTTGAGGGTTTCCACATCTTCAAGGCGCTCGTTAAAACTAAGACCCGCGCACGGTACCTGGTTGTGCACCAGAGCGGCAAAAATAAAGGTATCGTTGGGGCAGGGTGAGTAGCCCAGGGTGAGAGGATGTGACATCAGCGCTCCGGTGGGATAGAAATTTCAGCAGGGACGTTACGCAGCCAGAACAGCACCGCTTCTTGCGCACGCAGCATCGCTCCGGGGAGATCCCACTGCGCCATGTTACGCGCCTCTACCATGTTGGAGATAGCGCGCACTTCAATAAAAGGGGTGCCAAACAGGCAGCACATGTGCGCTACTGCGGCACCTTCCATATTTTCACATATCCCGGCGGTGGCTTCCAGCACCTCTGTGGCGCGGATGTCAGTGCCACTGCAGGTGGCCACAGTTACAAAGTTCCCCTGTTCTAAGGTACAGTTCTGCTGCGCGGCAAATTTTTGTAACGCGGGCAGGGCACATTCACGCAGGGATGAGCACACCGGAAAATGGTTGTAGTACTGGGTGTGGTGCTGGTGTAGCAGCGGGAGATTGAGATCACGCATGGTGAGAAAACCGTTCGAAGTGATCGCCCCGGTATCGGCATAGATCTCCGCGCGTGCAAGGGCCAGATCACCAACCTTAAGACCGCTGCCATGGTAGGCACCCCCGCAGCCGCACGAAATTACTGCGCTGGGCTGAAGCTGGTGCAGGAGCATGGCGCTGCACCCAGCGGCGTTTGCCGTGCTGATCCCAGTGGTGGCTAGCGCAACGTCATGAGTTCCAAGGATGCCGCGCTGATACTGAAGTGGCCCACAGGTGTGGGTTTTTGCGTGCTGGAGCTGCGCGCACAGTAGAGAGTTCTCTTGGGCTACCGCACTCAAAAGTAAAATCATGAGCAGCTTTGATACCAGCCGATGCGGATCAGGTCGCGACGCATCTCTACCCCATATTGGCGCGGGATGCCCCAGTGCCAGAAGTTGAGGTTGCGCGGATGTTTGGTGCAGTGGGCCTTAAACGGACATTTGCTCGTATCGGTCAACATGTGCTTAAAGGTTTTGTCTGCCTCGGCGATATACTGCAACAACTTATGCCGCAGCTGGCTGTTGCAGTGCGCACACACATTTGCAATACAGTCGCGTATTTTAAGCCCTTCAAGATAGTCGCCCAGATCGCCGTCAAATCCGTGTTTACACACTTCAACAAAATCTTTCCAATCAAGCAGCAGGTTTACAAACTCCTCTTCTTCATCCCACTCAATCTCACTCTGTTTAAACATGATCTCTGCAATCTGATCTTGCTCCGTAGCTGAGAGGAAGAAATTATCTGTATCGCTGGTGGCAGTCATGAAAAATATATCTACCAATTCAGCACAGTAGTTGATGTAGTCGAGTTCTGTCCGTTCAAATTGACGCAGGTCGGGAGGTAGCTCCTCTTTGGGTACGCTGCATAGAGCCAGGTGGTTATGCGCAAAGTCTGCGGGGAACAGAATTTCCTCACGGTGATGGAGCCCGTAGCGATTGAGGATATCCATGGTACGGATGTGGTTGGCGGTGAAGAAAGTGAGCGCCTTCTCCTCGGAGAAAAAAATCTCCGCTCCAAGGCGATTGTTAGCAAGACCAAAACCCACAAAACCGTCGTGGATCAGACGACTTAGGTAGGGTTCGAGCATTTCCAGAACTTCCACCGTGGGCAGGTAAGGGGAATAAAACACCGTGGGCTCAATTTGGGCCCCGTCATTCTCCCCTTCAACTTCATCAGGGTAATATTCAAGAATAAAAAAGCATTCGTCTGAAACCAGGGTGCTGCAGCTGCGCAGCAAATTCGGCAGAGTGTCGATGTCGGTGAGCACAATAAAGCGGAAAGCTCCATCGCACTCTTCCAGCTGAGTGTAGTAATACCCTGGCTCAATGCAGAAGTCGGGCCTTTGCATCTCGCTGGGCCACAGGCTCAGACCGCATGGTTGTCTTAGGTGGGCACCGTTTGAACCTTGTGTAATTTTCACAGTTTCCTCAAAAGTTGATGCTTGCGCAAAAAGCATCAAAAACAAATATGGCTAGGCAAGAGTAGAAGGGGCTTAAACGGCGTAAGGATAAGCACTGACGCAGTCAAAGTCAATAGGCGTACCTGTGCCGGTGTGCGTCCCGAAGCCCGGGGGTTCAGCGCGCAGTTGGATGGGTAAGGGGCGGTAGTGGGGTTGTCCAGGGGTCAGTGGCGGCGGAACCGTTCCAAAAGGCGCCGGCTCGCAGCTCCGGGGGTGGTGCGCCCTTCGATGACGCTCAGCTCCACCTGTGGGAGCAGTGGAGCGACGTTCTTGTCGCGGATAAACAACTCCTTCAGATCATCCTGCAGCAGGGTCCACATCCAATCGCGCGCCTGCTGGCGCCGCTTTTCTTCAAATTCACCGCTGGCGCGCATACAGGTGCGATACTCCTCCAGCGTCTCCCAGATGGTGTCGATACCGCTATTTTTCAGGGCACTGCACGTCAACACCGGCACTGTCCAGTTCGGACTTTTGGGGCGCATAATGTGGAGGGCGTTAACGTACTGTTGCCGTGCCAGCTCTGCTGCGGCTTTGTTGTTTCCATCAGCTTTGTTGATCACGATGGCGTCAGCAATCTCCATCACCCCTTTTTTAATCCCCTGTAGTTCATCGCCGGCACCAGCGAGTTGCATGAGGACAAACACATCAACCATGGCAGCAACCGCGATTTCTGATTGCCCCACCCCCACAGTTTCTACAATGATGATATCGTAACCGGCCGCTTCGCATAGAAGCATGGTCTCCCGGGTTTTACGTGCCACCCCCCCCAGGGTTTCCCCTGCAGGGGAAGGGCGGATAAACGCATTCTCCTCGCGCGCAAGCTGCTCCATGCGGGTTTTATCCCCGAGAATACTCCCGCCGGAGATCTGCGAAGAGGGGTCTACCGCCAGCACCGCAACCTTGAACCCCTGTTGGAGCAGGTGGAGGCCAAAGGCCTCGATAAAGGTGCTTTTGCCTACCCCGGGTACGCCAGAGATGCCGATACGCAGGGCGTTGCCGGTGTGTGGCAGCAGCGCTTCTAGCACCTGGGTTGCCTGCTGGATGTGCTCGGTCTTGCGGCTTTCGATCAGGGTGATCCCCTTTGCGAGAGCGCGGAGTTTCCCGGCGTTGATACCGGAGATGATCTTATCTATCTGCATAGCTGAGCCTGTTATACGTCATGGAGTGGGTCTTATGGTGCGCCCTGGAATGGGCGCAATCCAAACATGATGCGGGCGGAAGAGTAACTTGCACTCTCCCGCCCGTTGTTTTACCTCAGGAAAGGCAGGCTTTTAGGCGCTGCGCTTGTTTTCGATCGCGGTCAGAGTTTCGAGTCCCGACTTTATGATGGGAGTGCCGGGGCCGAAGATGCAGGATGCTCCTGCAGCATACAGGGAATCGTAGTCCTGGCGTGGGATAACGCCGCCACACACGATCACAATATCTTCACCCCCGAGTTTTTTCAATTCTGCCGCCAGTTGTGGCACCAGGGTCATGTGTCCAGCGGCGAGGCTAGAAACGCCCACCACGTGCACATCGTTTTCAACCGCCATCTTTGCAGCTTCTACCGGAGTCTGGAACAGCGGTCCGACATCCACGTCGAAGCCGATATCTGCATAGGCACTTGCAACTACTTTAGCCCCGCGGTCGTGCCCATCTTGCCCCATTTTGGCGATGAGGATGCGCGGGCGCCGCCCCTCTTCAGCGCTGAATGCCTCTACCTTCTGTTTGAGTTCGGTGAAGTTTTCGTCGTTATCACACACAGATGCGTACGCTCCTGAAACAAGTTTAATTTGTGCCTTGTGGCGCCCGAACACCTTTTCCATAGCGTCGGAGATCTCCCCCACGGTAGCACGCTGCCGCGCTGCTTCCACACACAGCCCCATAAGGTTCTGCTGCGTGTCGCTGCACCCTGCGCTTATTGCGTCCAGCGCGGCCTGACACGCCTGCTCATCGCGCGTGGAGCGGATATTCTGCAGGCGCTTGATTTGGGAGTTGCGTACCGCAGTATTGTCGATGTTGAGAGCGTCAATGGGGTCTTCATCCTGAAGTTGGTACTTATTGACTCCAACAATAACATCGCGTCCGCTGTCGATGGCGGCCTGTTTCTTCGCCGCAGATTCTTCAATGCGCAGCTTTGGCATCCCCGACTCAATCGCTGCTGTCATACCGCCGAGCTCTTCAATCTCCTGCAGAAGTTTACGCGCCTCTTTGATCATCTCTGCCGTCATCGACTCTACATAATAGGACCCAGCGAGAGGATCCACCACATTGGTGATACCGCTTTCCTCCTGAATGATGAGCTGGGTGTTGCGTGCAATGCGCGCGGAGTGCTCTGTAGGCAGGGCAATCGCCTCATCCAGCGCGTTGGTGTGGAGCGACTGGGTGCCACCCAGCACTGCGGCGAGGGCTTCAAGGGTGGTGCGCACTACGTTGTTATATGGATCTTGCTCAGTCAGGCTCCAACCGGAGGTCTGGCAGTGGGTGCGCAAGCTTTTTGATTTGGGATTCTGCGGGTTGAACTGGTCCATCAGCTCTGCCCACAGAAAGCGCGCCGCCCGCAGTTTAGATGCCTCCATAAAGAAGTTCATCCCGATGGCAAAAAAGAACGACAGGCGCGGCGCAAAGGCGTCGATATCAAGCCCTTTAGCAAGCGCTGCCTTCACATACTCAAGCCCATCGGCGAGGGTGAACGCAAGCTCCTGTGCGTTGTTGGCCCCCGCTTCCTGGATGTGATACCCCGAGATGGAGATGGAGTTGAAGCGAGGCATATATTTACTGGTGTACTCAATAATATCCGCAACGATGCGCATGGAAGGTTCGGGTGGATATATATAAGTGTTGCGCACCATGAACTCTTTGAGAATATCGTTCTGAATTGTTCCTGCGAGTTGCTCTTGCGATACTCCCTGCTCTTCGGCAGCGACAATATAGTTGGCCATGATGGGGAGCACTGCCCCGTTCATGGTCATAGATACCGACACCTTATCCAGTGGGATCTCGTCAAACAGGATTTTCATATCCTCGACCGAGTCGATGGCGACCCCAGCTTTCCCCACATCCCCCTCTACGCGCGGATGGTCGGAATCGTAGCCACGATGGGTAGCGAGGTCGAAAGCGACAGAGAGCCCCTGCTGCCCCGCAGCAAGATTGCGTTTGTAGAATGCATTGGATTCCTCGGCAGTGGAGAATCCAGCATATTGACGCACAGTCCAGGGGCGTCCGGCGTACATGGTAGCCACCGGTCCACGCAGGAATGGAGGGAGTCCAGGGAGGGTACCCAAGTGCTCGAGATTCGCGGTATCCGCTTCGGTGTAGAGCGGTTTTACCGTAATCCCTTCCGGGGTATCCCATTTAAAGTTGGACAGATCGTCTGTCTTTTTTTCTTTTTTGGCCTTGGCTTCCCAATCTGCCAAAGTAGGTTTTTCTGCCATATCTTTATCCTTTTTAGTGGTCGCTGCGCTCGAGCTTGCAGCGGTGGAATAGAATTCAGGACTCAATGCCGACCCGCGCCGGCGTCCCGGTGCCGTAGTAATGTTTTATCAGACGCATCTCGGTAACAAGATCCGCCACCTCAATAAGTTGCGGCGGGGCATTGCGTCCGGTGAGAACTATTTCAGTGTTGGGGGCACGTTGCTCAAGCAGAGCCAGAACGTCAGCAAGGGTAACCAGCTTGAAGTCTAACGCATTAACCAGTTCGTCCAGAATCAGCAGGTCCACCTCTCCGCTCTGTGCCAGCGCGCTGGCACGCTCCAGCCCTCGTTGCGCCAGCGCGACATCTTCAGGCGCGGGCCTATCCCTATTTACAAAGCAAGAACGTCCCCACTGCTCTACATGCCAGTTCTCCCCCATCTGAGTGGCACTGCTCATCTCTCCATACTCTGGATCATTTTTCATGAAGTGGAGGATATGTACCCTGAATCCGTGCCCCGCGGCACGAAACGCTAACCCCAACGCGGCGGTGGTTTTCCCCTTGCCGTGTCCGGTGTATATGTGTATTTTTCCCGGTGCCCGTTTCCCCAAGGCTGGAAATTGTTCATCCGATTGTGTATTCTTCACCTCTTGCTCCTCCTGAACCTCAGGTCGGGTTTTGGACTCGACGTTCTATTTGTAATACAGTGTTATTTAATTCAAGTAAAGAGTTGGTAGCCCCTTTTAAATGGTACAGTCACATCGCTGCTGCTCCGAGTGAGTCGCTATGATGCTGCTTTGGTGTTGCTTCCGCTCCCCTTTCTGAACTGCCGCTTTTATAAAATGGTTTGCCTTTACTATGCAAACGAATTTACTTGAGAATAAAATGCTTTTTTAAAGTCGCTAAAAATTTTTAGCGAACCCAAAATTACCAACCGAGGAAACCGCCTGTCAAGCGGATTGAGTATCTGCCATGTTCTCCAGCACAGGATTTAAGCGTAGCTACAGAGTTTTGCCAGTTGATGAATGCAGTTGCTGATGGTGTAGAAGTGCGTATTGTCATGGTGTTAGTTCAGTTTTTCTCTCCCCTCTTTTCGTCGATAATGTATCAACTAATATGCCTTTTCAGCTTTTGACGTGCTGCACCGGTACGGTTGTTTAATGGCTACGCTAGAGCCTTAAAACTTGATATTTAGTTTTGTTTTGCTTTACTGGCAGTAAACCTTTTTAATGATGGTAAAGATTAAGCGTTGACATTTATTGGCGCATGTTTTATATCGTTCAAGTGAAAATAAAACCGTTTTTTATTTTGGAGTTACGGTGGAGTTACGGTGGAATATAACATAGGTGAAAAAATCAAGGAACTCCGTAAGGCGCGTAAGTTGACTCTGCAGGCGGTAGCAAATGAGACCGGGTTCTCACCGGCGCTTATTTCCCAGATAGAGAATAACAACGTATCGCCGCCCATTGCGACCCTGTCCAAAATAGCGCGCTTCTTCGAGGTGAAGATTGGCCATTTCTTTGAAGAGGAGGAAGATCCGCGTCGCTATGAGGTGGTGCGCGTATCCGATCGGCGTGTGGTTAGTCGAGTTATTTCCAAGGCTGGCAAGGGGCATGGATACACGTATGAAGCGCTCTCGGTACACAAGCTGAACAAAAAGATGGAGCCCTTTGTGGTTACCGTCGAGGAGCGCAGTACCGATGAAACCATGTACAACCATGAAGGGGAAGAGTTTCTCCTTGTGATGAAGGGAACCGCAGAAGTTCTCTTGGATGATGAGCGCATCAAGCTCGAAGCTGGGGATGCGATCTACTTTGACTCCTCTATGAAACATCGCCTGCTCTCCTATGATGGCAACGAAGTGCAGGTGCTCGCAATAGTAACACGCTGATATTTCAAACTGATGCGAAGAAGTCAGGATGGATGCTGTGCCTGCTTCTCTTTCGATTCTGCTATCAATCAGTGAACTCCCGACGTATACACATATATTAACACGCAGCATATAACATAGGGTCTGTATTCTTTCTCGACAGCCTGGCTGGACACTCTCCCTTATTCCGTGTGGGAGCGGCCAGTAAGCGTTATTTATAACAATAAAGGATGGATGAATTATGGCAAAAAAAGTGCTGATACCCTCGCTGGAGAACCCCCTTGCCCCACCTGAAGATGTTGAGTTTACCATCCCCGGGGAAGTCCCTGGAGAGAAGGGGCCGTATGAAGAGGCGATGAAAGAAGGGCACGAATTGATGGAACGCCCCATCAAGTCGGTGCCGGTAGGGCAGATAGAAAAACAGCATTTCAAGCAGCGCATGACGGTGTGGGAGCGACTCCGGGTTTTAACCAAAGAGGAACCCAATATCCACTTCCAGAACTGGGGGCCCAACCTGGATGGAGCCTCTCTAGTTACCGGGATATTAAACGTTAAAGGGCGCGATGTGGCTTTTTACGGGCACGATTTTACCGTGCGCGCCGGTTCCATCGATGCCACCAACGGCAGCAAGCTGGCAAAACTGTTCAATATGGCTGGCGAAAAGGGGATCCCCGTCATCGGCATGAACGATAGCGCCGGGGCTTTTGTCCCCGCCGGAGTTGGCGGCTTAGATGGGTATGCCGAAGCGTTTACCTCTCTGCGCAAGATCAGTGGCGTGGTTCCCAGCATTATGTGTATGTTCGGCTTTAATGCCGGCGGCGGTTCTTACCTGCCGCGCCAGGGCAGTTTTGTGATTCAGCCGAAAGACACCTTTTTCGGTCTTACTGGTCCAGGCGTGGTGAAGTCGGTACTGGGGGAAGATATCTCCCCCGAAGATTTGGGAGGCCCCAAGGTTCACGGTGCTACAGGCGTCGCCGACCTTACCGTGGAAGATGAAACCTCTGCGCTCCGCACCGCGGTGCATCTGCTCGGGTATCTGCCCGACAACAACCACAGCATGGCGCCAGCGCTCGAAACTACAGATCCACTGGAGCGCAAAACCTGGGAGATCAACACCTTACTGAAAAAAGCCTTCAACTCTCCCACCGGTTTCAACACCCCTTTCGATGTGTCTATTATCATTCAGCAGGTGTGTGACCACGGCGACTATTTTGAGCTTCAGCCCACCAGAGCACGTGAGGCTGTTACTGCATTCGGGCGCTTGGGTGGTAACGTTGTGGGCTTTGTTGCGAATAACTCCGCGGTATCCTCCGGTCAGATTGATTGCGATTCCGCCTTGAAAATCGCCCGTTTTGTCCGTTTCTGTAACATCTATAATATTCCTCTGATTTTCATGGAAGACACCACCGGTTTCCTCCCCGGGCGCGAACAGGAAGCGCGCGGCATTGTGCAGGCTGGGCGCTCCATGCTTGACTCTATCGTGGATGTACGCACCCCCAGAATTCTGCTGATTCTGCGCAATGCCTATGGGGGCGCGTATGCTTCGTACAACAACTACCCCACTGGTGCAGACCTGGTGTTGGCTCTGCCCACTACGCGTCTGGCCGTTATGGGACCGGCGGGCAAAGAGTTTGTGTATAAAGATGAACTGCGCAAAGTACGTGGTGCAGTACCTGGAATGGTGCAGCGCGGAATTGATCGCTTGGTTGCCGCCGGGCTCGATCATATTGAGGCGAAGCGTGAAAGTGAGAACCAGGCCGCCATGTGGTTACAGCAGGAGGAGGCGAAGCTCAACACCCGCTACGAAAAAGAGCTGATGAATCCGAAAGAGGGCTTGGCGCTGGGTTCTATCTCTTCTCTGGTTATGCCGACAGACCTGCGCCATGAACTGGGGAGAAATATGAACTTCTTCCTGCGCCACTACAAGCCAAGCGCATGGCAGTCTGTTCAGCGCGAATTTCATTAAGCGAGCTGAAACCCAGCCCTAATACGCCCGTTTTGACAACCCCATGGAACTGGAGATGAAGCCCATGGCAAAAAATACATTACAGAATCAAAATTACTACGTTGATAATCCGTTGATCCACCGTGATCGCCGTTTGGGAGAGTCTGAGTCGGAGTGGGTACGTTCCTTCTCCTGCGCAGAGTTAAAGCCGCTGATCGTATGTCGTGGTCCGATCCGGAAAGAGGCGATCGATGTGTATACAGAGATGGGAATTACCCACTACGGCATCCTTCTGTCTGAGAAAGACTCCATCGTCTACCCCAATGCGTTGTCACCCGAACTGCGTACCCTGACAGATAATCGCCGCGTGCATCGCGTGCCCGACTACAGTGGCGCAAGTAAGGAGGAGCGCGTCGAGCGCATCGGGCAGATTATCGGCATTGCTCTTGAAAATGGCTACGATTCTATCTTTGCCGGTTACGGTTTCATGGCTGAAGATGACGAATTTGTTGCCGCGATAGAAGAGGCTGGACTTAAATTTATCGGCCCCTGTAGCGAAACCCAGCGCGGCGCGGGTAAAAAGGATGAGGCAAAACGCACCGCCCTCAAGGTTGGTGTTTCAGTTACTCCTGGAATCGACAACGTCACCGCACGCACCCTTGTCACTAAATACTCCACCCGTGAGAGCCTCCTCGCGCTGGTTAAATCTAAAGGGCTTAAGTGCGATGCGCCAGTATTAAACAATGCCGATCTGAGCCTCACCGACCTGGCAGATCACATTCTGGCGGCAGCGTACAAAAAAGGGATTGATCTGTTTTCCATTCAGGAACTGTGCAAGCAGGTGGAAATCGAATGTGCTGCCATGTTCCGCGATTATCCCGGCTCACGCATCCGCCTGAAGGCTATTGGCGGCGGTGGTGGTAAAGGGCAACGTATTCTGGGTGCCTCACTGTTGGCTAAAGATGAGCCCACCGCAGCAGATATCGCCAAGGCTGCTTCCGAAGCACCAGGTTTGGTGCGGGAAGTGTTGAACGAGGTTAAGGCTGGCGGTGTTGGGGATAACAAAAACGTGCTGGTTGAGCTCAATATCGAACAGACACGCCACAACGAAATTCAGCTGCTTGGCAATGGAGACTGGTGTATCGCACTGGGGGGGCGCGATTGCTCTTTGCAGATGCACGAACAGAAGTTGCTGGAGATGTCGGTAACTCAGGAAGGGTTGGCGCGTGAAGTGGAAAAGGCGCGCTCTGTCGGCGATGATGTTGCCGCCAAAGCCCTGGAAGTAGATCTGGAGATCCTCAAGCGGATGGAAGAGGAGTCAGAGCGCTTTGGTGAGGCGGTAGGGCTCGATTCCGCTTCCACTTTTGAGTGCATTGTCGATCGTCAGCGTTATTACTTCATGGAAGTAAATACCCGTATTCAGGTAGAACATCGGGTAACTGAGCTGGTCTACACTCTGAAATTTACCAATCCAGAGGATAAAGAGGATTTCTTCATTGTCGAGTCGCTAGTCGAGGCTATGGCATTGCTTGCCATGCACAAAGAGCGCTTGCCCCGCCCGGAGCGGGTGCCGCGTTTCGGTGCTGCGGTTGAAGCACGTCTTAACGCGACAGATAGCTCATTGTCTCCATCCGCGGGTGGGGTTATCCGCTATTGGTCAGACCCCATTGAAGGGGAGATTCGTGACGATCAGGGGATCTGTACCGCAAATCCCGATACCGGACAATTTATGCGTTATACCGTATCTGGCGCATATGACTCCAACATCGCTTTACTGCTGACCAAGGCAGATGACCGCCTCGAAAGCTTTAAGCATCTATCTGAAGTGTTGCGCCGCACCACCATCTATGGCACGAATCTGGCCACCAACCTTGAGTTCCACTACGGGCTGGTGAATTGGTTTATTGGCAACAATGTAATGGCTAAACCCACCACCCGTTTTGTGGTGCCGTATCTGACCTTGATGGGATGCTTGAAGCAGGAGGCCGCCAAGATAGATCCGGTAGTAGCGTTTTTGTCCTTAAAAAAGCGCTATGTAACTGCAAACTCCGACAATCCTGAGCTTAAAAAAGCGGTCTCCGATATTCTTGACCGCAACGGTACCCTGCTAACCAGGCCGCTGCAGATAATCCTCGACGATCCACACCTGTTGTCAGGGTGGCTCAGTCTGAATCGGAAAAACTTCTGCATGAAAGGGCGCAAGCTCAAGTGGTTGCGGAATCCGCAGTTGATTATCGCCGAAACCTATGAATATCTGAATATGACTATGCGCCCCGATGCGCCGGCGTCCGATGTGATCTGGTCCCACGATCATGAACATTTGGAAAAAGCGATCTCCTTCTACACCGGTCTGCGGGAGCATTTTCCTGGCGATCTAGATGATTTTGAGACCCTGAACACCCTGCTGGAAAATGAGAAACCTCAAGGTGGCTTCAGTGAGGCAGAGTGGGATGCTATTCGGGCGGCACACATAGGTTTTGAAGCCGGAAATGAGTTGATGGGGCTCCTGTACCTGGTGGGAGTGAAGACCAACTTTTTTGACTTCAAGGTGGAGGAGAACCTGGAGGTGACCATCCCCGAGTATCTGCACGATTCAGTCTTGCAGACGCAGATGATGAAAGTGCTCGTGCCCCCTCTAACCACTAAAGAAGATGAGATTGTCACCCCGGGTGGCGGCATGTATTACGCCCAGGAAGCACCAGGGATGCCCCCGTTCATTAAAGAAGGGGAGCACTTTAAAAAGGGGCAACCACTGTTTATTCTTGAAGTTATGAAGATGTTCAACAAGATCCCAGCGCCATTTTCAGGCACTGTGGACAAGATCCTCATTGACAAGGGGGACGGTATAATTGTGTCCAAGGGGCAGCCGATTTTTAAGGTAACCCCGGATGAGAAATTTGTTGAAGTAGACCCGCGCGCCATTGAGAGGGAACGGCGCGAAACTACCGCCGCGTACCTCCAGGCCCTCACTTAAAGGGGTTGAAGTGACATAACTGATTCATGAAAAACGGCAAGCTTCGCGTTGGTATTTATACCATTCTCGGAGCTTGCCGCGTTTTAAGAGGTTGAGTGGACGCCTGCAGGGTCCAGCCACTGAGGCTAGTTGTATACGTAATCGTCCCCCTCGACGTTTTCCGAAGTTCCCTCCAGAAACGACTTGGTTTGGGTGTCCTTGACAACTTTCTGCAGGCCGTGGTTTGAGGACCATACAGTGCCGCATACGTCGCATTCTGTAATTCCCGCGTAGAAGCCTGCAGCATGTAAAGAGATGTTTGCATCCTTGTGGTTTTTGCATACCGGGCATTTCATGGCA